>NZ_QUDZ01000006.1:0-244186 GCF_003477765.1 Eubacterium sp. AF34-35BH
GAAAGTAGTAAAGCAAGAAAAAGAAAATAAGTCAAAATTCCACCCTTATGAGCGGAGAAACAAGCAAAGGGGTGGAAATCCTGGAAAGTAGTAAAGCAAGAAAAAGAAAGCAAGTCAAAAATCCACCCTTATGAGAAGAGAAACAAGCAAAGGGGTGGAAATCCTGGAAAAGTAGTAAAGCAAGAAAAAGAAAGCAAGTCAAAATTCCACCCCTATGAGCAGAGAAACAAGCAAAGGGGTGGAAATTCTGGGAAAGTAGTAAAGCAAGAAAAAGAAAACAAGTCAAAATTCCACCCTTATGAGCAGAGAACATTTTTATGGTGCTCAAGTTACCTTGTAATCAATCGTGGAATCAGCAATGAGACGGAGGCGAAGTTTGCTTCATTTGTATACATAGGAATTACTATAGGTAGATTTTTATGCGGATTTGTAGCAGACCGACTAGGTGACAGAAAAATGATTTGAATGGAAATTGTTGTAATTGTAGTTGGCTTAGCACTTATGTTTATTCCTACAGGATTAGATACGATACCCCTTACTGCATTAATAATTATAGGACTTGGATGTGCACCAATTTATCCATCAATTATACATTCAATACCATTTAATTTTGGAAAAGAGAACTCACAATCTGTTATTGGAATACAAATGGCATTTGCGTATGTGGGTACAACTTTTATGCCACCACTATTTGGTATAATTTCGCAACACATAACAATAGCGTTATTTCCTGTGTATATTTTAATTTTTACATTACTAATGCTGTTAAGTACAGAGAGACTTAATAAAATGAAAAGTGTAAACGAAAGAAATTAGATTATGTAAAGTAAAACGATAAATTGGAAATATTAAAACAGAAAAAAGTAAAGTAACTGAAAGTAAATATGGAACAAAAAGTTATAACTACGACCAAAAATCAAACGCAAAACAAAAACTGAAAATATGACTAAAAATCAAATGCAAAACAAAAACTGAAAATACGACTGAAAATCAAACGTAAAACCAAACGAAAACTGAAAATACGACTGAAAATCAAACGTAAAATTTTACGTTTGATTTTTTGAACGATTTTCCAAAGATAAAAATTTAAAGTAAAATGTTTTGTTTTTAGTGCTATAATAGACAGGTAGTGAAAATACTTAAAGAAAAGGGGAAGTTTATTATGGTACTAAAAACGAAAAGAATCTTATCACTAACCTTGGCAGTAGCAATGATAGCTACCGCACCAAATCAAATCCCGGCACAGGAAAATGATATAAAAACACAGGCAGTAAGTCCCGAAACTGTGGAAAAAGTTTTACCGGAAGGCTTTACGGGAGTAACAGCAGAAATTAAAGGTGCGTGGAACAAAATTGACGAGGAAGTTTTGGCAAATGGCAATGCAAATTATCCTGCTGATGATGGCAATAAGCCAACACTCGAAATTTGTCCTGATGAAAATTACACAATACCAGAGGCAATTAATGAGGGAGAAACTCTTCAGGTTATGTATGACGTGGATTTGCTGGTGGGCGCAACTTCAGCAAAAAGAGTCAAGGCTTTTAAAGATTATGTAGACGAAAGCAACCCACACAACACACCAAGTGGTGGGGCAAGACTTAAAAAAAGACCATATTTAATTGGAACTGAAATATGGTACAAGTTGGATGATGCAACCAAGTGGACAAAGGTTCCTGAAAAAACTCAAAAAAGACTGGGACATTATTTTATGCAAATCCCGGCAGATATTTTGTTTGGACATGATCAGGTTACTTTTAAAGTTAGAGCTTATACATATTATGGCGTTAGCAAGTCGGCGGCAAATACTGTAAAAATTAACAGATTAAAAAATGATACAGGAAAAATAAGACTAAATGTTAATGCCGGAGAAGTTATTTCAGGCAGCAAAACTGTTACCGTAAATGACGGAAAAGAAAACAACATATCTGTTAAATTAAATAATCAAAAGCAAAACACTAAAGCCATGTTGGAAAATGGGGCCTATTTCATTGTACAGACAGCAGACACAGCAAATGGCTACAAAAATGCAGTTACAGCAACAAGTAATGGACAAAAAGATATTTTGGCCTTGCTTAATCCTTGGCGAGATTCCACAATGACAAAAGTAATCAGGGTGGATAATAAATATTTTAAATATAATGAGCAAACAAAGGCTTACGATGTTGACCTTACTCTTTGGGCAGGAAACACAGGAACTTCTTTTGAAGAAACATTGTATCCGGAAGTCTTTAGCGAAAACAGGGACGATTACAAAGTGTCTCAACTACAGATGAAATTGCCAAATGGTTCGGTATATTTGCCAACAAAGATTGTACCGGATAATTCAAAAATAAATACAAGCACTGAACTTTCAGCAGTTCATGCAATCGGTGACTCAAAGGGCATGGAAAGCAAAATGACAGTCTCATTTTCAATTCCTGAAAAAGAGGTTGACGCAGTTGGCTGGTTACTTGATACAACTAAACTAAAAGACGGCAAGTACACAATAGTTGCCCAGGAGAATCAGAGTAGCAACAATCAAACAACTACAGCGAATACGCAAGATAGCAACAATCAAACAACTACAGTAAATGCACAGGAAAGCAGCCAGCAGGCAACTACAGCGAATGCACAGGATAGTAGCGAGCAGGCAACTACAGCGAATGCACAGGATAGTAGCCAGCAGACAACTACAGCGAATATCGCAAACAGCAATGACCAGTCGGAGGAAGCAAACAGCATTCCGGAAAGTACAAAAGTAGATTTCGTAGTTGATAACACAAAACCTACAATTAATATAGACATAAAAGATAAAGCAACTTTAAATAAACAGCTTGTAATCATTGAAGGTGATGTGGCAAAAGATGCAAATGGCATAGACAGCGTTGCAGTAACATTAGATGGAAAAGACGTGGAACTTCCAGGGGTGATTTCTCCTGACGACCTAAAAGAAGGTTCACATCAGCTGGCAGTTGTGGCAAAAGATGTGGCAGGTAATATCACTGAAAAAACAGTAACTTTTAATGTTAAAAACTCTGCAATTACAAGTACAACAGAAAAGATTACAAACAATACTGCTACATTATCGGTGAATGTGGGCAGTAAAAAAACTAATGTAACTTTTTACAAGGGCAAAGCCTTAAATGTGGCAAACAACGGTATAGTGAAAGGACAGGTTGTTTCAGGTAACAATGGCAAAGCTCCCTATGAAATTTTTAAGGTGAACACAGGAAGTGTTAAAGCTCAGGAGAAAATTGTTGTTAATTGGAGTGGAAAAACCACAGGAATTGACAGTGACCATAAGCTTACAATGTTTGTTCAAAATATAAATACAGGCAAGTGGAAAGCTATTGGCGAGGAAAAATCAGGAAAAATAACAGGTAAATTTGTAGCCAAGGACTATGTAAAAGATGATAAGGCAACAGTTGCAGTACAGGTAATTGCTAAGGACGGCAATCCTGAAATAGAGCAAAGTGAAGTCACAAAAGTTGCTAACCAGACGTTATGGGATGGAACAGGAAAACCTGAAAATTATGATTTTGCATTTGCATGGGAAACAGACACACAGATATATGCAGAAAGTTTTCCATATCATTATAAAAACATGAATCAGTGGATTGTGGACAATAAGAAAGATTGGAAAATCAAGTATGTCCTACATACAGGTGATATTACCGATGATTATGACATGGAGACTCAGTGGAAAAATGCCGACACTGCAATGAAGATTTTTGATGATGCAGGCATGCCATATGGTGTTTTGGCTGGAAATCACGATGTTGGCGCCGGTTTGGAAAATTACACAAATTATCAAAAATACTTTGGTGCAGACAGATTTAAAAACAAAGATTATTACGGTGGTTCATATAAGAATAACTTAGGTCATTATGATTTAATTACTGAGAATGGACAGGATTTTATTATTTTATATATGAGCTGGGATATTTACACAAATGAAATTAACTGGATGAATCAGGTGTTGAAAAAATATCCTAACAGAAAAGCAATCATTGCCCTTCACCGTTACACAAGAGGCTCTGAAAAAGCAAACACACCGATTACAGACTATGCAGGAAAGTTGATTCAGACTAATGTTGTTGCTAAGAACCCTAACGTAATAGCAGTGTTAAACGGACATTACAGTGGTGCCAGCATGAATGTAATGGGATTTGATGACGACAAGGATGGCGTAAAAGAAAGAACTGTTTACGAAATTTGTACCGACTATCAATCGAACGCCCAGGGCGGAGACGAATACGTTAAACTGTTATATTTTGATTTGAAAAACAACAAGATTTATGTTAATTCATATTCTCCATATAAGAAGGATTTCAATTATTATGACAATCCTAAGTTGGAAAATTACAACCAGGGAACAGTTGTTTATAAGCAGGATATTGTAGAATTAAATTATAATTATGTTGATAAAAAACAAAGCCTGATAACAAATTCAATTAATGGCTTTGTGGAGACAGCTGACGCAATCAAGAGTGTAAATGGGAAAACAGGCAAAGTTTCATGTACATACTCAGGCTTGAAAGCGGATAGCGAATACAGTTGGTATGGAAAAGTAACTAACAGTGATGGTGAAGAATTTTATACAAATGCTAATACCTTTAAAACATTAAAGGTATTAGCACAACCGACAATAAAAGTAGGAAAAACATATACTGTTGGTAAGTTTAAATACAAAGTAAAATCTACAAAGAAGGGCATTACAAAGGTAGCAATTTCGGGTAAAAACAAGAAAATTAAGAAACTTGTTATACCTTCATTTGTAAAAATAAAAGGCAAAAAATGTAGAGTTACTGAAATTAATGCAAATGGCTTTAAGGGTTACAAAAAACTAAAAACCATTGCTATTAAATCAAAGTATTTAACAAAAATTGGCACAAAGGCATTTTATAAATGTAGCAATCTTAAGACTGTTAAGTATTATAAGAACAAAAAAATTAAAGTGGGAAGAAAAGCTTTTGCAGGGTGTAAAAAACTGAAAAAAAAGTTCCCAGCTAGAACCTTTTAAGAGTAATGTTATTTTCAATAATGCAAAAATTAAATTTACAAATTGCATTAAGTACTAGATAAAATTAAAAAAAGTCTGTATCATTGTATGTGGCTTTGCAGAGCAATATCTGCAATTTGCCAATAGAGTTTAGAATTTTACAATGATACAGGCTTTTTCTGTTTCACCATAAAATTTATTTTCTACAAATATGCTAATAATAAAATAAAAGAATAAAGGAGACAAGCAAAATTATGAAGTACATGAGACAGTTTGGAATCATCATGTTTGTTACCTGTTTGGGAGAGGTTTTAAAATATTTGATTCCATTGGCAATTCCATCAAGTATATATGGTCTTTGTCTGATGATGTTATTTCTTGTAACAGGAATTGTAAAAGTTGACAGCGTAAGAGAATCAGGTTCATTTTTAATAGAAATCATGCCCATTATGTTTATTGGTTCCGGTGTGGGAATTGTTGTTTACTGGAATCAGTTAAAAGGCATGTTAATTCCGTTAATTGTAATCACCATTATCTCAACAATTCTGGTAATAGTGGTAGCTGGAAAAGTTACACAGTTTGTAATTAAAAAAAGGAGCAAAAAAAATGAATCAGGTAGTAATTAATTCAACAACAATTGGGATAGTTATAAGTGTTTTAGGTTATGAATTAGGTATGCTTCTAAAAAGAAAATTTAAGCTTGCCGTTTTTAACCCACTACTTATTTCTATTATTTTTGTAATTATATGTTTGGGGATATTTAACGTAGATTATGAGAGTTATAATAAAAGTGCCCAATATTTAGGCTACTTATTAACACCGGCAACAGTATGCCTTGCTATACCGTTATATCAGCAGATTAGACTTTTAAAAGAAAATATTTGGGCTATATTTCTTGGTATTTTATCAGGGGTATTAACAAGTCTGGGATGTATTTTGGCGTTTGCGTTATTGTTTGGTTTCAACCATAAAGAGTATGTTACACTACTTCCAAAGTCAATTACGACAGCAATTGGTATGGGTGTTTCAGAGGAACTTGGTGGTTATGTAACAATTACAGTGGCAGTTATAATCATAACAGGAGTTCTTGGAAACATACTTGCAGATGTGGTTTGTAAAATTTTCAGAATAACTAATCCAGTGGCAAAAGGAATTGGAATTGGGACAGCCTCACATGCCATCGGCACAGCAAAGGCAATGGAAATGGGAGAAATAGAAGGGGCAATGAGTAGTTTGTCCATAGTAATAGCAGGAATTTTAACAATGATAGGAGCATCAGTTTTCGCTAATTTTCTGTAAACATACGACTATTTCTAAAATTAAAATAAATACGTGAATATCTCAAAAGTTACGCAATAATTTATATGTTAATATTAAAAAAATGATAATATATGCATGAATATCTTGAAAATTAAAACAGGATATACTAAACATGACGTTTACAAAATGAAAATATTTATATGTAAAATTCAAATTCTGGGAGGTAAAACATGATTATTACAATAGCAAGACAATGTGGAAGTGGCGGTCATGAAGTGGCACAGATTTTAGCTGACAAATTAGGTCTGGAACTTTTTGATAAAAATAGATTATTAGAAGAAGCAAGAAAACTTGGGAAGGAAGATGAGTTTAGCGACTTTTTTAATGAAAGACCGGTAAACAGTCTTTTGTATGGAATAGCCATGAGTTTTGGAAACGAAAAGCCAATGTCTAAGGCACTTGATTTTATAAAAGAAGTAACCAAGGATAAAAACGCAGTTATAATTGGACGCTGTGCAAACATTATTTACAAAGATAATCCTGAAGTAATGAAGGTCTTTCTCCATGGAAACGAGGCTTGGCGAGTTGATTATGTGGCAGAGCGTGATAGCATTAGCAGAAGAGAGGCAATTAAAAATATTAAGGAAGTGGACGAAAAAAGAGCATCTTTTCACAAATATTGTACAGATGCAGTGTGGGGAGATGCAAGAGATTACAATCTTTCAATTGACACATCTGTAATAGGAATAGAGAAAACAGCAGAAATTATTTTAAAGTATATAAATGATTAGATTTATACAGACAGCCAAAGGTTCACGGATAATTAAGAGCATACAAATAAAAAATTGCATTGATTAAAAATTTATGTTTTTAATATTTATGATTTATTAATAACATATCGAGGAAAATATGACATTAGAAGAATTTATCAGAAAATATCAAATAAATTTAACAAAACAACAACTTGAAGGGGTTACATCAATTGAGATGCCAACCCTTCTTTTAGCTGTGCCGGGAAGTGGAAAAACAACTGTTTTAGTATACAGATTGGGCTATATGATATATTGCAAAAACATAATGCCAGAAAAAATTCTCACACTTACATATACAGTGGCAGCTACAATTGAAATGAGAAAAAGATTTGCTGGAATTTTTGGCGAAGAAATGGCATCAAGACTTGAATTTAGGACCATTAATGGAGTATGTGCCAAAATAATACATTATTGTGGAGTAAGACTGGGAATTAAGCCATATAATTTAATTCCAGATGAAGGTTTTAAAGTGAAGCTTTTAACAGCAATCTATCAACATATACAGGGTAGCTATCCTCTTGAAAGTGATGTTCAGAATCTTATAACACTGATTACTTATGCAAAAAACATGATGTTATCAAAAAAAGAGATAGAGAAATTAGGAAATCAGGAGAAGATAAAATTATTAGAAATTTATGAAATGTATAACAGAGAGTTAAGCAGAAAATCATTAATGGACTATGATGACCAAATGGTTTACGCCCTGAATCTTCTTAAATCAATACCTGAAATTCTTGAATATTTTCAGGAAAAATATCAGTTTATTTCTGTTGACGAAGCACAGGACACTTCAAAAGTTCAACATGAAATCATTAGAATACTTGGTGGCAAATACAAAAACATCTTTATGGTAGGAGATGAGGATCAAAGTATTTACGGTTTCAGAGCTGCATATCCCGAAGCGTTGTTGGAATTTGAAAAAACATATCCTAACGGAAAGATTCTCTTAATGGAAGAAAACTTTAGATCTAATGGTGAAATTGTTGTGGCAGCAGACAGGTTTATTCAAAAAAATACTCTGCGACATAAAAAGAAAATGAAGGCTTTTAGACCAAACAATAATAAAATTAGATTAATCGACATAAAAACAAGAAAAGGGCAGTACAAATATTTAGAGAAAGTAGTAACAGATTGTGAAAATGAAACAGCTGTGTTGTACAGGGATAATGAAAGTATTTTGCCGGTAATAGATTTGCTAGAGCAGAATAACATACCATACAAAATCAAAAATAAAGATTTAACTTTTTTTACTAACAAAGTTGTAATGGATATTGAAAACATAATTAATTTTTCAAAAGACCAGACAAATACAGAGATGTTTATGCAGATTTATTTTAAAATAAATACTTACGTGGGAAAAGTCGTTGCTGAAAAAGCTTGCGTAATTAGCAAAGAAAAAAATATTTCCCTACTAGATGCAGTTCTTCAGTGTCCACAGACACCTAAAGGAACGGTGAAAAGCGTAAAAGAGATTAAGTTGCATATGAAAAATCTCGCAAACGAAAATGGTGCCAGCGGTCTTTTTAGAATTATAAATGCAATGGGTTATAAAGACTACCTTGAAAAAAATCATATAAAAGATGGTAAGTTGGAAATATTGCAGACAATAGCACAGAATCAAAGGTCCGTATTTGATTTTGTGGCTCGTTTGAAAGAACTGGAACAACTTGTAAGAAATAAAGAAAATGACGCTAGCTGTAATCTGATTTTCTCCACAATGCATTCCAGCAAAGGTCTGGAATTTGATAATGTGTACATAATGGATGCGATAGATGGTGTTTTTCCTGAATATATACCAGGGAAAAAAGCAACAGATGAAGAAATAAAAATATATGAGGAAGAAAGACGTTTATTTTATGTTGCCGTAACAAGGGCGAAAAATAATCTTTGTATTTTTTCAAAAAAAGGCAGTAATACTTTTATTTGTGAATTGTTAGGAACAAAAGCGCCAACAGCTCCAATTGGTAAAGGCGAAAGCACACCAATAGTTACAAAAACGGAAAGAAAAAGGACGAATAATATAGGAAAAACCAAACCTTATGCCTACAATAATTCAAAAAAAGGTTATAAAACATCAAGTAAAATTATTACAGAGTCAGAATACTGGGATAAGTATGAAGAAATAAAAAATACAGGAAAAATAGAGCACAAAACTTTGGGAGAAGGTGTAGTTAAAAGGATTTCAGGGGATACAATTGAAGTTGAATTCGAAAATAAAACAAGCAAAATGAAACTGAAATTTTTAATGGAAAAGGATTTACTACGATAAATAAAGGGACATTATTTAAAAATTGTCACAAAAATATTAAGAAATATCAAAAAAATCTGTGCAAAATTTAACCTTGCAAGATTCGACAATAAGTGATAAAACATAAAAAGACAAACAAATAACAAGTTGCGTTGAAAGGGATACATTGCAAAGAGTAGCTTGATTACAGAGAACCGAGGTAGCTGAGAATCGGAAGAAAAGCCTTATTGTAACATCACCCTGGAGCATCTCTCCTAAAGCTTTTAGTTAGTAGGCAGGGACGTGTTCTTCACGTTACAGAAGAAACTGTTTATTTAGACAGTGTTAAGTGGTGATAATTAGCAATAGTTATCTCAAACAAAGTGGTACCACGGAAATGATTTATCCGCCTTTGTTGTCCTAGGACAACAAAGGCGTTTTTATTTTTTTATTACAGTGTTGCAATAGGTAAATGCACCTGTGCTTGCACAAAGGTGCATTTACCTATTGACAACACGCCCCACAAATGAGCATAAAAGCACGACGAAGTCGGGCGATATGCGAATGTGTGGGTTGGATTGCGGGAGTGCGAAGTACGTAGCAATCCAAATAATAAAAAAATATAGTATAAGCAAGCAAATTGCTAGGATTGCGAGAGTGCGAAGCACGTAGCAATCCAAGGTAATAAAAATAATGTAAGTATGTTATTTGGATTGCGGGAGTGCGAAGTACGTAGCAATCCAAATAATAAAAAAATATAGTATAAGCAAGCAAATTGCTAGGATTGCGGGAGTACGAAGTACGTAGCAATCCAAGGTAATAAAAAATAATGTAAGTATGTTATTTGGATTGCGGGAGTACGAAGTACGTAGCAATCCAAGTAATAAAAAATATTAGATTGCACGTAGCAATCCAAATAATAAAGAAGAAGAGAGGTAATACAAATGAATGGAATCTTAATGATGGTGATTGCAATCGTAGTTCTTGGAGGAGCATATCTTCTCTACGGTCGCTATCTTCAGAAAAAGTGGGGAATTGATCCTAACGCAAAAACTCCAGCGTATGAAATGGAAGATGGAGTTGACTATGTGCCAGCTGATACAAACGTAGTATTTGGACATCAGTTTGCATCTATCGCAGGTGCAGGCCCAATTAACGGTCCTATTCAGGCAGCAATTTTCGGATGGTTACCGGTTTTATTATGGATACTTATAGGTGGTGTATTCTTTGGAGCTGTTCAGGATTTTGCATCAATGTACGCATCAGTAAAAAATAAAGGTCGTACAATTGGTTATATTATCGAAGAATATATTGGAAAATTAGGAAAGAAATTATTCTTATTATTCTGCTGGTTATTCTGTATTTTAGTAGTTGCAGCATTTGCAGACGTTGTAGCCGGAACATTTAACGGCTTTACAGTACCTACAGTAGCAGGTGAAGCTGTAAAGAAAGTTGCAGCAAACGGTGCAGTAGCAACAACATCAATTCTATTTATATTTGAAGCTGTTGCATTAGGTATGATTTTAAAATATGGAAAATTACATAAATGGATTAACACAGCAATAGCAATTGTTATGTTAATAGCAGCAGTTGTAATTGGCTTAAACTTCCCAATTTACTTAACAAGAGAAACATGGCACATTTTAATTTTTGCTTACATTTTTGTTGCCAGCGTAGTTCCTGTTTGGGCATTATTACAGCCTAGAGATTACTTAAACAGTTATTTGTTAATATTTATGATTGTAGGTGCTGTTATCGGTGTATTTGTTTCAAATCCATCATGTAACTTACAGGCATTTACAAGCTTTAATGTAGATGGACAGTATATGTTCCCAATTTTATTTGTAACAATCGCATGTGGTGCTGTATCAGGTTTCCATTCACTTGTTTCATCAGGTACAGCTTCAAAGCAGATTAAAAATGAAAAGAACATGTTACCAGTATCATTTGGTGCAATGCTTATGGAAAGTATGCTTGCAGTAATCGCATTAATCGCAGTTGCTTCATTTGCAAAAGGCGAAGCAGCAGCACAGGGCTTAACAACACAGCCACAGATTTTCGCAGGTGCAATCGCAAACTTCTTATCAGTTATTGGTTTGCCACATAGCTTAGTATTTACATTAATTAACTTAGCAGTTTCAGCATTTGCTTTAACATCACTTGATTCAGTAGCAAGAGTTGGTCGTCTTTCATTCCAGGAATTCTTCTTAGATGAAGGAGTAACAGAAGAAAATATGACACCATTCCAGAAGGTAGTAACAAACAAATATTTTGCAACAATCATTACATTGGTACTTTCATTCTTACTTGCAAAAGTTGGTTATGCAGAAATTTGGCCATTATTTGGTTCAGCAAACCAGTTATTATCAGTTCTTGCTTTAGTAGCATGTGCAGTATTCTTGAAGAAAACAAAACGTCAGGGTTGGATGTTATGGGTACCTATGTTCTTCATGATGGCAGTAACATTTACAGCTCTTGGAATGACAATTTACAAATTAGGTGGCGCATTCCTTTCAACAGGATTAACACTTGGAAACACATTGCAGTTAATCTTTGCAATTTTACTTTTAATCCTTGGTGTAATCGTTGCAGTACAGGGTGTTAAGAAATTATTCGAAAAGAATACAGAAAAAGCAGTTGCATAGGGCAACAGTTATAATTAAATAAAATAATAAGCGAAAGCGTAAATTCTATACCATTTTCAAAATTTTAAAATAGCTTGATTTTGGAAAGGTATAAAGAATTTACGCTTTTTCTATTCAAAATATTAACTGCAAATAATTTGGCATGTAAATTGAATTTATTGACATAAAAAATACTCGTTGTTAGAATAATTATCGGAGAAAATAATTACATGTAATGATTTATGAAAACAAGCCTAAAAATCAAAAAGATACAGGAGAAAAAATATGAAAGATATTAAAAAAATTGCAGTTTTAACAAGTGGTGGAGACGCACCGGGAATGAACTCAGCTGTTAGGGCGGTTGTGTTTAGTGCATTTCATCATAATATAGAAGTTGTGGGAATTTACAGAGGATATGAAGGGTTAATTGATTGGGAGACAAAAGACCTTACATTAGATGATGTGAGAAATATTAATAGTCAGGGAGGAACTTTTCTTTTAACAAGTAGAAGTGAAAGATTTCTTGAAACAAAATATAGAGAACAGGCAGCAGAAAATCTTAGAGCAAACAATGTAGATGCGTTAGTTGCAATCGGAGGGGATGGAACTCTTAGAGGCGCAATTGATTTTAAAGAACAGGGTGTCAATGTTGTGTGCATCCCTGGAACAATCGACAGAGATATTTCATGTAGCGAATACACATTAGGTTTTGATACAGCTGCAAATACTGCTACAGAGGCAATTGATAAGATAAGAGATTCTTCAATTTCCCATGGAAGATGTAGTGTTGTTGAGGTAATGGGTAGAAAAAGAGGTTACATTGCTTTATGGGCAGGGATGGCAACATCTGCAGAGGCTATCGTACTTCCTGAAAAATGGAATGGTAATTATGACACAATTACTGATGCAATAAAACAGCGACACGCAGAGGGAAGAAACAGTTACTTGGTAGTAGTTGCAGAGGGCGTTACAGATGCACCAAAACTGGCAGAAATAATTTGCGAGAAAACAGGCATAGAATCAAGAGTATCTGTGTTAGGCTACATACAGCGTGGTGGCAATCCAACAGCAAAGGACAGAATGTATGGTTCATTAATGGGTGCTTATGCTGTTGAAATTTTAACTCAGGGAAAACAAAACCGAATTGTTGCAATTAAAAATGACAAGCTTATTGACTATGATACAGCAGAAGCAATAAACATTCATAATAATATGTTAGATTCATTCCAATACGAATTGAGCTTGATGCTGTCAGATTAAAAATATAAAACCTTAATTGAAAAAATTAACGCAACAAAATCATTGTGATTTTTAAGAAGTTGTTGCAATAACTTTTGCAGAAGAAAATGCTAGCCGCTATTTTGGTATGCAAACAATTAAGATTTTTTCAACAGTTTTAATAGGATTATAACACATAAAATATCAGAAAAACCGAAAATACATTATTTAATGTATTGGAAAAAACTTCGATTTTGCAATGAGTTTTTCAATCAATGTTACTGATTTTATTTCACCCCCGCAACTCCCTAGGAGTTAGGTTATATTTTTGCTTAAAGAGCCTATTAAAATATGAAATATTATTAAACCCACATCTCCCGGCTACTTCCAGAATGCTTAAATCGCTTTCGCTTAAAAGTTTTTTTGTCTGAATTAATCGATAGTCATTTAAGTATTTAGTGAAGCTTGTGTGCAGATGTTCCTTAAAAAAGCGCATAAAGTGAGATGGGCTGTAATTACAAAAATCAGCAACTTCTTTAAGTTTAATATCTTCATAATAATGTTCATGAATATAAGAAATAATTTCCTTAACCTTCTCTTCAGATTTCTTATTATCTTTAGATTGGGCAGCTTTCATGTTTTGAATAAGAATATAAAAAAGTTTAAATAAATTGCTTTTTATCATAATCTGAAAACCAAAATCTCTTTTTTCGCTTAATGAATCCATATTTTTTATAATGTTAGAAAAATCATCATAGAAAGAAAGTTTCGGTGTAATAAAATTTTGGATATTAATTTCACCTCTAAATAAAGGCTCAAAAAATTTTGAATTTATAATATCTTCTTTTGCAGAAAACAGAAGTTCTTTCTTAAAAATAATATTCTCATATTCCATACGTTCTCCTGAAATTTCACGTATAGAGTGTAGGTGCCCCGGGAGTACAATAATGGTATTGCCGGCTTCAACTTCATATTCAATAAAATCTAAAGTGACAAGTCCCTTTCCTTTTTGGATAACAATTAACTCAATTTCTTCATGCCAGTGAATTGGCACAGATGGAAAATCAAGCGGAATTGTACAAAGGTAAGTGTTGTATGGAAACTCATCTGTGGTATGTGATTTTTGCTCTTTATAAGTTTGAAACTCTATTGTATTCATAAAAACTCCTAATTGAAACCAGTATTTATGGAAATAATATATTGATGATAGTATTGTACAATAAAATGAGATAATATTGCAAGAATACACTAAAAAATGATGATATATTACTAATAACAAAAGACTGGTACAGTAAAGCCAGCAGGTAAAACAATAACGTAACTATTGACACCTTTTATGGTAGTGCATAAACACATCTTATAATGCATTTTAATTAAAAGGCTTTTTAAGGAAAGGGTTTTATATATGAATATTAAAGAAAGATTACAGCAGCAGTTAGGAAAAGAAATTTCACAAAGTAGTAACAGCGAAATTTATAATGGACTTTTAAACATTACACAGCAGTTAGCAGATGAAAAAGAAAGCAACGAAGGAAAGAAAAAAGTTTACTATATTTCAGCAGAATTTCTTATTGGAAAATTGCTTTCAAACAACATGATTAATCTTGGCATTTACAATGAAGTAAAAGAAATGTTAACACAGGCAGGAAAGAATATTTCAGAAATTGAAGAAATAGAAGTTGAGCCATCACTTGGTAATGGTGGTCTTGGAAGACTTGCAGCCTGCTTCTTAGATTCAATTGCAACATTAGGCCTTCCAGGCTCAGGTATTGGAATTAATTATCATTTAGGATTGTTTAAACAGGTTTTTGAAAACAATATGCAGAAAGAAACACCTAATCCTTGGATTGGTGAAAATACATGGCTCAAGAAGACAGACGTAACATATCCAGTTCAGTTTAAGGATTTTACAGTTACATCAAGAATGTACGAAATCTCAGTTACAGGTTATGAGAATAGAACTAACAAGTTAGAATTATTTGACATTGATACAGTAGATGAAAATATTGTAGGTGATGGAATTGACTTTGATAAAAATGACATAGCTAAGAACCTTACATTATTTTTATATCCTGATGACAGCGACGAGGCAGGAAGAAAATTAAGAATTTACCAGCAGTATTTTATGGTAAGTAATGGAGCAAGACTTATAATTGATGAGTGCAAGGCAAAAGGAAGCAATTTATATGACCTTTATGATTATGCAGTAATCCAAATAAATGATACTCATCCAACAATGGTAATTCCTGAATTAATTCGTTTGTTAGTTCAGGAAGGTATGTCAATAGATGATGCAATTAATGTGGTAAAGAAAACATGTGCATACACAAACCATACTATTTTGTCAGAAGCTTTGGAAAAGTGGCCAATTAGTTATTTACAGGAAGTTGTTCCGCAGTTAGTACCAATTATTGAAATTTTAGATGATAAAGTAAGAAGACAGTTTGATGATGAAAGTGTTGTTATTATAGATAAAAATGATACTGTACACATGGCTCACATCGATATTCATTATGGATTTAGTGTAAATGGTGTGGCAGCACTTCACACTGAAATTTTAAAGAATTCAGAACTTAATAATTTCTACAAAATTTATCCTGAGAAGTTTAATAACAAAACAAACGGAATTACATTTAGAAGATGGCTTCTTCATTGTAACAGTGAATTATCAGACCAGATTCAGGCATGGATAGGTGATGGATTTAAGAAGGATGCAATGGAGCTTAAGAAACTTGAAAGCCTTATGGATAATCAGGATGCTTTAAACAAATTGCTTGAAATTAAGGCTGATAATAAGAATAAGTTGAAAAAATATTTAGCTGACACACAGGGAATTAATTTAAATGAAAATTCAATTTTTGATATTCAAATTAAACGTTTACATGAATATAAACGTCAGCAGATGAATGCTTTATATGTTATTCACAAATATTTAGAAATAAAGAAAGGTAACAAACCTGAAACTCCAATTACAGTAATTTTTGGCGCAAAGGCTGCCCCTGCTTACATTATTGCTAAGGATATTATTCATTTGATTTTATGTTTACAGAAAATCGTAAACAATGATCCGAAAGTTAGCCCTTACTTAAATGTAGTAATGGTTGAAAATTATAATGTAACATTAGCAGAAAAACTTATTCCTGCCTGTGATATTTCAGAACAGATTTCATTAGCATCAAAAGAAGCAAGCGGTACAGGAAACATGAAGTTTATGCTTAATGGAGCAGTAACTTTAGGAACTGAAGATGGCGCAAATGTAGAAATTCACCAATTTGTAGGAGATGACAACATTTACATTTTTGGTGAATCAAGCGATGAAGTAATCGAACATTATGCTAAGTCTGATTATGTTTCAAGAAATTATTACAAAAGCAACGAAAAAATAAAAGAAGCTGTTGATTTTATTACAAGCGATGAAATGTTAAAGGTTGGTAATAGAGAAAATCTTGAAAGATTAAAAAATGAACTATTAAACAAAGACTGGTTTATGACATTTCCTGATTTTGACCAGTATGTTGAAACAAAAGAAAAAGCTTATGCAGAATACAACAATAGAATGGAATGGGCTAAGAAAATGCTTGTAAATATTGCAAATGCAGGATTCTTCTCATCAGATAGGACTATTGAACAGTACAATGAAGATATTTGGAAATTAAAATAAGTTAAAAATTATATAATTTAAGAAAAAATACGATGCAATAAATTTGTTGCATCGTATTTTTATTGTCATTTTTTATTTAGATTTTTTTATTAGCTGTAATGTTAGTATGCAAACATAAACGCCTATTATCATAAATGGCAAAAATGTTATAGTTTGAAATACTTCGAAGCCAACAACCGCAGCTACAATCTGAAGCACTATGGCTACAATAGTATCAATATAACTAGATGCCTCTAAAATCCATATTACATTTAATCCGACTACAATGCCTAAAACCAGCATAATAATTGAACACCATACAAATTGATATGTAGCATTATATGTAGTGCTTACCTTGGCCTCTACCATATAGTTTAATTTCTGAGCAATTATTACTGCTATTGCTAAAATCAAACTTGATAAAATAGTTTTGAATTTCATAGCTTTCCTCCTTTTTCAATAACTCAATATTTGTATAAGCTTAAAAAATTAAACTGTATTAACCATATCGCTATATGCTTATATGGTCAAGAATAAACTGACAAATGTAAAAAAAACGACATAAATCTGATTGTGGATGCATTAAGAAGGTAATCAATTCCCTTCTGGAATTGGTTAAAAAATAAGAATATATAAATTACATGTCTCATATACTTAAAAAGTGTAACCATAATAGTTTATAAAATAATGTTAAAGGGTTTTAACTTCATAAGATTGCTTATAAGGTTCATAAAAAGATTTAAAAAGGTGTAAATTTTAATAGTCGAAGATTTTACACCTTTTTGTAAGATTTACATCTGTTTAAAAACTATTTTAAATGATACTATTTGGTTATCACACAAAGGGATGAAAAATTTTTAAAGAAAGAGGAGGAGAATTAGTATGAGAAAAAAATTTTTATCAACTGTGCTTGCGTTGACTATGGTTGTTACTATGGCTGTTGGATGTGGAAAGAGTGCAGACACAAACAGTAGTGCAAAGAAGGGAGACGACAAGGTTACTCTCAAGGTGTTCACAAATCTTCCAGACAGAAAGAATGGTCAGGGTCTTGTTGAACAGCAGATTATTGATGAGTATATGAAGGAAAACAAAAACGTAACTATTAAGGTTGAAGCTTTAGATGAGGAAGCTTACAAAACAAAGTTCAAGGCTTATTCAATGGAAGGTATGCCGGATGTTGTTAGTATTTGGGGACAGCCTTCATTCTTAGATGAAGTTCTTGATGCAGGAGTTTTAGCTGAGTTAAATGAAGATGACTACAAAGATTACGGATTCATTTCAGGTTCATTAGATGGCTTTAAGAAAGATGGAAAATTATATGGTCTTCCAAGAAACACAGACGTTGCAGGTTTCTATTATAATGAAAAAATGTTTAAGGAAAATGGATGGACAGTTCCAAAGACATATGATGAATTGTTAGAACTTGCTAAGAAGATTAATGATAAGGGAATTATTCCTCTTGCAATGGATGGTGGAGATGGATGGCCAATGGCTGTTTACCTTTCAGACATTCTTTACAAATTAACAGGTTCTGATTATTCAAGTACTGTTTCAGATGCAATTAAGAAGGGTGACTTCTCAGATGCAAATATTAAGAAGGCTACAGAAATTTTAAAGCAGACAGCAGATGCTAAGATGTTCCAGAAGGGATATGACTCACAGGATTACGGAACAGCGCAAAACCTTTTCACAAACGGACAGGCAGCTATGTTCTACATGGGTAGTTGGGAAGCTTCAATGGCATTAAATGAAGACATTCCTAAGGAAATTAGAGAAAACATCAGAGTATTTACAATGCCAATAATTGACGGTGGCAAAGGAAAAGCTACAGACATTGCAGCTTGGAATGGTGGTGGATACGCAGTATCTTCAAAATCAGAACACAAAGAAGAAGCTATTAAATTCTTAAATTATATGTATCAGCCAGATAAACTTTCAAAGTATGGTTGGGAAAACGGAGTTGGAATGTCAGCTCAGGATCAGTCAGCATACATGACAGGAAAAGAAACAAAATTACAGATGCAGTTTGTTGATGCAGTAAACAATGCAACAAGCTTATCAGGAACACCTATTAACGATTGCGGTCCTTCAACATTTAAGACAAGTATTGAAAGCGAAATTCAGAGCGTTTCAAATGGAAGCAAGAGTGTTGATGACTTCTTAAAGATAATTGGCGATTCATGTAAATAAAAAAGAAACATAAATAATTATTGAAAATCTACATATGACCGCCAGAGAATTATCCCTGACGGTCATATCTATCTAAAAAGATAGGGGAAGGAGAATGAGGTGAAGAAATTATATGGTAATAAACTTGTAATTTTAAGCTTAGTATTGCCAGGGCTGTTATTATTTGTTTTTGCAATATTAGCACCTATATGTTTAAGTGTGTACTATGGTTTTACAGACTATTCAGGAATGGGAACAGCAGATTTTATCGGCTTGGCAAATTATAAAGAATTATTGCACGATAAGGCATTTGCAATATCACTTAGAAACTCTTTGTTATTAGCAATTGGTTTTATCTGCATACAGCATCCACTTGCCATGATTGTAGCAGCAGTATTAGATAAACTTGGAGGAAAAGGGGAAAATTTCTTTAGATGCGTTTACTTCATTCCAAATGTAATTTCTGTTGCGGTAATTGCTTACCTTTGGAAATTTATTTACAATCCTGACTTTGGGTTATTGAACAACATAATTAAAGCATTTGGCGGAAAAGGTGACATAAACTGGTTCGGCACGGACACAGCTATTTGGTCAGTGCTTATAGTATTAATCTGGCATGGATTTGGTTGGGGAATGTTAATTTACTACACAGGAATTAAAAACATTGATCCTACTTTATATGAAGCAGCCGCTATTGATGGAGCTTCACAAACACAGACATTTTTAAGAATAACACTTCCATTAATGAAGCCGGTTATTCAGGTAAACGTAACAATGGCGGTTATTTCAGCTTTAAAACAGATGGAAACAGTATATTTGTTGACAAACGGTGGACCTGGAAACAGCACACAGTTTGCTGCAAACTATTTATACCAGCAGGCGTTTAAAGCTTTCAAATACGGATATGGTAATGCCATTGGTGTTGTATTCATTATTATCTGTTTAATAGTTACAGTGCTTTTGAATAAAGTATTTGAAGACAAAGATGTTGCAAAGTTAAAAAGACAACAAAGACAGAGAATAAGAAAGGTAAGGGAGGTATAGTATGAAGACAGCAGGAAAGAAACAGAAAAAAATCACAAAACCTATTTTGTGGATTGTGCTGATTATAATAGCAATTATACAGATATTCCCTCTTATCTGGCTTATAGATTTTTCATTGGCGAGCAGCAATGAAATGTTTACAAGTGGACTTTTAATCATACCGAAAAAAATACAATGGGGAAATTATGTAAAAGCTTTTGTAGATGGACACTTCCTATTATATTTCAAAAATAGTATACTTATAAATGTGCTTGCGGTAGTAATAGTAGTTTTAGTATCCATAATGACAGCATTCGCCTGTAGAAGAATGCGCTGGAGACTTAGCGGTTTTACTAAAACATTATTATTAATGGGAATGATGATTCCTATTCACGCAACACTGCTTCCAAACTATAAGATATATAGTCAGTTGGGATTAACCGATACTATTTGGGCATTGCTTATTCCTTATGTAGCATTCTCATTGCCACAGGGATTATTCTTAATGACAAGTTTTATTGACCAGATACCATTAGAATTAGAAGAAGCCGCTATTATGGACGGTTGTGGTATTTACAGAATTATTTTTAGAATAATAACACCTATGTTAAAACCATCAATTGCAACAGTTGCGATTATGGCATTCCTTAACAACTGGAATGAATTCATGATGGCTAGTACATATTTAAGTTCACCAAAATGGAAAACACTTCCATTCTCGGTGTTAGAATTTACAGGGCAGTATTCTTCTAACTATGCTGTACAGTTTGCGGTTATGGCATTAACAGCAGCGCCGGCAGTAATTGTCTATATTATCTTAAATAAGCATATCACAAAGGGTGTAGCTATGGGAGCCGTTAAGGGTTAAAGATATTATAATAATGTTCCGATGAACGTTAAGCTATCTAAAGTCTAAAATTTTAGATGATATAGCGAGGGAAGAAACAATATGAAAAGATTAAAGCAGTGGGTCAGCAAACTAAGTGTAAAGAAAAAGTTGATTTTTTATGGGTATTTAATTATAACCCCTGTTTTAGTAGCAGTATGTATTGTACTTGTAATTTACAATTACAATAATCAAATTAACAAAGTATTAGAAAAAGACATATCAGGCATTAATACACTATCGGAAAGTATTAATGTGTTACAAACGGAAATAAAAGATTTCTCAACGTATATATGCATTAATGGCGATATTAATGCACTCCTAAAGACTACTGATTGTAGTAGCAAAAATCAAAATGCAAAGTTGTGGCTTGAAGAGGCACCGATGCAGATAATTCAGGACATGATGGCTATAAAAGGAAACAT
This sequence comes from Eubacterium sp. AF34-35BH, assembly GCF_003477765.1. NCBI lineage: Bacteria > Bacillati > Bacillota > Clostridia > Eubacteriales > Eubacteriaceae > Eubacterium > Eubacterium sp. AF34-35BH. The sequence goes on from NZ_QUDZ01000006.1 coordinate 21,266, forward strand.
TCGTACAGTAGCTATCTATCCTGAAAATGGGATAAGATCATATTTAAGATGTATGGATGGAAGTTCATATATTGCTAACAAAAAGACAGTACAAAGTACAAAAACATATAAAGATGTTTTTACAAAATGTGAAAACGGTATGATGTGGAAAAGTGTCAGCAAAGGTTACGGAGATACTTTTTCAACCAATCGTTCAGATAAGATCGTATTGTATAGAAAAATAGTGGATCTTGCTCATAATAAAAATTTAGGTTACCTTGTTATTGGTACTAATAAGGAGCCTTTCACCAGACTATGCGAAAGCATAGTTGATGGTGATGAAACAGGTATTGTGGTCATTGACAAAAACGGTGGTGAAATAGCCGGTGCCGGAAAAATCAATAAAGATGTACACAAATATCTATTAAGCAAGAAATTTGTTAATCAGAAATACAATACTAGAGAAGAACATTTTTCATACAGGAATTATGAAATAATATGTAGTCAAATGGGATTAAACTCAAGTATTATCTGTAAGGTAGTTCCAAAGTATAGCATGCAGATGCAGGCTTATGACATAGCATACATGCCTATTTTACTTTTAGTTGGAATGCTTGCAGGTCTATTGCCATTGTTGGTGATTATTTCTAATATTTTCACAAAGCCTTTAAGACAGGTGAGTGAAGCCATTAGAAAATTTGCCAAAGGTGATTTTAATCAGCAGGTGGGAGTATCTACAAGTGATGAAATCGGTGAAGTGGCAAGGTGTTTTAACAAAATGGTTGGAGATATAGAAAAATTAATTAACGAAAACTATGTAATAACTCTGAAAGAAAAAGAAAGTGAGTTAGCAGCACTACAATCTCAAATCAACCCCCATTTTTTGTATAACACATTGGATTCATTGTATTGGCAGGCAACGGAAGCCGGAGATGATGATATAGCAGAAAGCGTTTACGCATTGTCCCAGTTGTTCAAATTGGTTTTAAGCAAAGGACAAGGTGTAATAACTGTAGGTCAGGAAATAGAACTGGTAGCCAGATATTTGCAAATTCAAAAAATGAGATTTTCAAAGCGACTAAATTATAACATTAGTGTTGATGAAAACATTAATAAAGCAAAAATTCCAAAGCTTATTATTCAGCCTTTTGTTGAAAATGCAATTGTACATGGTTTTGAAAATGTAAGTAAACCATGTGAATTAAATCTTTCAGGAAAAAGAGAAGGAGAATTCTTACATTTTGAAATAGAAGATACGGGAATTGGAATGAGCAAGGACCAGATACAGGAAATCTGGAAACAGGAAACAGACAAATATGCAAAGCAAAGAATTGGTCGATATGCTATTAAAAACATAAAAGAGAGACTTGAATTAAAATATGGAGATAATTTTAAATTAGAAATTAATAGTAAAATCGGAGTTGGAACAACGGTAATTTTGATATTGCCTTATGAAGGGGAGGAAGTATAGTGTCAGTAAAATTATTAGTAGCTGATGATGAAGATACAATAAGACGAGGAGTTGTAAAATACTTACAGTTGCACACAGACAGGTTTGACAAAATATATGAGGCAGAAAACGGACAGGAAGCTATAGACGCTGTATTAAAGTTTCAGCCGGATATGATTTTGTTAGATGTGCAGATGCCATTAAAAAACGGAATTGAAGTAATGAAAGAAGCTATAAAGGCAGGACTTAATCCAGTAATTATAATACTAAGTGGATATGATGAATTTAAGTATGCACAGCAGGCATTAAAGTATGGAGCAAAAGAATATTTGCTTAAACCTACAAGAGCAACAGACATCTTAGAGTGTCTTAACAGATTGGCAGATAAGTATATTGGAAAAGAAGAAAAAATTAAGATAACCGGAGAAGGGAAGCAGACAAATCATTTAGTAAATCAGGCTTTTGAATATATTGCTGAAAACTATGCTGAAAATTTATCGCTTGCAGAAGTGGCAGAACAGCTTGGAATATCAGGAGGATATTTGTCATCTTTATTTAATCAGAACGTACATTGTGGTTTCGTGGATTATATCAATACTGTTCGTGTGGACAGGGCATGTTGCTATTTGGAACAGGATTATTTGAAAACATATGAGATTGCATACAAAGTTGGATTTAATGATGAAAAATATTTCTCAAAAGTCTTTAAGAAAATAAAAGGTGTTTCCCCAAAGCAGTATAGAATTGGCAAAAGAGAGGGGCTTGTATAGAAATTAAGATAACGGAACGGAGATAATTATGAAATTAAATTTAATAACAACTACATATAAGGATAATGTAAAGAAAACAGTAAATGAAAATATTACTTTTATTAAAGATGATGAAAGGGAAAATGAATTAATTAACTTATATCCTGAAGTTGAGTACCAACAGGTAGAAGGATTCGGTGGAGCTTTAACAGATTCAGCAGGATATGTTTATTCATTAATGGATGATGAACAGAAGAAAGAAATGATATTAAACTATTTTGGAAAAGATAACATGAAATATGATTTAGTTCGAATTCCAATTGACAGTTGTGATTTCTCTTTGGAGCATTACGAGGCTGATTCAGATGAAGCAGATGAGAACTTTAATAAGTTCTCCTTTGAGAGGGTAGAAAAATATATTATACCGCTGTTAGATGATGTGGAAGAGAAGTATGAAGAAAAGATTGAAATTATGTTATCACCATGGAGCCCACCGGTTTATATGAAAACAAATGGAGACAGAAATTATGGTGGCAAGCTAAAAAAGGAATATACAAAACGTTGGGCAGATTATATTTGCAGATACATTGAAGAGTACAGAAGCAGAGGCTATAAAGTAACAAAGCTTACAATGCAAAATGAACCTGAGGCTGTCCAAACCTGGGACTCATGTATATATACAGCGCAGGAGCAGAAAGAATTTTTGAAAAAATATATGTGGCCGGCATTAGTGGAACATAAGTTAGATGATATTGAAATCTATATTTGGGATCATAATAAAGAGCGAGCTTTTGAATGGGCTAATACAATTATTGATGAAGAAACAGACCATATGGTTGCTGGAATCGCGTTCCATTGGTACAGCGGTGATCATTTTGAAGCTTTGCAGATGATTAAAGAAAAGTTTCCAAATAAGAAGTTACTTTTATCCGAGGCTTGTATTGAATACAGCAAATTTGCAGCAACAGATTATTTGAAAAATGCGCAAAAGTATGCTCATGATATTATAGGAAACTTCAATAATGGCATGAACACATTTTTAGACTGGAACATTGTGTTAGATGAAATAGGTGGACCAAATCACGTAGGGAATTTCTGTGACGCACCATATTTATATGACACAAAAAATAAGAAGTTAATTGAAAGTAATATATGTGGTCACTTGTGGCATTTTAGCCATTTTATTGAAAAAGGTGCAGTAAGAATTGGATTTACAAAATATACAGACAGGTTAGATGTTACTGCGTTTAAGAAAGATAATAAGATTGCAGTAGTAATGCTTAACAGAACAGAAGAAAAAATTCCTGCATACTTGAGATTAAATGGTTATTGCGCAGAAATGGAAGTGGAACCAAATGCAATTGCCACAGCAGTAATTGAAGAATAGAATAGTATAAGAAATATAGCTATAGTTACAGTATGAAAAAACTGTAGCTATATTTTTTGCGATAAGATAATACATAACATAATGAAAATTAAAAGAATAAGGGCTGCCAATTAGTGGCAGTCTTATTCCTTTAGTTTAAATTGATTTTTATGAAATTCAATCATACCTTCATCTCTCATCTTACAAAGCTCCTTAGACAAGGCACTTCTATCCAAATTAAGAAAATCAGCAAGCTGTTGCCTGTTAAATGCAATTGAAAATTCATTACTTTTGTTAATCATAACCTGTTGGGAAAAGTAGATTGAAAGTCTTTCCCGTATGGTTTTAGGTGCAGTACAAAAACTTCTATTTGATAAAATAATATTTTTGTTTGTAGCAATTAACAGAAGATTTTTTTGGATTTTAAACTGCCATGAGTAAGACTGATAAATTTCTTCCAGCAATACGTTCAAATTAAAAAATACAACAGTAGAATTTTCGGCAGCTACGGCATCTACTAACATAGGAGATTTTGTGTATCCGTATGATTCTGCAAAAGCCTGTCCTTTTTCAACAACACTAAGAATACTACGATTGCCCCACAAATCATTACTTTCAATAAAAACCTGTCCTTTTACTACAATTCCCATTCTTGAAACAACATCGCCGGTGTGAAAAATAATATTGCCTTTAGGAAAAAACTTTTCAGAAAAAGCCCCAAGATTGTTTAATTCCTGCAACTCGTCAATAGTGACATTTTTGAAAAATTTTAATTTTGATATATCGTTTAAAAATTTTAAATTAGATAATTTCATATAATAAATCCTTTTAAAAAAAGTTTAAAAAACGTGGTTATAACAACGTAAATAATAATTTCATTCTAATATAATAACCATTGTAAAGCAACAAATACATTAAAACAAAAATAAAAAGAACGCAAAACAAATTGCTTATGGAAATTCAAATTTGCGTAGGAGCTTGTGAGAAAAGTTTAATTGCAAAATAAGGATTAAAAATTACAAATTATATTAGGAGGTTGTAATGATTAGAAAGATTATACACATTGATGAGGAAAAATGTAATGGATGCGGAGCCTGTGCTACAGCCTGTCACGAAGGTGCAATTGGCATGGTTAATGGAAAGGCAAAACTGCTTAGAGATGATTACTGTGACGGATTGGGGGATTGCCTACCATCATGTCCAACAGGTGCCATAACATTTGTAGAGCGCGAGGCAAAGGCTTATGACCATGAGGCAGTTATGGAAAATATGAAGAAGAAAAAAACAGAACAGTCTGAAAACCAAAGTGGTTGCCCTGGTAGTAGAATGAAAGTTTTGAATCATAGTAATACAGAAAAAGTTCAATCTGAGAAACACAGTGGCTGTCCCGGAAGCAGAATGAGAGAATTGAACAATAATGAAAATAACGAAGAAATTGTCACTTCTTACGGAAAGCAACAGTCAAGACTAGGACAGTGGCCATGTCAGATTAAGCTGGTTCCTATTAATGCCCCATATTTTGACGGCGCAAAACTTTTAATCGCAGCGGATTGTACAGCCTATGCTTACGCTAACATTCATGAAGAGTTTATGAAAGGAAAAATAACTCTCATTGGCTGTCCGAAACTTGATGAGGTGGATTATAGCGAAAAGCTTACAGAGATAATTAAACAAAATAATATTCAGGAAGTAACCATTATTAGAATGGAGGTTCCATGTTGTGGTGGCTTGGAAATGGCTGCAAAAAATGCTCTTCAAAACAGTGGGAAATTCATTCCATGGAGAGTTGTAACAGTATCAATTAATGGAGAAATACTTGATTAAAATTTCTTAATGAAAACTTAAATCAGCTGCGTATAAAATTGTATGCACATAATAAAAATAAGAAAATTAAAAATCATATGTTAGTAATAAAAACAGGAAAATCTTAAATTGCGTATAAGAAATAAAAACAGATAAATTTCAAATTGTGTAATAAGTTGAATACACAATTTGTTTAACTAAAGAAATAATAACAAAAAAAGAAAATAATAAAAATATAATTAAAAACAGGAGAATGAGAAAAATGAGTAATACAAAAACAAATTTAGAAAACTTAAATAGCATGTTTTGCTTTCAGTGTGAGCAGACAGCAGGTTGTAGTGGTTGTACAAAGAGTATTGGTGTTTGCGGTAAAACAGCCAACACAGCCAACTTGCAGGACCAATTGACAGGTGCTTTGATTGGCTTGGCAAAGGCATGCGGCAATAATCAGAAAACAGAAAATACAGACAGAATTATTATCGAAGGTTTATTTACAACAGTTACAAACGTAAACTTTAATGACAATACTTTAGAGGAAATGATTGAAAAAGTTCATCAGGAAAAAGACAGAATTGTACCAGGCTGTGTTGCCTGTGTAGCCAGATGTGGAAATACAGATGATTACAATATGGAAGAATTATGGAATGCAGATGAAGACATTCGCTCATTAAAATCCCTTATATTGTTTGGAATTAGAGGTATGGCAGCATACGCATATCATGCATTAATGTTTGGGATGGAAGATAAGGAAGTAAACGACTTTTTCTACAGAGCTTTATCAGTAATAAGCTATGACTTAGAAGGGGACAAGTTGTTAGAAACAGTATTGAAAGTTGGAGAAGTTAATTTAAAATGTATGGAACTTTTGGACAAGGCAAATACAAGTGCATATGGTTCTCCGGTTCCTACAAAGGTACCACTAACAATTGAAGCCGGTCCATTTATAATAATATCAGGTCACGATTTAAAAGACTTAGAATTATTGCTTAAGCAGACCGAAGGCAAGGGAATCAATATTTATACTCATGGCGAAATGTTACCGGCACATGGTTATCCTGAACTTAAAAAGTACAGCCACTTAAAAGGAAACTTTGGTACAGCATGGCAGAACCAGCAGAAAGAGTTTGATAATGTACCGGGACCAATTTTATTTACAACCAACTGCCTTATGCCTGTTAAGGAAAGCTACAGGGACAGAGTGTTTACAACAGAGGTTGTGTCATATCCAGAAATGGTACACGTTGGTGAAGATAAAGATTTTACACCTGTAATTGAGAAGGCTCTGGAACTAGGTGGCTATAGTGAAGACCACAAAATGACAGGTATAAATGGCGGTGAATTCGTAACAACAGGATTTGCTCACAACACTGTTTTATCAGTTGCTGACAAGGTAATTGACGGTGTTAAGCAGGGTAAAATCAGTCACTTTTTCTTGGTAGGTGGTTGTGATGGTGCAAAAGTTGGTAGAAATTATTATACAGATTTTGTAAAACAAACACCTAAGGATTCAATTATTTTGACATTAGCTTGTGGAAAATACAGATTTAACGATTTAGATTTAGGTGACATAGATGGGCTACCAAGAATAATGGATATGGGTCAGTGTAATGATGCCTATTCTGCAATTAAGGTAGCAATAGCATTAGCAGAAGCTTTTGAATGTGATGTTAATGAATTGCCATTGTCAATGGTATTGTCATGGTATGAGCAAAAGGCAGTTTGTATCTTACTAACATTGCTTCATTTGGGTATAAAAGATATTTTTCTGGGACCAACATTGCCGGCATTTATTTCTCCTAACGTGTTGAAAATACTTGTAGACAATTACAATATATCACCAATTAGCACACCGGAAGAAGACTTAAAGAAAATTTTGGGATAAAAGTAAGTCAAATCGCAAATGTTGAAAATCAAAATCAGACAGAGCCGGAAAATGGTTAAAAAATAAATTTGTAATAATTGAAAGATAATTAAAAATAAAAGTACAACTATTTATGAAACATGATTTGCCAAGGAATGGCTGAACTCATAAATAGTTGTACTTTTTGTTTATTAAGCCTGTACTTTATCGCAAATATCTCTTGCAACAAATACACCGCTTGCTGAGGCATGTGAAAGTGAATGTGTAACACCACTGCCATCCCCAATAATGTATAAGCCGTCATATTTACTTTCAAGATGGTCGTTGATGTCTACTTCCATATTGTAGAATTTTACTTCAACACCATATAACAAAGTATCGTCATTTGCTGTACCGGGAGCAATTTTATCAAGGGCATAAATCATTTCAATAATACCATCTAAAATACGCTTTGGTAAAACCAAGCTAAGATCACCTGGAGTTGCAGCAAGAGTAGGAGTTACAAGACCTTCCTCAATTCTGTTTTCGGTACTTCTACGTCCTCTAACTAAATCACCGAAACGCTGAACAATTACTCCACCACCAAGCATGTTTGAAAGGCGGGCAATGCTTTCGCCATATCCGTTACTGTCCTTAAATGGCTCAGAGAAATGCTTTGCTACAAGTAAGGCAAAGTTAGTGTTTTCTGTTTGCATTTCTTCACCCTCGTAGCTGTGACCGTTTACAGTTACAATACCATTAGTGTTTTCATTAACAACAATACCATGTGGATTCATACAGAATGTACGAACATTATCTTCAAACTGCTGTGTACGGTAAACAATTTTACTTTCGTATAATTCATCTGTTAAATGAGAGAAAATAACAGCAGGAAGTTCCACACGAACACCGATATCTACACGATTTGACTTAGTTGGAATATCCATTTCATTACAAACATGTTCCATCCATTTACTTCCGCTACGGCCTACAGAAACAACACATTTATCACTGTGGAAAGTTTCGTCTTTTGTATGAACTAAATATCCATCATCTAAATGCTCAATAGAAGTAACAGGAGTATCAAAATAGAAATCTGCTTTATCTTCAAGTTCTTTATAAATATTTTCCAAAACAATATAATTAATATCAGTTCCAAGATGACGTACTGATGCATCAAGAAGTTTTAATTTATTCTGCATGCAGATTTTCTTGAAACCTGTGCCGGCAGTTGAGTATAACTTAGTACCTTCACCGCCATATTTCATATTAATTTCATCTACATATTCCATTAATTCAATGGCGTGTTTTTTACCAATGTGCTCGTAAAGTGTACCACCAAAATCGTTGGTAATATTATACTTACCATCAGAGAAAGCACCAGCACCACCGAAACCACTCATAATTGAACAGCTTTTACACTGAATACAGTTAGGTATTTTGTCTCCGTCGATAGGGCATTTTCTTCCGGAGAGCTTGTGACCTGCTTCAAAAACTGCTATGGATAGGTTGGGCATTTTCTTTGACAACTCGTAAGTTGCAAAAATACCGCCGGGACCAGCACCAATAATAATTACATCATATTTCTTCATTAAAAATCCTCCTTATAATGTAACCAATTCTCGAAGAGAATTGATTACCTACTTGCGCACAAGCACTAAGGTATCCTCCCATTCTAAAAGAACGGGTCCCTCCTTAGTACAAGCACTAAGGTATCCTCCCATTCTAAAAGAACGGGTCCCTCCTTAGTACAGGGCACAAAAAAACTGCTACAAATAGTTACACTAATAAAGAGATTATAGCAAACTATTTGAGGCAGTTAGTAGAAACGTTCAACCGTATTATGAACTTATATAATCCTATGACATAATAGCAAAATACTACTATTAAATCAACAGTTTTACGAAATAAGATTTATCGTTATTTATTTTTTATATGAATTTCAGGAATTGCAACTGAATCAAAACTAATTGATGTTTTTTTCTTTTTTGAATCTGTTGACTCATTACCTTCAACTGATTGTGAAGCCACTGATTTTTTTACAGTGTTTTCGTTATTTGTATCTGCATTTGCATTGTCCTTGTGAGTTCTGTGTAAGTGAACTTCAGGAATTGCTAAATTATCAAATGACAGGTTAATCTTTCCTTTGTTGTCGTTATCTTTTTTCATGACTTTTTCCTCCGATAAAATTAAACAAAATTAATAAAGAATGTAATAACTAAACTGTTAATAAAGTCTGCAAATAAACTTCCTATTAAAGGAATTAAAAGGTACGCCTTAATTGATGGAGCATATCTGTCGCAAATAGCCTGCATATTTGCCATGGCATTAGGTGTGGCACCCATACCGAACCCACATGTACCGGCAGATAAAACTGCTGCATCGTAATCTCTTCCCATAACATTGAAAACAACAAAGTATGTGAAAAAGAAAATAAGTACAAGCTGTGCACCTAAAAGAATAATTAAAGGTAGCGCAAGGTCAGCTAATTGCCATAACTTCAAAGTAATCATTGCTATACCTAAAAATAATGAAAGACAAATACCACCAAGGTCATTAATTTCACCCATGTGAATTGTGAATTTTCCTGAGTATTCGCTTAAGTTTCTAATAAGAGCGGCAGCAAGCATTGCACCAATATAAATTGGGAATGTCATACCTGTTTTTGTGAGTAACCAAGAGAAAATAGTTCCAAGACCAACAGCTAAAATAGTTTGGAAAACTGCTGCGGCATACATGTTTGTATGTCTCTCATGCTTGATTTCGTCTTCAACTAACAGGCTGTCATCTTCTGTTGTAACTGTATTCATAAGGTTTTTCTTTTCAATAAGTTTTCTACCAATTGGACCACCAACCAAACTTCCGGCAATAAGACCGAATGTGGCAGCAGCTGTACAAATTGTTGTGGCACCTGAAATGTTGAAATCTTCAAGAACCGGTCCAAAGGCACCGGCAGTACCATGCCCACCAACCATTGGTATAGAACCTGTACACAAACCAATTAATGGATCAAGTCCTAATAATTTTGATACCCCAACGGCCAAACCGTTCTGAAAAATAATAAGTAAAACAACAAGTGCCAGGAAAATTATTAAAGACTTTCCGCCACTTTTTAAAACTTTTAAGTTTGCCTGAAAACCTACAGATGTAAAGAAAAATACCATGCAAACTTCTCTTAAAGTATCGTCAAATGAGAATTCTGCTAAACCTGTTGCATAACAGATGCAGGTGAATATTGCAAAAAGTAAACCACCTACAACCGGTGCAGGAATACAAAATTTTTCAAGAAAATCAATTTTGCTTTTTAAAAATTGTCCAAGTATCAACACTACAACTGCTATGGCAAGTGTCTGATACATATCTAACTGTATATTCATTTTATTCCAATATACTGTAATAACATTCATTATGAAAGTTATTTATCAATATACTTTTCCTTTCTTTTTAATTCTTGTCTTCTGAAGAAACTGTAATTCCTTTTTCCTTATAGTAAGCACAGGCTCCCGGATGGAAAGGAATTGTTATACCCTTTGTAGCATCGCTTTCGTTGAAATCCAAATCAGCCTGTAGTGAATACTGGAAATCTTTTGCGTGCTTAAAAAGAAGGGCTGTTAATTCTTTTACAGTGTCTTCTGACATGTCATCTCTGGCTAACAATACTGACTTAACACAAAGTGTTGAAACATCTTTGGTTTGGCCTGTATATGTATTGGCTGGAATAGTAAATGAATCATAAAATTTGTAAGATGCTTTTAGCTTCTTGGCACACTTGCTGTCAATATCAATAAAGCGGATACTGGCATGTTTTGCAAGCTCCTCAACAACAGTTGTCTGCACACCTGAAGTACAGAAGAAAGCATCTATCTCACCATCTTCTAATTGTTTTGCCGCATCTGTGTAATCAAGATTTTTTGTTTTTACTAAATTATTATCCCACAAACCGCTGGCTTTAAGAATTTGTGTGGCATTTAATTCCGTACCTGACTCAGAAGCACCGATACTTACTGTTTTGTCTTGTAAATCATCAAGGGTTTTAATTGAAGACTTATCAAGGACTACAATCTGGCAGGCTTCTTTGTACAGACCGGCAATTGCTGAATAGCCGTTGTATTTCTTGCCGTTAAATTCTGGTGTTCCATAGTAGGCATCATCAATTAAATCCATCTGTGAAATACCTACATCAATATAGTTTTTTGACAAAAGACGTAAGTTAGCTGCTGAACCGGCAGTAGTCTTAACGTCAAATTTTAGCTTGTCGTTTTCTTTTGTTGCAAGCTCCGTAAAAGCCGTACTGAAAGAATAGTACATGCCACCAAGTCCTGCAGCACCAAAACGAATAGTGCTATCCCCGAAACCACAACCTGTAAGAGTTATGGTTACAAGGGTTAAAATAATGCATAATAATTTTTTCAAAATCGTTACTCCTTGTTCTTTAGTAGTGACTTAAAAATCATCAGAAATATTTAACATAAAGCAAGAAAACATATTCGTGTTTGTTTAAAATACTTACTGAATATAATCGTTTATTATATAGAAGTTTCTGAATTCTATAAGTACATTAATATTTTACACTATAATAGGAAAAAATTCAAAAAAGTCAGTTGACAACAAAAAATTATTATGCTAACTTTTTGCGGTAAAAAATAATTAAAAAGTAGTGAAATCAAGGCAGGTAATTACAAATAATTAAACTGTGGAAAATCCCCCCCCCCCGAAGCCTGAAACGGCTCCTGAAATAAGCTACAGAGTTTAAGGAGAAAAAAATGCCACATAATAAGAGAGAAAGTTTGATTTTTACAGTCATGATGTGTTTTACAATGGTGTTTGTTATGAGTATTTATAACGTATCACTTAATATGGGAGGCTTGTCAGCAGCGTCGATAAAGGAAGCCTGGTTGGGATTTCCAATTGCTTATATTTTTGCAATGTGTTGTGACTGGTTTGTTGTTTCAGGATTAGCAAAGGGTTTTGCCTTTAAGTTTCTTGTAAAGCCAGGTGATGGCCCATTAAAAACAACAATTTGTGTGTCAGTTTCAATGGTCGTACCTATGGTAATTATCATGTCATTATACGGAGCTGTAGAGGTTTCAGTTACTACAGGTCAGTGGTCAAATGTATTATTTATATGGTTACATAACATACCATTTAACTTTATAATGGCATTGCCGTTACAGTTAATCGTAGCAGGACCATTAGTAAGAAAAGTTTTCAGAACAGTTTTCCCTGAAGGAAAAGTTCTGGCATAAACGTAAAAAAGTATCCAATTAAAAAATAATATTCAAATTCAAATTTTAAAATTTAGTATTTATATGAAGAAGTTGTAGTTAAACATCCCATATACATTCGGTTTATGGTATAATATAAAAATTGGTGCGATTAATTAGATTGTAAAGAGGTACAATATGTTTAATTACGAAATTCTTAAGTCGTTTAATGATATGGAGATGCTGGTTTATGACTACATTATGAAGAACAAAAATGTAGTAAAATACATGACTGTAAGGGAGTTAGCTGATGAGGTTCATGTATCAACAGCCACTGTTATGCGTTTTTGCAGAAAAGCAGGTTTTGATGGATATTCTGAATTTAAAGTGAAATTCAAAATGTATCTTGAAGAAGAGACAAAGAAAAACAAAAAGAACAACGAAGATGTAAAGGAGATACAGGAGTATTTTTATAAAATAGGTTCCGGCATACATCAAAAGGAATTGGATGAAATTGCCCAGGTTGTAAGACAGGCTGACCAGGTTATTTTTATTGGACTTGGTACGTCAGGTATCCTTGGAAAATACGGTGCAAGATTCTTCTCAAATTTGAGAAAATTCAGTCAGTACATAGAGGATCCATATTTTCCTATTATGGAAGGCATAAAGAATGCGGTTGTAATTGCACTTTCCGTTTCAGGAGAAACAGAACAGATAGTTCAAATGGCAAATGATTTTAAAAAGAACAAATGTAAAATAATCAGTATTACAAATAAGGGAACATCAACCTTGTCAAATCTTTCTGATTATAATTTGACCTATTATGTTACGGACCATGAACATGGTAATCATATTAATACAACAACTCAGATACCTGTCATTTATTTGATAGAGGCAATTGGAAGAAGGCTGTAGATTTTATCAAATAAAGACAAAAGATAGAAGGCTGTAGATTTTATCAAAAGAAAACAAAAGATAGAAAGCAGACAAATCATATTATTTAAACGAAAATCATGAGAAAAATAGGAGCACAATCGTAGAAATTAAATAAATGAAAATTAATCAAGGATATGTTACAAGGTGTTACGGCTTTGTAACATATTTTTTTCGTCCTCATACGTTACATAAAACGCAGATTTGTAGAAATAAAAATCTTGTATGATAAAATATTCTTAGTTGATAAAGAATTGATGGAAATATAGAAGAGAAGGAGAGAAAAACATGGCAATCGATTATTACAAGACAGCTATGGAGCTGTTAAAAGAACTTGGCGGTAATGACAACATTACCAACGTAACTCATTGTGCTACAAGACTTAGATTTATACTTAAAGATGAATCAATAGTAAACAAAGACAAAGTAGCAAAAATTCCGGGAGTAATTACTACAGTACAGGCTGGGGGACAGTTTCAGGTAGTAATTGGAAATCATGTAAAGGACGCTTACGAGCACATGATTAAGATGGTTACAATTGATGAAGAAGCAGCAAAAGGAACAGGAAACAAAAAAGTAGGTATAGTAAGTAGAATTATTGATGTAATTTCTGCAATATTTGCTCCATTTTTATACACATTGGCAGCATGTGGTATTCTTCAGGGTATCTTAGGTGTTTTAGTTGCATTAAATGCAATTGATACAGCAGGTGGTACATATCAGATTCTAAACTTTATTTCATGGACAGCATTTACATTTTTACCTGTACTCATAGCAGTTACAGCGTCAAAGAAATTTGGTGTTAATACATTTATTGCATTAGTTATTGCCTGTGCACTTGTTTGCCCGGATTACATTGCAATGGTTAATGCAGCAAAACCTGTTTACTTTTTAGGCATGAAAGTACAGCTTTTAAGCTATACATCATCAGTAATCCCAATTATTTTATCAATTTGGATTGCATCATACGTACAGAAATTTTTCGATAAATATTTACCAATCGTTATTAGAAACTTATTTACACCAATGTTTACAATAGCAATTATGGTTCCACTTACTTTATTAGCATTTGGACCAATTGGAAATACAATTGGTGGAGCAATTGGTGGTATTTACAATACATTATACAATTTAAGTCCTATAGTTGCCGGACTTGTAGTAGGTGGCTTATGGGAAGTTCTTGTAATTTTCGGTGTTCACTGGGGAATTACACCTGTAACAGTAGGAAACTACGCGAACTTAGGTTATGACACATTTACAGGACTTCAGGCATCAGCCGTATTTTCACAGGCAGGTGCAACATTTGGAGTTTTCCTTAAGACAAAAAATAAAGACATGAAGGGTGTTTCAGCATCAGCAGCAATTACAGGACTTTTCGGTATTACAGAACCTGCAATTTATGGTGTCAATTTAAGATTAAAGAAACCAATGATTTGTGGCTGTATTGCCGGTGCAGTTGGTGGTGCTATTGGTGGAGCTTTCCATGCAGTGTCATGGAGCTACAATATGCCTGGTATTGCTACATTACCTGCTTACTTTAAGGCTGGTCATTTAACACCATTTATCGGTTTGGTAATTTCAATTGTCGTAGCATTCGTGCTTGGTGCAGTGCTTACATACATTGTTGGTTTTGAAGATGAAGCAGATGATGAAACAAAGGAAATTGAAACATCAAATGAAACAACAGAAACAAATGGTGAGGCTACAAGTGAATTTGTAGCACCTGTAACAGGAAATGTTATTCCTGTAAATCAGGTAAAAGACGAAGCTTTTGCTTCAGAAGCAATGGGAAAAGGTGTAGGAATTGAACCTGAAAATGGAAAAGTATATGCACCTTTTGATGGTAATGTTGACGCAGTATTTCCAACAGGCCATTTAGTAGGCTTATCAGATGGAAATGGTGCAGAAGTATTAATTCACATTGGTGTTGATACAGTAAAGCTTGAAGGAAAAGGTTTTAAAACTTATGTTTCACAGGGAGATAAAGTCAAGAAAGGTGACTTACTTGTGGAATTTGACGTGGAACTTCTTAAGAAAGAAGGCTACGATGCAACAGTTATGTTTATAACAACTGATACATCAAAGGATGTTCAGGTTTTATCAGGAAGAAAGGAAGCTGTTAAGGATATTGCATTTTTAACAGTATAATTGAGAGGAGTTAGATATGGGCGTGTTACCAAAAGATTTTTTATGGGGTGGAGCTGTTGCCGCGCACCAGGTGGAAGGTGGATGGAATAAAGGAGGCAAAGGTGTAAGTATAGCCGATGTTTTAACAGCCGGAGCTCATGGTGTAGATAGGAAAATCACAGACGGAGTACAAGATGGATATTATTATCCAAATCATGAAGCAGTAGATTTTTACGGGCACTATAAGGAAGACATAAAGTTATTTGCTGAAATGGGATTCAAGTGTTTTCGTACTTCAATTGCCTGGACAAGAATTTTCCCAAATGGGGATGATGAACAGGCAAATGAAGAGGGATTAAAATTCTATGACAATCTTTTTGATGAACTACTAAAATACGGAATTGAGCCGGTGGTAACACTATCTCATTTCGAAATGCCATATCATCTTGTGAAAGAGTACGGGGGCTGGAAAAATCGAAAAGTTATCGATTTTTTTGTAAAGTACTCACTAACCGTTATGGAAAGATATAAAAACAAAGTAAAATATTGGATGACTTTTAACGAAATTAATAACCAGAAGAACTATGAGTATCCACTTTTCGGATATACTTGCTCAGGTGTGATTTTCAATAATGAAAAGCATCCTGAAGAATGTATGTATCAGGTGGTACATCACGAATTAGTGGCAAGTGCCATGGTAGTAAAAGAAGGACATAAAATTAATCCTGATTTTAAGATTGGCTGTATGATGGCGTGTGTTCCATTATATCCATATTCATGTAAACCGGAAGATATGATGTATTCAGTTGAAGCAATGCATGACCGCTATTTATTTGGTGATGTTCATGTAAGAGGCGAATACCCATCTTATGTATGGCCTGAGTGGAAAAAGAAAAACATTCACGTTCAAATGGAAGAAGGAGACAGGGAGATATTAAAAGAAGGCACTGTTGACTTTGTAGGATTAAGTTACTATATGACAAATGCTGTAAAAGCCGACCATGTTGCAGATGGAAATGGTGTAGATGGCTTCCCTGGAAGCGTTCCAAATCCTTATGTAAAAACAAGTGATTGGGGCTGGCAGATTGATCCAATTGGACTTAGATATGCACTTAATTTGTTATATGAAAGATATCAGGTGCCACTATTTATTGTGGAAAATGGATTTGGCGCAATTGATACTGTAAATGAAGACGGAACAATCGATGATGATTACAGAATAGCTTACTTAAAAGCTCACATTGAAGAAATGAAAAAAGCTGTAATTGACGATGGGGTAGAACTTATGGGGTACACACCATGGGGCTGTATTGACTGTGTTTCATTTACAACAGGAGAAATGAAAAAACGTTACGGATTTATCTATGTTGACAAAGATAATGAAGGTAATGGCACACTAAAACGAAGCAAAAAGAAGTCATTTGACTGGTACAAAAAGGTAATAGCTTCCAATGGTGAAGAATTATAATAAAACATAGTAGTAATCGAAGGGACTGTACTTTAACAGCTTGAAAATGTTAAGGCACAGTCTTTTTTTTTACCTTTTTATTTGCTAAACTTTTAATTTGCTAATGCAATAAATAGTAAAAATCCTACGTTTAAAAGTATATAGATAAAATAATGTGAAAACTCTTGCACCGTTATTTGAATTAATTAAAAAAAATGTATAATGTAAATAGAGTATGAAGTAATTAAAACAATGTAGAACAATTTAAGCGAAGAAAAGATTACTTACATATTTAGCAAGTAATCTTTTCTTTTTTCTCAAAGGAGGTTTTTTTATGAAACAAAAACTATGTAAAGTAACAATGATATTTAGTATATTGGTAACAACAATATTATTTGGGATTAGTGTTAGTGCAAATGATAATATTACTAATATTGAAGATGTAAAAGGACATGGAACATCATACGATAAGATTTATATTGATGAAAATTATCGTGGTGATGCAGTGTACAACACAAAATACCAATATGTAGATTGTAAAAAAGAGTTTGTAGTGGCAGAAGGAAATTCAAAATATAAGGCTATAGACGGGGTGCTTTATTCAAAAGATGGAAAGATTTTATATTATTTTCCAAGAAGTAAATCACAGTCATACAAGTTAATTACAAGTGCCGAAGTTATAGAAAATAAGGCTTTTTATAATTGTACATCATTGAAAAAGATTGATTTAAATAAAGCAAAAAAAATAAATTCTAATGGAATTTCACAATGCAAAAATCTAAAAGAGATTGTGTCAAATAATATTAGCAGAATTGAAGAACAGGGTATAAATAATACCGCAATAAAGCAAATAAAGTTAAATCAGAAGGCAAAGCTGGATATACGTGCTGTAGACAGCAATATTTTAATAAAAACTAATAAAAAATTTAAAGAAATAAAGCCATATGTATATAGCTGTAATAGATGGTATAAGATTTCAAAAGCAAAAGGCTATGATGTTAAGAGCGTAATATATAGTGGATTTAAACCAAAAGACAAGAAAATTGTAAGGGCAAAAACATCAAAAAATGTCTATGACAAGAAAATAAGAAAAAAAGTTTTAAATAAATTTAGAGAATTAAATTACGACTTTAGATATGACAAAAATTTAAAAATAGATTTTTTTTCGGAGTATAAGCACTATTTTATAAAAACAAAGGTAAGGGCCTATAAATACATAAAGAATAAAAAAGTGTATACAAAGTGGAGTGATTATATGGTTTATGATTCATGGCATGATGCAGATTAAAGGAGGAGAAAGTTATGAAAAAATTCTTACTAATATTATTAGCGTTTACTATGTGTTTTCAGGTAAATATTGTAGGTGCCAGCGAGAATACAGGCGGTGAAGTGAGCATAGATAAAATTTAGCATGGCTCAGATTACAGAGTAATAACAATAGACAAAAATTATACCGGAAGTATAGATGAAATTTGGCATTGGACAATGAATAGCATTGAAAGTGTAAATGTTGATAAAGACAATCCTAAGTATATGTCAGAAGATGGAATTTTATTTTCAAAAGACAAAAAGACTATACTTTATTATCCAAGACAAAAGAATATTGGTGGTAGCTATACCATCCCTGAAACAGTTGAGAAAATAGCGGAACATGCATTTAATAATGCACAGTTGAAAACTATCAAAATGGAAGACAACATTACTTCAATAGGTACTTATGCATTTGCCGGTTGCGGAGTTGTAGATATAACGGTTCCTAAGAAAGTTAAAGTGATAGCAGAACATGCATTTGCAGGAAGTTACATAAAGAATATCGACTTAAATAATGTAAACAAAATAAAAGACTATGCATTTTCAGAATGTAATTATCTAACAAAAATCAATTTAAAAAATGTTAAAGATGTTGGAAAAGAGGCTTTTGCAAACTGTGGCAAACTTAAGACAGTTAAAGGTCCTAAAGTAAAAAACATTGGAAAAAATGCTTTCTACACAGCCAAAGTAAAGAAAATTTATTTGCCCAATTCAGTGAAAATGGCTGAAAGAGCATTGAATACTGTTACAAAAATAAGCTACACTAAATCTTTTAAAAAGATAAAGCCTTATATGTTATATCCATTTACTTGGAATGATGTTGACACAGCTAAAGGTTATCAGGTAAAAATAACTATTAGTAGTAAAAAGAATAAAAAAATCAAAAAGACTTTTGTGGAGAAAACTAAAAAAAGTTACATTCCAAGTTATGGTAAACTTGACAGAAAAATGGGCAAGTTTGTAAGCAAAAATAAAATTGCACCTAAAGACGTAAAAAGCATATTCCAATATAGAGCGTATAGAAAAAAAGGTGGCAAGACATTGTACACAAAATGGAGCAATGTTGTGAAATTATAAAGATAGCTTATAAAGAGAGTGTATTAATAACTAATAATATAAATTTTAAATTTATATTGATAATTAGAAGCTCTGGAAATGTATTTCCAGAGCTTTGTTATATAATAAGAAATTCCTTCAAAATTTCTTATTATATAAAAAACGTTCCACTATGGATGCCCACTCGCGCGAAAGGAAAAATGTTGCTAAAGCAACACGCACTCGGTGCGTAGAATGTCGTAAGCGACATCCTTTCTTGTAGAAATTTGAAATTTGGTGTTATTAGCTGGTGTTTCTAAGAATTTATTGAACATAGACTATTGTGTGTTATAATTAAAGATAATTGTCAAAATTTAGGAGGGAAGAGTGAAAAATGGAAATAAAAAAAATGAGAAAATCAAATATAGAGTTGTTGAGAATTGTTTTGATTATAATGGTAATAGCACATCATTATGTGGTAAATTCCGGTATAAAAGCGTTCTTTACACCAGCTAAAATGTCAGCAAAAATGATAGGGATAGAAATATTCGGATGTGGTGGAAAGATTGCTATTGATGGCTTTATAATCATAACAGGTTTTTTTATGTGTAAACAATCAGTCACATTATTAAAGTGGTGTAATTTGGTTGTGAAATATGCTTTTTACTTTCTGGTAATTAATGGGGCTTTTCTGATTGCAGGATATTATCCTTTAGGAAAATATAATCTGTTGTATGGATTTGTTCCTTTTATAAAAAACTATGGAACAGGATATGATAGTTTTGTAGCTTTATATTTGGCATTATTTTTGTTGATTCCTTTTATTAATAAGCTTATAAATGCTATGAATAAAAAGGAAATGATTATATTACTATCTATTTTAATAGCATTATATTCTATTTTTAGCACGTTCTTTTTTCAGATAGACAGTGAGGGATATTTATTTGTTAGAGACAATTTTGAAGGATTGGGATGGTACATTACAGTATATTTAATTGGGGCTTTTATAAGAAAATATGGTAATAAAAAATGGGATAATTTTAGAGTGGGATTAGTAGGCACAATTATTTCTGCTGTAGTAATATGTATTAGCATCTATGTGTTTAATTACACAATGAAAATTGATATATATCATTTTGTCATTGGAGCTAATAAATTTATGGCTATTACAATGGCAATTATGTTATTTATCTTATTTAAGAACATAAATATTAAAAATAGCAAAATAATTAATACATTGTCAAAAACAACATTCGGTATTTTATTGATACATGCTAACAGTGACACGATGAGATACTTTTTATGGAATGATATTATCAAGTGTCCGGAAAAGTATTTGGAAGGTGGAGCAATGTTAATAGTGAGTGCAATCACAAGTGTTATTTTGATTTTTATTGTATGTGCGTGCATAGACATTATATGTGAAAAATTTTTGAATAAGGTAGTAATTAGCAAATTAAGGAATATAAAAATATTAAACAAGGAATTGTATTAAAAAATAAAGTTGACATTTAGATATATGTAGAGTATAGTCTTAAATGAAAATTGAATAAATCTTCAGGGCAGGGTGCGATTCCCTACCGGTGGTAAAGCCCACGAGCCGGAAGGCATGATTCGGTGAAACTCCGAAGCCGACAGTAAAGTCTGGATGAAAGAAGATATGGAATAAATTTAAAATTTATATTGATAGTTATATGCTCTGGAAAGATATTTCCAGAGTTTTTTTTGAATAATAATATGTTTGGCAGATATGTTCAAAATTAGTAATTATCATATAGCAAATTTAAAATGAAATAATGTTAATAATTACTTCAATAATTTACTTAAATGTTAATCAGTATTAACAAGAATTAATTAAGTAACTTAGATTATTCGAAAGCCCTGAGCATATGCTCAGGGCTTTTCGATTATAAAAAATCAGGAGGTGAAAAATGAATTCTGAATATTATATGAGAATGGCACTGGATTTAGCAAAAAAAGGAATGGGTTATACATCGCCGAATCCAATGGTAGGTGCCGTTATTGTGAAAAATGGAAAAGTTATTGGCAAAGGCTACCACCACAAGTATGGTGACTTGCATGCGGAAAGAGATGCTCTTGCAAACGCCACTGATGATGTGACCGGAGCTACCATGTATGTTACATTGGAGCCTTGTTGTCACAAAGGAAAACAGCCACCATGTGTTGATGCAATTATTCAGGCTGGTATAAAGAAAGTTTGTGTAGGTTCAGATGATCCTAATCCATTAGTAGCAGGCAAAGGAATTAAGATTTTACAGGATAATGGAATAGAAGTTGAACCCCATATTTTAAAAGAAGAATGTGACAGTTTAAATAAAGTTTTTTTCCACTATATTCAAACAAAAACACCGTATGTAATTTTAAAATATGCAATGACTATTGATGGGAAAATTGCTACTTACACAGGAGAGTCTAAGTGGATTACAGGGGAAAAAGCCAGAGAGCATGTACATAATAATAGACATAGATACAGTGGAATTATGGTAGGGGTTAAAACAGTGTTGGAAGATAATCCAATGCTTACCTGCAGAATCCCTGAAGGTGTAAATCCAACAAGAATTATATGTGATACTAATTTAAGAACACCTATTGAATCGAATATTGTACAGTCAGCAAAAGATATTCAAACAATAATTGCAACGGGAAATGTTGAAGAAGAAAAGGTGAAAATTTATGAAGAGCTAGGATGCAAAATTCTTCAGCTACCTGATGAAAATGGCAAAGTAAGTTTGGAAAGCCTGATGAAAAAAATAGGGGAGATGAATATTGACAGTGTCATTGTTGAAGGTGGTGGAACTCTTAACTGGTCAATGGTATCCAAGGGACTTGTTAATAAAACAGAAATTTACATTGCACCTAAAATTTTTGGCGGGAAAGATGCCAAGACACCGGTTGAAGGACAGGGATTTAAGTTGCCAGCCGAAAGCTTAAAACTTGAAAAAAGTAAGGTCAGCATTCTTGGTGAAGATATTTTAATTGAAAGTTACATAAAGGAGTGAGGCTAATGTTTACAGGAATTATAGAGGAAATGGGGACTGTTAAAACCATAAGAAAATCTGCCAACTCAGCAATATTAACTATTAGTGCTACAAAAGTTTTAGAAGAAACAAAAATTGGTGACAGCATTGCAGTAAATGGAATTTGCTTAACAGTAACTGAAATAGAAAGTCAGTTTTTCAAAGCTGATGTAATGCATGAAACTTTGAGACGTTCATCTTTAAATAATCTGAAAACCGGCAGTAGGGTAAATTTAGAAAGAGCAATGGCTGCTAATGGACGATTTGGTGGTCACATAGTTTCAGGTCATGTGGATGGTGTAGGCACAATCGCAAAAATAGAAAAAGACGATAATGCAATTTGGTACACCATTAAGACAGCCCCTACAATACTTAAATATATCGTAGAAAAAGGTTCCATAACAATAGACGGAATCAGCCTTACTGTTGCAAAAGTGAGTAATGAGAATTTCGCAATCTCAGCAATTCCACATACAGTTCAGGTAACGATTTTAAAAGATAAAAAAGTTGGTGATGTTGTTAATTTGGAAAATGACATTATTGGAAAATATGTGGAACGGTTGATTAGCTTTGGCGGAGGTGTGGTTGAGTGTCATAATCAATCATTAAAAAATAATGAGTCATCAGACAATAAGCAAACAAAAAGCCATTCAGGAATAACTATGGAGTTTTTAAGTAAGCATGGTTTTTGATAGAAAGAGAGGTAGAAAATGTATCAGTTTAATACAGTAGAAGAAGCTTTAGAAGAATTAAAAAATGGAAAAATTATTTTAGTAACAGATGATCCTGACAGAGAAAATGAAGGAGATTTTATATGTGCAGCAGAGTTTGCCACAACTAAAAATATTAATTTTATGGCAACTTATGGAAAGGGACTTATTTGTATGCCAATGTCAAAGGAGTATGTGGAAAAACTTAGAATTCCTCAAATGGTTACAAATAATACAGATAATCATGAAACAGCTTTTACAGTTTCAATTGATGGGGTAGATACAACAACAGGAATTTCAGCAGCAGAACGTTCAATTACAGCTATGAAGTGTGTTGACGAAAATGCAAAACCGGAAGATTTCAGAAGACCGGGACATATGTTTCCACTTTTGGCAAAAGATAATGGCGTGTTAGAAAGAAACGGCCACACAGAAGCCACAGTGGATTTGTGCAGATTGGCAGGTCTAAAGGAATGTGGACTTTGCTGTGAAATTATGCGTGAAGACGGCACAATGATGAGAACTAAAGAATTAGTTCAGTTGGCTAAGGATATGAATATCAAAATGATTAGCATTAAAGATTTACAGCACTACAGAAAAGTACACGAAAAATTAGTGGATAGAGTGACAGTTACAAAAATGCCAACAAAATATGGTGAGTTTACAGCATATGGATATGTAAATAAATTAAACGGTGAACACCATATTGCGTTAGTAAAAGGTGATATTGGAGATGGTAAAGACGTTCTTTGCAGAGTTCATTCAGAATGTCTTACAGGTGATACTTTTGGTTCCCTTAGATGTGACTGTGGACAGCAGTTTGCTGCCGCAATGACTCAAATTGAAAAAGAAGGCAGAGGAATTTTACTTTATATGCGACAGGAAGGTAGAGGCATTGGCTTGATAAATAAATTAAAAGCATACGAGCTTCAGGAAAAAGGCATGGATACTTTGGAAGCAAATTTAGCATTAGGATTCAAAGGAGACGAGCGAGAATACTATATCGGCGCTCAGATACTAAGAGATTTAGGCGTAAAAGGTTTGAAACTTTTAACAAATAATCCTGACAAAGTATACCAGTTAGAAGAATTTGGAATGGAAATATCTAAACGAGTTCCAATTCAAATGGACGCAACAGAATATGACTTATATTACTTAAAAACAAAACAATACAAAATGGGACATATTCTCCAGTACAAATAATAAAAGAGAAGATTAATAAATAATCAAAGACAAAAATAAATAAGTAAAAACAACAACTAAAAATATTCTCTGCACAGCTAAAGACTTTATAAGAAAGTGCTGTGGAGCCGTCGGTCCATAAAGGCAGCGTAGTCGGCTTTATAGGACCGCTACGAGCGGAACGCAGCGGGAGCGTGCTTTCGATAAAGTATTTAGCTGGGCAGAGAATAGGGGATAGTGTTGATATATTAAGATATGAAAGGTAGGAAAGAAAATGAATATTTTAGAAGGAAAAGTAGTAGCAGAAGGCATGAAAGTTGGAATTGTAGTGGCAAGGTTTAATGAGTTCATTACATCAAAATTGCTTAGTGGAGCAATTGACGGTTTGGTAAGACATGATGTAAACGAAGATGATGTAGACGTTGCATGGGTGCCAGGTGCTTTTGAAATTCCACTTGTTGCATCAAAAATGGCAAAAAGCAGAAAATATGATGCTGTAATTTGTTTAGGAGCTGTTATTAGAGGAAGCACAAGTCACTATGATTATGTTTGCAATGAAGTATCAAAAGGTATTGCAGCAGTTTCAATGGAAAATGATATACCTGTAATGTTTGGTGTAATTACTACAGAAAATATTGAACAGGCAATTGAACGTTCAGGAAGCAAGGCTGGAAACAAAGGATACGAGTGTGCACTTGGCGCTATTGAAATGGTAAATCTAATTAGAAAAATAAAATAATATTAATTTACAAATTTAAAAAATTGCATAAAATAATTACAACCTAAATGCAAAATAGTGAGATTTTCTGCTGAAAAAAACATCTGTTGGTGGTATACTAATCATAATAAAAAAGTATGATTTAAATTTTAACCAGGATTTAATTTTAAACAATAATGTTGCAAAAATATTGGATTTTATCGGATTCAAATTTAAATAGCAAAGGTAAATTTCGGAAGAAATGAAAGTACAAAGGGGTGAAATTTTATGCACAGGGACAATGAAAAAATCGATGCAGGGTTAAAAGAAAACTACAGAATCGAGGAAGCTATTGAGGCACTACAAAAAGAAAGTAGCTATGAAATGTTGGCACATACTCTTACGGTTATTCGTAGAACAATGACAAAGAAAGCACAGATGATTATAGCTGTGGAGCCACCAAGGGGAGATAATCAGATAAGATTACAGGTTGTGGAAACTCCTGATGGCAAGAAATGGTGGGCAGCGTTTACAAGTTTTGATGAGGAAATGAAAGGTGGAAATCAGGTAATGTCCACATTCCTTGCAGACATGGATCAATTGTTGAAATCATCTTTAAGTGCAAATGATATTGAAGGTGTAATTTTTAATCCATGGAACAAAACAATAATGCTAAATAAGAAATTAATTAATATTGTATTAGGAAACATTGTGTAAAACAGGACAGGTTGTTAATTCATAAATGGGAAGAATACAATAGATAAAAAACAAGCAGTCATAAATTACTAAAATGGTACGAATACTTAACCATTATTGTTAGTAGTTTATGAATGCTTGTTGTTTAAAAATATAATTACACTAGCAAACACGCATTTGACCTGTAAGTTAGTAAATTATATTCTTTATAATTTTTTATTCTATATTCATTTTCTTTTGGAAAAGAGTTTTAATAATTTGTGCTGTTTCATCAACGCCAAAGTCATCGGACTTAATACACAAATCATAGTTTTTAACATTACCCCAGTCTGTTTTAGTAAAATATTTACAGTGAACAGCACGTTCATGGTTTACTTTTTTAACTTTAGCCTTAGCAGCCTTTTCTGAAATGTTATCACGAGCTGAAACTCTGGCTATTTCAGCGGCAGTATCAGCACTGATGAATACATGGTATGCAGTAGGCAGTTCTTTTAACATGTAATTGGCAAGTCGACCAACAATAATGCATGGACCTTTCTGTGAAATCTCACGTATAAGTTCAGATTCTTTAATAAAAAGCTGATTTACTTTAGGTAGTTCTGTTTCTTCCAGTGGCTCGCCATACCAGGCAAAGAAATCATGGAGAACAGGATTTTTAAGAACCTGTTCATTTTTCTCTACAAATTCAGGTGAGTAACCACTTTTTTCAGCAACAAGTCGTATGAGTTCTGAGTCATAGTAATCAAAACCAAGCTGTTTTGCCAAAATCTTACCAATTTCTCTACCACCACTTCCAAATTCTCGTGAAATGGTAATTACATAATTTGAAGTAAATTCATCATCGGATACAGCGGCTTCGTCGGTTTTACCAAGTAATTTATCACGCTGTTTACCGAAAGCACGATTAACAACACCTACTAATGTACCAACTAAGATGGCAGCAATAATTGTACCTATACCAACACTGCCAAGGCTATGTAATGCACCAAGACATGTAACGGCTGATACTACAACCATTGTACAGTCGAAACCAATTTTTACTTTTGAAAATTCAATACGGGTAACAGAAGAAACAGCCTGCATACAGCCCTCTCCTGCAAGTGGAATCAAATCTGCCGGTAAATATAGAAAAATACCAAATGCCACAAATACAGTGCTTAAAAGTACCATAAAAATACGAATTGCTAAATTCTCAGGTGTTGGAAGAAAAGATACCATATAGTTACAAAAAGTTGTAAAGTATCCAAATACTACGCCAACAGGAACCTGTAATAACTGCACCGGTTTAAAATTTTTTCTAAGTAGTAAAATCTGAAGAATTACCAGTATGATGTGGAAAAGAATAGTTGCCTTTCCCATTTCGATACCCCATACACAGGTAATAGTGTAAGGAATAGAACTAACAGGTGATACACCAAGATTAGATTTTACGGAAAGTGCAATACCAATAGTCATTATAAAAAGTCCAATAAAATACATTGGTATTCTGATTTTTAAATGTTTCATTAATTCAAGCCTTCTTTCTTTTTAGTATTTGCCATATTTTCATATACGCGATAGAGCATATTATGTAACTGATTTGTTTCTGCTTCAGTAAAACCTTTTAATGCATCTGTTTCGATTTTTGCAAATTCAAGGTTTAGACGGTCAGCGTATTTTTTCCCGGTTTTTGTAAGGTATACATGAAGTGAGCGGCGATTATTGCCTGCTGTTTTTCTTTCAATATATCCCTTTTTTTCCATACCGTTTAAAATAGATGTTAAAGATGCCGGTTCAATGTGACAGAACATGGCAATATCTTTTTGAATAGCCCCATCATGGTGAAGCAAGTAGTCAAGTATTTTCGGTTGCCCGGGAGTTAGCCCGGTGTCTTTTACACTTGCAACCAAAGCTTTTTGTACCATTAGATGATCAGACATCAATAGGTAGTGAAGTGTTTCCTGCATAGTAACCTCCTTAATTAGAAATCTAATTGTTAGAAACCTAACTAAATATAAACGACAAGTTAAAATTTGTCAAATGAGAGAACTGGGAACAAGTGTGCATCCTATGAGATAGAGAAAAATGAGTACACATTCATAGTAGAACAGTTTTGTGCAACAGAATTATGGAAGAATGTTTATTCCATAAAAAATGTTTACAAATAAGATACACAAAAGGCATATCCATATATGTATAATAGGTATTAGACATGGTAAAGAAGTCAGTGTTATATTGAATATGGTGTGGGATTAGGTTTTGATAGAATCAATCAAAGAAGGAGTGATACATATGAGTAAAGTATTAGTAACATATTTTAGTGCAAGCGGAGTAACAGCAAAAACAGCTAATAAGTTAGCAAAAGAGGTAGATGGTGATGTATTTGAAATTGAGCCAAAGGAAAAATACACATCAGCAGATTTAAATTGGATGGATAAGAAAAGTCGTAGTTCTGTAGAAATGAATGATCCTGCAAGCAGGCCTGAAATTGCAAAGCAGGTTGAAAATATGGACATGTATGATACAGTATTAGTTGGATTCCCAATTTGGTGGTATGTTGAACCAAAGATTATTGATACATTTTTAGACAGCTATGATTTTTCAGGTAAGACAGTAATACCATTTGCTACATCAGGTGGAAGTGGAATCGAAAATGTAGAAAAGAACTTACAAAAAGAATACCCTAATATTAATTGGGGAAAAGGAAAGTTATTAAACGGAAGCGTTAAGGCTTGGTTTTAATTGCCAAGGTTAAAAATATTTATGCAATATGGTTAAACTATAAAAGGATGAAGAATTTATGATTTTTATTTGGATTGTGCTTCCAATTATTGCAATTGGAGTGGTAATATTTTACCTTTTTAGAAAAATTTACAGAGCAGTTGATTTCTGCAAAGGCGAAATGAAAAAGTCTAAAAAGAACATAGCAGCAATAGTTGGTACGGTATTAATTTTAACACCGGCAGTTGCATTGAAAGGAACTTGGTTTTTTGTTCTTTTACATTTGGCAGCATTCCTGCTTATCATAGATCTAATAATGTGGATTGGAAAAAAAGTGAGAAAGAATGATGACATGCCGAAGGCTGTGAGCTTTTTACATAGAACAGGCATAGTCGCAATAGCTCTTACAGTGGCAATTTTAACATACGGATATTTTAATATTTTTAATGTTATATCCACAAATTATACTGTTACTACAGAGAAGAATATTAGAAGTGAAGGCTATAAGCTGGCATTGATTTCAGACCTTCATTATGGAATAACTTTAAATAAGGAGCAGTTGGAAAAAGTTGTTGAGAGAATAAATAAAGAAAGTCCTGACATTGTTATTTTGGATGGTGACCTTGTTGATGAAAGTACCACGTTACCACAAATGAAAGAGGCATTTAAGACTTTAAGTGGTATACATAATAAATACGGAATTTATTATGTTTACGGAAATCATGACAAAAATAATTATACATCAAAACCATATTACACACCAAAAGCATTAGCAGAAGAGATAACAAAAGATGGAATCACAATTTTGGAAGACAATGTTGAAAAAATAAACAATGATTTAGTGCTTGTTGGAAGAGCTGACAGAGGCGATGGAAATTTCATTAGAAAGAACATAACTGCCTTGACTAAAGGGCTGGATAAAAATAAGCAATGGATTGTTTTAGACCATCAGCCATGTGAATATAGTGAAGTGAAGAAAGCCGGTGGCGATATTATTTTATCAGGTCATACACATGCAGGTCAGATTTTACCAATAGGCTTAATTTCGCCAATGTTACATATGAATGATTTGAATTATGGTTATGTGAAGGAAGGTAATTTAAACGAAATAGTCACATCAGGAATTGCAGGTTGGGGCTATCCAATAAGAACTGAAAAGCATTCGGAGTATGTGATTATAAATATAAAAAATAAATAAGGAACACATAATGGCAAAGAACATAGATTTAACAAAAGGTAATATTTCAAAAGGCTTGTGGGCATTTGCAATCCCATTGATGCTTGGAAATGTAATGCAACAGTTTTACAACTTAGCCGATACATGGGTAGTGGGAAGATTCATTGGCAACACCGCTTTAGCAGCAGTTGGCTCGTCATATACTTTAATGACGTTTCTTACATCCATTATTATAGGGTTATCTTTGGGAAGCAGCACTTTTATTTCAATGGCGTTTGGAAACAAAGATAATAGAACAATTAGAAACGGAATTGTTATATCTTCAGAAATTACCTGTGGTCTGACAATAATACTGATAATAATTTCATACACTTTTTTAGATAAAATTATAAAGGCTTTAAATGTGCCAGATAACACATTTGCTGATATGCGGACATATTTGTTTTATGTATTTATAGGATTTTTTGCAACGTATATTTACAACTATTGTTCCAACCTGTTAAGGGCAGTTGGCAATTCTGTAACACCTTTAATTTTTCTTGGCGTTTCAGTGGTGTTAAATATAATACTCGATTTATATTTTGTAATTGGACTTGGCATGGGAATAATGGGAGCAGCAGTTGCTACGGTAATTTCCCAGTATATTGCAGGGCTTGGAATATTGATATATTACATAATAAAATATCCGGAATACAGAGTCAGAAAAGAAGATTGCAGGTGGAGCAAAAGCAATTTTAAAAATATCCTGTCACTATCAGGTTACACCTGTATTCAGCAGTCAGTGATGAACCTTGGCATACTTATGGTTCAGGGAATAGTTAATGGATTTGGACAAAATGTAATGGCGGCATTTGCGGTGGCGGTGAAAATTGATACCATTGCCTATATGCCGGCACAGGATTTTGGAAATGCCTTTTCTGTTTTCGTAGCCCAAAATTATGGTGCCAATCAAAAGCAGCGAATTAAAGAAGGTGTAAAAAAAGCAGGTATTAGTGTAGTCCTATTTTGCCTGGGAATAAGTGCTTTGGTATTTATATTTGCAAGACCACTTATGTCAATATTTGTAAGCAGTAAGAGTGCAGCAGTTATAAGTACGGGAGTGACTTATTTAAGAATAGAAGGTGCCTTTTATGTAGGAATTGGAATTTTATTTATGCTTTACGGTTTTTATAGGGCTATAAATAAGCCATTAATGTCAGTAATTCTTACAATAATTTCTCTTGGAACACGAGTTGTTTTAGCATATTATTTATCAAAAATACCGGTTATAGGAGTAATTGGTATTTGGGTAGCCATACCAATTGGTTGGTTTTTATCGGATTTGACGGGCATATTAGGATACAAATTTATTAATAAAAGCACTGGGAAACCCTTATAAAATGGGCGTTCCGGTGCTTTTGCTTATGCCTATAACGCAAAGGATTATGAGGCAGATGGAAGTGGAAATAATGATTCAAGATGGTCATTAAATTTTGCAGATGATGCATGGCTTATAATTGACCTTGAGAAAACATACATGATTAACAAGGTTATAATTAATTGGGAAGCAGCATATGGAAAGGCGTATGACATTTTAGTGTCAGTTTACGGAAAATAGACTCACAGGCTGAAAGCACAAATTGGAAAGTTCACAAAAAATTCACAAAAAAATTAGCACTCACCTCTTGACAGTGCTAACAAAAAGGACTATAACATAATTGTACAAAGAAAAAGGTACAAAGATAAATACAAAAAGGCTAAAAGGTCTCAACGTGATGGCGCACAACAAATTAGTCGCTACGCTGTAGCGCATGACAAATTAAGTTTTAGTTATGTAATATGGAAGGAGAGATGACTTATGATGATGCCTAGTATTTTTGGAGAAAACTTATTTGATGACTTTATGGATGATTTTTCAAGAGGCTTTGAATTCCCAGAGTTCCCAGATGTTGACAAGAAATTGTATGGTAAACATGCTAAAAATTTAATGAAGACTGATGTTAAGGACACAGAGAATGGCTATGAAGTTTCTATGGATCTTCCAGGATTCAAAAAAGACGAAATAAAGATGAAACTTGAAAATGGTGTATTAACAATTAATGCAGCTAAAGGATTAGACAAGGACGAGAAAGATAAGAAGGGTAAATATGTAAGACGTGAACGTTATGCAGGTAGCCTAACAAGAAGTTTCTATGTTGGTGATCATGTAACTGTTCAGGATGTTCATCCTAAATATGAAAACGGAATTTTGTCTTTCACAGTTCCAAAAGAAAACAAACAGGTTGAAGAAAAAGAAAAATTTATAGAAATTGAAGGATAAATAAATTCTTCATATGGTTGTTTAGAGAATAAGCAATAAATGAAAAAACCTAGGACTACAATAATGTGTCCTAGGTTTTTTGTGCTCCGTATGTTTGTGGACAACATACAGGGCACAGTAGAGTGTATGAATTAAAAACTATTTATTTTCATTCCATAATTTTTCTGCAACAGGTTTCCAATGTTCAGAGTACTTATCACATTTAGAACATAAATGTTCCACAGTTTCAGGTGACTGTAAATCAGTTGAATGGGCACCTGAAGAATTTGTCAAAAATCATACAACTGTCTAAATATTTCCCAGCATAAAATTAAGCTAAAACGGTTCTGTTTATTGTTACGGTTTTCTACATATGTGTTATACTAGTAGCAAAAAAGTTTAGTGAATTATAGACAACAAAAATTTTATGAAAAGAGGCATTAAGTGAATATTTTATCATTAGAAAACATTACACATTCATACACAGAAAGAAATTTATTTGATGACGCAAGTTTTTATCTTCATGAAGGAGAAAAAGTTGGAATCATTGGCATAAATGGGACAGGAAAATCAACACTGCTAAAAATTATGGCAGGCTTAGAAGTACCTGACAGTGGAAATGTCATAAAGGCATCTAATTTGATGATACATTATCTGCCACAGAATCCACAGTTTAATGAAGATGACACAGTAATTGAAAGTGTGCAGAATATGGTACATCATCATGCAAACGAAGACGAGTTAGTTAAGGCGAAAGCCATGATGACAAGACTTGGCATAAATAATTTTGAACAAAAAACAGGTGAATTGTCCGGTGGTCAAAGAAAAAGACTTGCTTTAGTTTCTGTGCTTATTACACCTTGCGATATTTTAATTCTAGACGAGCCTACAAACCATTTAGACAGTGAAATGGCAGAATGGTTGGAGAATCAATTGCGTGCATTTAAAGGGGCGTTGGTTATGGTTACACATGACAGATATTTTTTAGATAGCGTTACTAACAGAATTATTGAGTTAGACAAAGGAAAAATTTACAGCTACAACGAAAAGTATTCGGGGTTTTTACAGCGTAAGGCAGAAAGAGAAGATAGCGAAAGAGCAAGTGAACGCAAAAGACAAAGTATTCTCCGTAAGGAAATTCAGTGGATGCAGCGTGGCGCAAGAGCAAGATCAACAAAACAAAAAGCTCATATACAGCGCTATGAAAACCTTAAGAATCAAAAAGGAATAGTTGAAGATGATAAAATTGAATTAAGCAGTATTAAGTCAAGAATGGGAAAAACTACAATTGAGCTTGATAAAATTTCAAAAACTTACGGTGATGATACAGTTTTAATTAAGGATTTCTCATACAATTTCTTAAAAGGTGACAGAGTTGGTTTCGTAGGAAAAAATGGTTGCGGTAAAACAACTTTAATGAAAATTATTGATGGTAGAATTAAACCTGACAGTGGAACTGTAACAATTGGACAGACTATCAAAATCGGCTACTATACACAGGAAATTGAGACAGACCAACAAGGTGGAATTGCTTACATGGATCCACAGGAAAAAGTTATTGATTACATAAAAAACACAGCGGAATTTGTTCGTACAGAGGATGGACTTG
Source organism: Eubacterium sp. AF34-35BH (assembly GCF_003477765.1). NCBI lineage: Bacteria > Bacillati > Bacillota > Clostridia > Eubacteriales > Eubacteriaceae > Eubacterium > Eubacterium sp. AF34-35BH. The sequence goes on from NZ_QUDZ01000006.1 coordinate 54,597, forward strand.
TATCGGCATCGACAATGCTTGAAAGATTTCTATTTCCATCATCTCAACAGTATAGCAAAATAGAAAAATTGTCCGGTGGAGAAAGACGAAGACTTAACCTTTTAAGGGTACTTATGGAGGCACCTAACGTACTTATTTTAGATGAACCTACAAATGATTTAGATATTGAAACAATGACAATATTAGAAGATTATTTGGATAGTTTTGATGGCATTGTAATTACAGTATCCCATGATAGATATTTTCTTGATAGAGTGGTGAGAAGAATTTTCGCATTTGAGGGAAATGGAGTAATTAGTCAGTATGAAGGTGGTTATACAGACTATATTAATAAGAAGAAAGCTGAAAAAGAGTTAGCTAATAGTAACCAAAGTCTGCCTGAACAAAAAAAATGGGGAAGTGGTAAAGAAAACAAGTTATCCGGTAATGAAAAAAAGGAATCTTATAAACATAAAAATAAAAAATTAAAATTTTCTTACAATGAGCAAAGAGAGTATGAAACAATAGAAGAGGATATTGCAAAACTGGAAGAAAAGTTGGAAAACCTTGATATGGAAATGAACAAAAATGCAACCAATTCTGTAAAATTAAGAGAATTACTGGAAGAAAAGGAAGCTGCGGAAATGCTGTTGATGGAAAAAATGGATCGTTGGGAATATTTGGAAGAGTTAGCAAAAAAAATTGAAAATCAGTAGTAAAGGAATATATGTTAAACGATGAATCGTGGAAAATTGCAAATTTGCAACAGCTTTTTATACGTGCTATAGTTAATTTATAAAGGAGAGAAAACTATGGAATCACATAAAACTTCAGCACAAATAATTATGTCCTTATGTAATGAAAAAGGAATTACAAGGCGCGAATTGGCAAGGCGATTAAATGTAACTCCATCTCAGATTAGTCGAATAGTTAATGAAGAGACTAAAACCATAAGCAGCGAAATTCTTATTGGATTAACAAAAGAATTTGGAGTGTCAGCAGATTATATTTTAGGCCTTACAGAAAAAAAAGAAAACGAAAACAAAGGAAATGTGCATATAGATTATAACCCACAAAATAAAGAGGTTGTACGCATACCGATGTTACTTATGAGCTCTTCATTTCAACTTGGAAAATGCTTAGAGTTTATAGAAAGTATTGAAGATGTTCCACAAAAAGAAATGGCATATGCAGAATATTACTACTTTAGTGGACAGCATGAAAAAGCCGTAAAATATTCAGAAATGTATTTAAATCATGAAGACATAATGTTAAAACTTTCTGCAAGTCTTATATACACTTTTGCAAATTTATCTTTAGATAGGATAAATTCTGCTAGAATAGGATTAAATCGGTTAAGAGAATATTTAGAGAAAGCAATGTCAATGGAAATTGATAAAAAGACCCGTGCATGCTGTGTGTTTGTAGCTTCAGCTGCTCATACATTGCTTCATTTACCTGTAGGAAATATTCCACCATTGTCAGAGTATCTTAATGAATTTACTAAAGGAATGCAGTTGTGGGGAGCTTATGTTTTAGCGCATAAGACATATCTTAACAAAGAATATGAAAGGTCACTTGGGATAGTACAGGCATGTATTATGACTTCAGATAAAATATATCCAATAGCTTTTATATATTTAAATTTAGTTGCGGCAATGGACTGCATGAATATGATGGAAAAAGAAAAAGCAAAAGAGTATTTTATGAAAGCATGGGAAATTTCAAAACCAGATGATTTAATAGAAGGCATAGGAGAGCATCATGGACTTTTGCAGGGACTTATAGAGACTTGTATGAAGAAAGAACATCCCGATGACTATGCAAGAATAATTGATATTACATATAAATTTAGTGCCGGCTGGAGAAGAATTCATAATCCTGATACAAATGAAGATGTTGCAGATAACTTAACAACCACAGAGTTTACTATAGCAATGCTTGCTAATAGAGGATGGACAAATAAGGAAATTGCTGAACATTTGGATATTACTACAAGAACTGTAAAACAACATTTAACATGTGTATTTAGTAAATTAAATATAACAAATAGAAAACAGCTTAAAGATTTCATGCTAAGATAGAAAACAGAATATTGTATAAATGTAGTAGAAAAAGTACTACTAATAGAATGGACATTTTTTAATGTTTTTCCATTTTTTATTTCAAATTAATTTTGAAATTATGGAATTAAACAGAGAAAAATGTCCATTTTTTTGAAAAAATGTACGATGCGGAAAATAGTTACTTAATTTATAATTTAATTAGAAAATTATACCTTAGTAAGAAACGTAAATTATAAATATATTGTAAAAGGGAAGGAGAAAGGATTATGTTAAAACACAAATTAGTGACAATGAGAAAAGGTAAAAAAATTCTAAGTACAGTTTTAGCGACGGCAATGATTATAACAAGTATTCCGGCAATGAATTTTTTTAAGGGTGCATTAAATGTAAATGCAGCAGTTACATATGCTCCCAAAAAAATTGGAGTATCTCTATTATGCAGTGATATGTTGTCTGGAAATTATGGTGATAATGTATATAAAGCTTTATTAAGAACCAATTCATTAGCAGAAGACTCCAAAAACGGTAGCGCTTTTAATAATGTAAATATGTTGGGACTTACATATCAAAATCGTCATGGTGATAAAGGAAAATCTTACAGAGCAAGTTTAAAAGACGAAAAATATTCAGGACTGTATGATTTAGCTAAGAAAGGACAAATTCAACAAAGCATTTCTGCAAATGTTAAAAACCATAATCATAGAAGTACCAAAAGACATTGGAACAAAATAAAACAATATTGCAAGGTTATTTTTGGATACCCTTTGGGAAGTAATAATGATTGGTTTAGCGGTAAACTATTTGAATCAAACAATAATTCAGACTATTCAACTATAGGTGGAAACGATTATTGGAATACAATGAATCCGGACAAAGGATATAAAAACCAGTTAGCGGTATATATGACTGCCAGAAAAGGCTGTGAGAATTGTAGTGGTGCATATGTAGAAAATGTATCTATAGCATTAAAGGATACAAAGGCACCAACTATTTCAAAAATAACAATTACATCAGCGCAGAACACAGATACAGCAACAAAATATTTTAAAGCAGGTCAGACAATCTATGCAAAGGTAAAATTTAGTGAATATGTAAGACTTGCAGATAATAATGACACTAGTAAACAATCAACGGGAATTAAATTAGGTTTGGCATTAGGCAAAAAAAATACAAAAGAAGTTACACAGATATATGCTGACTTAATAAGTTTGAAAAATGATGAAGCCATTTTTTCTTATAGGGTTCCTGCAACAATGAAAATTGATAATGAAAACTACAAAACAGACTTTTTTATATCAGGACTTGCAGATATTAATAATCAGAAAAGTTTTGTAGTTACATCTTCTGCTAATAAGAACAATAAGTTTGATAGAGTATTTTTGGATAATAAGGGGAATACACTTTCATATTCAAGTGGAACAATGAAAAAGCTTGAAAGTGGAGTAAATGATAAAACAAAAGTTGAAAGTAATATAAAGAAAACAACATGTGCAATTACAGATATTGCAGGAAATCCAGTAGATGTTAGCAGCTTTAGGGTAGACTCAGCATATAAGAAAGGTGTAGGTATTTACAGAACATATCTTGATGCGGTTAATCCTGGAATTAAAAATGTAATATTTTCAACAAATCAGAAAAAAGACAGCAACAACGACAATGCCAATAACTATTTAAAAAATGGAACAAAATTACATACGAAAGTTGTACTTGATGAAAACATAAAAACAATTGCCAGTGGGGATTATTCTAAAATTAAGGCAAAGTTAAATGTATATAATTCAAATGGAAGTCAGATAACAACTACAGTTAAGAGTATTTCTTATGGAGAAACAACAACAATTGAATTTAATCAGGTTACAATAGACAAAAATATGTCAATAAAACCCATATCAAAAGGCAGTGAAAAATCAGAATACAAAATAACGGTAACAGACATTGAAAATAAAAATATGTTAAAGGACTATTCAGATAATAGTTTAACAGAAATTGGAGATTTAAGATCAAATACGGGAACAGAGTATTTTTTAGATAATGAGTCACCAGTTATTAGAATCGGAGATGAGGAGATTGATTCTTCAAAAAAATATTCAATGGCAAGATGTGAGACAGAAGGAGAAGTGTATAGAGTTGTATTTAACACAACAGATGTAGATACACAAAGTGGAAGTAATTTATTTCCTTTTGCCTCAGGAGTAATTGGCGGAAAAGGTTCTATAAGTGTTGACTTGAAATCAAGCACAGTTTCAGATTTTCAATACATATTATCGCTTAAAGAAATATCAAACAGGGATTTATCGAAGAAAACTTTTAGAAACGGTAAATCAAACAGAGAGTTGGCATTAGATGGAACTGATGAAAGAAATACAACATTCTCTCTTACAGGTAAAACAAGTTATGTATATTTATATATAAAATTTATTGACAATGTAGATTACAGTGACATGAGTTCAGGATTGAATATAGAGATGACATCTGCAGATGTAAATGAAAACAGCATAACTAAAATAACGAATTTTGAATATGAACCAAAAGATAAAATTAATCCAACTTTAGCTTATGAGGGAATTACGTTAAAGGAGAATTCTGACAATACAGCTTACCAGGAAGCAAAGGTAAGAATAAAAGATGAAGGAGGAATTGACACTAATAACATCAAATATATTTGGGTTAAAGAGGGAAATGAAGTTCCATCTGTAGAATCATACAAACTTCTTCAGGCAGAAAATGTAAAGAACATAAAAGAAAGTAATGGTAAAGTAATTGAGTGTGTTGCTACAATTAACACAGAAAACATTTCACAAAATCAGATTTATAATGCAGGATTATATGTATGCGCCAGTGATATAACAGGAAATCAGACCGTAAGTGAAAAATTAGTAGTAGCAAATATAGATATGACAATGCCAACACTTCAGGTTTCAGTTCCCGGTAATATTTCTAACAAAAAATCATCATTAGTTGTAAATGGCCCATTTACATCAAGTAATAATGATGTGAGTATGTTTGTGGTAATTGAAGATCCACTGAATCCGGAAAATTATTTCATAAGGGATAATTCAGGACAGGCTTCTCAAATTGCATCAAAGGAGGAGGAGTATCTAGATAATAAAAAACTTCCATTTAATTCTGAATTTTCAGATACAGAAGTAAACAAATGGAGTTATGGAAAAATAGAAAAAAGTGGAAGTACATATACGATAACAAAGGAATTTAATATTAACCAACAGTCAGACAAAAAATACAGAGATAGATTCCTTGCAATATCAGGAAATATGTATTATGGAAAAGTTAGAGTATTAGCAGGCACAGGATTTAAGGCATCAGCTTTTTCTGAAAATGGAAATATTATAAATTTTGATTCATCAAAAGGAAGTTTAATAAGTGATGAATTTACTATGATGCCCGATGAATACGGTCTGTCAAAGTTAAAGGATGTATCTGCAAATGATTTTATAACTTATGATGGTGATACAAATAAAATAGATATTAATCCAAAAGATAATTATGGTAAACAGGTAAACAAAGAGGATTACATTAATTATAATCCTGAGGATAATAAAGCGGAGTATTTATCTTCTCTAGAAGGTGCCGGGTTTGATATTAAAATATCTAATATAAGGACTAAAGATTTTTCCACAGAAAATATAAATTACAGTTCAAAAAATTCATATATACGACTGGAAAATGTAGATGGATATATTGTTTATCAGTGGGAGGTTACTGAGGGGGTAACAACAGAAAACATCGAAATTCCGGAAGATTTGAAATTAGCAAATGGAAAATATGTGTTAAAAGTATCACTGGCAAATTATGCTGAAGAAGGCAAAACAGAGATGGTTTCAACGGCTGAATACGACAATATATTTGTTTATGATTATTCAGATAAAATGACAGAAGCTTTTGGTATTAATAGTGTATCTACAAAAATTAATTTTACAGCAAAAGACGAGTACGAAAATACTGAACGTCCTCCATATGAAGGTTTTGAAAAAACAGGTGATTATAATTTCTCGAGAACATTAGAAGATAAGAGAAAAAATGATTATACATTAAACACAAAGGATGCTTACGATACAGACACATTATATCTTGGAAATTGTTATACAGATACAGATGATAATAAAGTTATTTCATATGACAGAACAATAGAATTAGCAGTAAATGAAATGACAAATGAAGACTTAAATGATTATTGGATTAAGGTGTGGACTGGCGATTCTTCAAATGAGAATAAAGCTAAATGGTTTAAATTTGAAGAATTTAACAACAATAACAACACTATGACAATAACAGTAAAACCTATTGATGCTGCAAAAGTTAAAAATATAGAAACAGCGCAAGAGTTTTATGCATTAGATAATTCTGATGAAAAATGTGAAATTCCGGTATTTGAAGGCTCTAATACTATTTCTTATAGGATTATGAATATAGGTGGTAATAAATCAAGTGTACATGAAGTAGAAATTATGTATCATACAAAAGCTCCAACCCTTGACATTGATGTTGATAAAAACACTAGTGTTGTTGAAAAGATGGAAGCAAGAGTTGTGAATATGGGAAGTGAGCTTGTAACAAAGGATGTTTCGTTGTATGAAACAGATTTCAAAGGTGATGAGTCAAAAGTGAACCCGATTAGTCAACGGACTTTTGAATACATACAAAATGGCAGACATCTATATTATGCGATAGATGGGTACGGCAACTTAGCTTATACACAGTTCTATATTGAAAATATAGACTGTCGAACACCGGTGGCATCATTTAAATCTATATCTCCGGCAAAATTCCAATCATATGAAGGCGCCGATGAAGATGAAGGATATTTAGAAAATGCAGTTTTAGAGGTTGATGTAAAAGATGACAAGCCGCTTAACAATGCTCAAATTGAAATTGCAGTAGATGATAAGGATGCTTTTACTGTTAATGCTACAGATAAGTGGGATTATGGTGATGGGTATGCAGGCGCATATATAGGTAGAACTGAACTGGAAGGGACAGGAATAAATAATATACAGGTGTCTTATGGCCCGGAAACTGATGGTGGGTACTATATATATATGTATATTCAAATGAATGATGACATTGATAGTAGTAAATCTTTGAGAGAAAAGATTAATCATAGAGTAATAATTAATGTTATTGATGAAGTCGGACACGAAATGGAAAAAGAATTAACTACTGATGGCGAAGAGTTTTATGGACTTAACAATGTTCCTAAAATTAAAAGTGTAGAAAGTGAGCCGGAAGGAGAAGCAATTTATGTTCAATTTACCGGAAAGGTAAGAGTAACAAAAATAAATGGGAATGATGTTCCTCAAGAGTTATATGGAACAATGGATATGATGGATCGTTTTCCAATAACAAGAGGAGAGGGAATGGAGCATTATTTTGAGGGAGCAGATTTAAAAGGAATTGTATTAAAGGATTATTTCGGTATATGTAAGGATGGAACATATGATATTGAATATGTGGACGTTTACAATAATAAATATACAGAAAAAATTGAAGTTAAGGATTTCTTTGGCGATTATGCTGCCAATATAGAATATAGCACATTGTCAAAAACAAATCAGAATGTAGTAGCAACAATTACGGGAGTGGATAAGAATTCGGAATTGACGCTTAAAGAGAGTCAGGAGAAAAGTGATAACTATACGGTAACATGGAATAAGAATAAGTCAAAAGCAATTGTTGAATTCAGTGCTAATGATACCGTAACATTTAATCTTACTGTTAAGGGTGCTGCTGAAGAAAAAACAGTTGAGTATAATGTTTCAGTTGGAAATATTGATAAGAAAGCACCAGACGATGTGGAAGTAACATGGGTATTTAAAGAAACAGGAGATATTATAGAAGGGAAAGAATTAAATACTGAAGAATTGTTATCACTTTCTACAAACAATGATGTTGAAGTATATATTTCATCACCAACTGAGGAAATATACGGAATAAATGGAAAAGAGCTTAAGCACACATTTAAACATTCAAATAGAACAGAAAGAAATTATACATTTGAGTATGCAGATGAATGTGGAAATTCAGGAGAACCAATTACAGTAAAGTTACCGGATGAATTGATTTTAACAGATTACGAAACACCAATACCTGAAGATGGGGAACAAATAACTGATATCGAAGCACCAAAGGTATCGGCGGAAATATATGCTGTATATGATGGAATGTCAGAGTATAAAACCTCGTGGAATCCGTTAAGTGATACATTTGAAGAAATTTCTAAAGATATTGGTTATACAGGAGGATATCAAATAAAGTATACTTTGTTTGATGTAAGTAAATCAAAAATTGTTGTTCTTAATGGATTAAATCAATCAATAGATGAAATTTCATATAATAGTATGTCGCAAAATATAAGTGGAGTTAAAGTATCGGAGATTGATAATAGCATAGTGATTACGGAGGAATGTGGAATTACTGTAGTGGCTGTAGATGAGGCTGGTAACAAAGTTGCCCATAGCTTTAGTGCAACTAAGTTTGATAAAGAAAAGCCTAAGGTTACAGTAAAAAAAGTTGGAAAGAGCTTTACACAAATGCGACTTCAATTCTATACAGATGATAATACGGATACAAAAAATCAAAATGGAACAATTCTGCCCATAACGAATGGATTAAAAATGGGATTAGATGACGAAGGTTATTATTACTATATGGATGTAAATAATAACGGAAGTTACAACACAACATTCAAGGATAAAAGTGGAAACAAAACTACTGTAACAACTAATGTTACGGAAATTGATAGTGATGCACCGAAAATTAAGGTGTCTTCATGGAGTCCATGTTATACAAAGGATGGAAAATTATATGAAAAAATAGCACCAACAGAACCTGTTAGAGTTTCAGTAACTTTAGCATTAGATTTTAATAAGACTGTGTCAGAGATTAAGGTATATTATAAAAAAGATAGTTCCTGGATCTTAGATGATGGTAGTTTTTCTTCAACTCTTATAGAACTTGGAGGAAGAAAAGCTAAAGTAGAATTTAAGGAAAAAGTTCCAGGAATAGTCAAGGTGGTAGCAACGTCACCTAATGGTATGAGCAATGAATTGACAGATATTGATCTTCAGGGAATAGTTGATAAGGAAGCTCCACAGGTAACTGTTACAAAAACAAGTGAAAACAATAAAGTCAAATTCGTTTACAAATCAAACGAAAAAGTTCTTGTAACAGGATGCGACCATGATACAACATACGGAGCAAATACAGATATACCTTTAACAGTAAAGAGTAATGGAACATATGAAATTTCATTTACTGATATGGCAGGTAATATTACAACTAAGAATGTTACTGTGGATTCAATAGATGAAACACCACCAAGCGTATATGCAGTGGGAATACCTGAAGATTATGTTTCACCACAAAACTGTAAAGTTAAAGTAACAATGTCTGAAAAAGGAACAATTACCTTCCAAGGCAAAGATTACAGTGTGAAAGCACCGGTAGATTCTAATAATGATGGAAAATTAGTTGGTGATGAGTTAGATTGGATTACTTTACCGATTAGTAAAAATGGAAGCTATCAGGTAAAGGCAACAGATCAGGCAGGACTTGTTTCATACAAATTACTACAAGTTAAATATGTAGATGATCAGGCACCTAATATTCAATTTAACAAAACGGTGTTAAATGTATCTCAGGGAACAACTTCAAAGGAACTTGAGGAAGAATTATTAGATGATAGTACATTTGTTTTATGGGATAACATAGATAAGGCACCAACAGTAACTGTTAAAAATATGTTAAGTGAAAAACAGTTAAATAACCAAGGCATTTATGAAGTGGAATATGTCCTGACAGATAGTGTTGGAAATAAACGAACAGTAAACAGATATGTAAAGGTTATAAGTTCTGCGAACTTGAAAGTTAGGGTAAATGGAGAGTTAACACAATCATGTGATACTACAATTTTATTTGACAACAATGTGGATATTACTCTTGAAAAGTCTAAGCGAAGTGGTGAATCTTTTAAGGTTTACTACAAAAAAGGAATTAGAAAAGCAGGCTCAATGAAAAACGCCAAAGTATCTAAAAATGGAAAATTAAAAGACTTAGATATAGGTTTCTATACACTGTATGTTGTTACGCAAAATAAAGAGTCATATCTAACATATCTCTTCATAGGAAAATAGGAGGACAAAGATGGGAAATATTATTACTAAAAAAATAGCTAAAAGCATTATCTGTTTAGTACTTTCATTGGCGTTAGTAATAACTGCAATTCCAGCAGATTATATGGCAGCAGCTAAAAGCCCATTAAGCGAAACTACGTCAAAGGAGAGTAATGGATTTCAGATAAGCAGTCAGATTTTATCTTTGGAAAATGAATATACATCTGTTCAAATGTCAGGTGAGAATGGTGGATTTTACATATCAAATGTAGAAGGTGATAAGACAATAAAATCTGACAATAATAAGGAATTATTGTATCACAGTGACGATTATGATACATCATTTACATCTTTTAAGATAACAAGAAATGGTAAAACTGCTGTATACATTTTTGGAGAGGATTACTCATATGAAGGAATCGAAACAAGTAAGGTTACAGTGTTAAAGGATAAAACTGGATTATCAGCAAAGTGGACACTGGGTGATTTAGAATTCACCCAGCGTCTGGAACTGGCAAATTCCGGATCAAATGAGCATGGAATGGTATGCATTACATACAATGTAAAAAATAACGGAACAGATAATGTAAGCATAGAAGCAAGAATGCTGTTAGATTCAGCAATTGGAAATCAGGATTTTGCATATTATGAACTACCGGACACATCTTATAGTAGTAATACAATTGAAAAGGAATGTGTAATTAAAGGGGAAGAGATTCCTGCAACATTTTATGCATATGATGATTTAAAAAATCCACAGGCAACAGCAAGTACTGTTATTTCATCAAAGGGAATGCTAAAGCAAATTGCCTTTGCACATTGGAATTCCATTGCAGCAACAGATTTTGATTTTGCACCAAATGAATCATTGGATTTTACAAATGAAGGAAATGATCAATATGGAACTGCGGATAGTGCTATGGCAATGTACTATGATTTAGGTACAGTTAATGCAGGTAAACAAGGAATTGTAAATACATATTATGGTGTTTTTTCCAATGAGAAGGTTAAACCGGAAATCAATACAGTTGCGTTTAACATAACAGCGCCGGCAACATTAAGCTTATCAACCAATGGAAAAAATTATGTGTCTAATTGTAACAAAGATACAAATGGTAAATATAAAGAAGATGGAATATTTAATATACAGACATCTTTAAAAAATATATCTGACAAGGAAAATTATGACGAGGTGGTTGTTGCAGCGTATGCGTCTGAAGGTTTAACACCATTAGATGAACATCAGCAAAAATTGTCTTACGAGACAAGCTATGCCAAGCCTTACAGATGTTCTTATGTAGATTTCAAAAAAGGTACAAATATTAATATTCCGTTTTATTTCAAAGCGGATGTAGATACTTCAGCAACCTATAGAAAAATAACATTTAGAGTATACAAAATTACAAGTAAAACAGATTCGAATCTTTTGTATGAAAATATGTTATATGAAGGGTCCACATATGTACTATGTCCGGGAGGTAACGGTAAGTTACCGGAAATAACATTTAATAGTGCATCTCCAAAGATTTTGTATAATGATTTATCAAGACATTTATATATTACGGGAAAGAATTTTTCAATGCTTGAGGATAAAAGCAGATACACTCTTTATGCTAAGGGAGAAGATACGGAATATAAAATTCCTTCTTCAAACATAACCGTATATGGAGAAGAAAATAAAATAGATGTTCTATTTAATGAAAAAATGAAACCTGGAACATACAAGTTGGTTTTTGATTGGATTGAACCACCTGCAGGTGTAGATAAAAAAACTACAGGGGATGCTCTTTCAATAGTAATGTCAGATGACATTAAATATAGAAATGACTACTATGGGTTATTAGCTGTGGTTCAGGAAAAAAATACAAAAGGTGACAGTGCAAAGTACAACATAGAATCATTTTCTGATGAGACAGAGTATGAGAAAAATAAAAGTAAATATGAGGAAGTATTACTTTTATTTAAAGGGGACTTTATAAAAGATGATACTTACGATAAAGGTGAAGATGGTGAAAATGTAAAGTATGTAGCAAAGTCTTTGGATGGAGATAAAGACAAGATTGTTATAAATGGATGTATTGATGCTCTTGACGGTACAATTACATTAACAAAAAAAGATGGAGAAATTAATACAGATTTTGATGATGTTACGTTAAATGCATCGGTGGAAAATACAAGAATATATAAAGGAAATGCAGGTTTTACTTCTATCGTGAATGGAGAAGAATATAGTCTTGTACCATATAATACAAATGGAGAAGAATTAGAAGATTTTGAGGATCAGGTTATTACACTGGTATATCCAACTGCGTTAAATGGATTAATGACAATTGCAGGAATGGCATTTAATTTATCATTTGCAAGACTTGGAATGATGTATGATACTGATGAGGAAAATGCAGCAGATGTAAAGGAAGACGAAGCTAAAGGTTTTGTAATGTCTTTTTCGGCAAGTCTCGATTTAAGCTTCCTTATACCTGTATCAAAAAGAAATGCAGTGACAAATGACGATAAAGCAGCAGGGTCGGACGTATTTTCTGACACAGGAGCCAAAGCATCAGATCTTAGAAGTGAATGGAATAAAACATATAGTAAGAAAACCGGAACATCAGGAGCTATTGCAAAAAATAAAAAAGATAAAGAGAAAACAAAGGGAACAGTTCAGGTAAAGAATGTCCTTTATGGAATGAATCAGGGATTTATTGGGGTTAATTTTGATGCTGAAATAGAAGTTCCCGGGTATACAGATTCCATGCCTAATATTGTGGGAAAATTAGAAGTAAATACAATTAATAACTGGTCATTTAGCGTTGAAGGAAATGCTTCTTTCCTTAAATCAATTACACTTGAAGTTAAACTTGGTTTTAAAAGTCATAATAATGTACCTATAGTTGACAATTTATATTTTTATATTCAGGGAATAAAGCCTGGAATAAATTTAGATTCAGTAGGAGTCAGCTGGCTAATGGGTGGCGGTGGTGGCTTTGAAAATATGTATGATACATTGTTTTGTGCCAGTGAAGTTCCACCGATTAGGTTACTTTTAAGTGTAAACTTTGGACTATTTCAGGCATTAGACGCGAGAGCAGATTTATCTTTGGAACTTACAGGATTTGGAGTGAAAATTTCAGATTTAAAGGTTTCAAATACAAACATAGTATTAATGGATTATGCAAATATTCAAGTTGACTGGATACCTTATTACAAAATGCTAGTGCAGTGTAGCATAGAGTATTTGGGAATAATAGAAGGAAAAGGCTATATAGTGGTAGATACAAGTACAGGTGCAGAAGAAGCTTTTGAAGCTTATGCTAAGGCTGGCATTAAAATTCCTGATGCTATTCCACTAATAGGAGGAATTGAGGTAGGAAATGCAGCACTTGGTCTTAATACAACACGTATATGGGGAGCACTTAAAGTGTTAGGATTTTCAACAGGAATATGTTATGTATATGGTGGAGATTTATCCTTTGGTTCTCAGGCTAATGTTGAACCAACATATCCTCAATATTTAGAGGAAGCGGGAACAAAAGATATAAATGGAAGAACATGGTATCCTGTAGGTTATGATGAGAATAAGAAAGATACTCTTTATATGAGTCTTGGCTCAAACATAAGAGAATTATCTTCATCAGACAGTGGAAATCTCTTAGCAGATGACAGCGGAAATGCCAATTCAAACCTTCATTCTGACATTACAAAAAAATATCATGATTTCACATTAGGAAGTTATGAAGACGGTGGTGCACAGGTGTTGAGTGTATCATTTAGCAGCGAGAGTTTAGAACAGGCAGAAGAAGCTAAAGAGGTATTTTCAATTAAGGATTCCAATGATAAAGAGATTGCTTTGAAATATTATGATAATTCAAAAAGCGATGTTGAAAACGAAGATGCAAATGCAAATTTCTCTTATGACAAGGATAAAAAGCAGGGAACAATTGTAGTTTCATTTACCGACAGAAATCTTTATAACAAAATGTATAAGGTAAATACTAAAGAAGCATCAGAGCTTATATTATATGCAGTTGATCCACTTCCTGAAGTGAACGATATAAGCATGGAGAAAACAGAGTATTCCAACACTGATAATAAAGTGACAATTAACTGGGACGGAAATGCTAATATGTCTGAATTAGAAAAAATGGATATCTACGTTACAAATAATACAGATATTGAAAAGGATGGAGGAACATTAGTTGCTTCACTTACCAAAGGAGAAATTGCAAAGAAAACAGCAACAATTAATTTACCTGAAACACTTACTGCAGGTAAGTATTACATAAGAGCGGTATATAGTAAGGAGGATGTTACTACAGGAATTGTAAATACAAAGGGTACATTTGAATATAAAAATCAGACACAACCGGAAAAAATTACTAATATTACTGCAATGAATGCTGGTGATCTACAATTAAAAGCATCTGTTGATTCAAAAGACGATAAATGTGCAGGAGCATTGTTTAAAGTATATGAAGTAAACGAAAAGGGTGAAAAAACTGAATTGTCAGATTACAGTGTTTCAGCAACTAAAAATCAGAATAACGAAATTTATGCAATTTTAGGTGGAAGTAGTGACAGTAGTACTGAAGATACAAAAGGAAAAAATGTTGTTAAGAAAAATGGTTTAAAAGCAAATGGTAAATATATAATTTCTGCTACACCATTCAATAAAGTAGTTGACGAAAATAATAATGTAACAGGATTAATTTATGGTGAAGAAACATTTTCTAATGACATTACTTTAAATGAACCTAACAAAGCAACTTTAACTCTTAGTGCTAACCAAAAGAAATACCAGGTTGGAAGAGTAGAAAATGTTAAAGATGAAAATGGAAATGTAACAGAAAAAACAGTAATGTATGATACATATGATTCGTCAAACATTAATTTTGTTGCTTTATCAGATATGGACGTAACTGGAACATGGACACTTGATGGGGATGAAACAAAAACAGGAACATTTACAAAAACAAAATCAATACCAGTTGAATTAACCAATATATCAGATGGTGACCATACAATTAATATATATGGTAAGAACGAGAATGGAGATGGATTTAATGAATCTTTTGTATTTAATGTGGATACAACTGCTCCAACTTTACTTCTTAAATCACCAACTAATGGCTCAGGTTTTGATGAAAATGGAACATTAAATGTTAGCGGAATCACAGAGGAAGATGCATATATTACCGTAAATATTAACAATGAGCCGGTAATAAGACAGAAAACATTAAAAGACTTAAATGCAAAAATAAATGAAGAAGGTGATTTCTCATTTGATGTAAATATTGGCAGTGGTTATTACAAGAAGAATGTTGAAATAATTGTAAGTGACGAAATCGGAAATTCTACAAAGGCACAATGTGAAGTTTACAACAATGGAATGGGAAATGTAAAAGACATTGATGTGGCATTAAGTGCAGATACAACTGATAACACAGATAAAGAGTGGGTTTCCTATTCAAATAAAAATCTTTTCCTTAATGAAAAGGGAGATACGTCTGTGGAAGTTCAGTTGAAGGCTATAACAAATAATGACAACTATATTATTTTAAATGATATGGACAATGTTCAGTGGAATGTGGAAAGCGTTTTAGGAAGTTCAGAAATCGCAGGGAATAAGTTGACTATAAAAAACGGCAGTCATGGTTTTGTTGAAGGAAGACTTGTTCTGTTAAATGGAGCAGCATTGTCAGCATCATTTACATATGGTGCGGAAATACAGGGACAAACCGAGAAAAATGGATATAAAATTGTTTATAATGCTAATGGTGGAAAGGGAGCTATGACAGATCCTAACAGTCCTTATGAAAAATATGATTCTGTATTAGTTCCAAAGTGTGGATTTACATATTCGGGAAAAACTTTTGTATCCTGGAATACCAAAAAGGACGGAACAGGAACAACCTATATGCCGGGAGATAAATTTTATATTAGTTCTAATATTACATTATATGCAATATGGAAAAATTCATCTTCAGGAGGAAATGTAACTCCTACAGATAAACAACAGGTAAAAATAGGAAGTACTCATACAATAGGAAAGAATAAGTATAGAGTAACTTCAACTAACACAGTTACATACATTGGAAGCACAAATAAAAATACAACAAAGCTTGTTATTCCTGATAGCATAAAATTGAAAGGAAAAACATATAAGGTTACAGCAATTGGAGCAAATGTATGTAAGAATTGTAAGAAGTTAACAAGTGTTTTAATAGGAAAAAATGTTTCAGTTATAGCAGCGAAAGCTTTTTACAAGAAAAAGAAATTAAAAAATATTAAGTTTAAATCTACTAAAGTACCGAAGATAGGCAAAAATGCATTTAAGAGAATTAGTAAAAAAGCAGTATTTAAAGTACCAAAGAAAGTCAGAAAAAAATACAAAAAGAAACTTAATAAAAAGATTGGCTTTGTTAAAAAGACAATGAAGGTTAAGTAACTGAAGAAATAAATACCATATTGTTAAAAATGTTAAGTGTCTCTAAAAGTTGTGAACTCTTAGAGACACTTAATGCTATAATAGATTTGTGATAAATTAATACCAGTTTAATTATGAGGAATAATAAAATTATAAAAAAGAATAATAGGTAAAAAAATAAGCGAAAAATAATAAGTAAAATTCAATAAACAAAATATAAAAAAATATATTGGAGATTTAATATGAGCAAGATAAATAAATTTTTGAAAAAATATCGAAATAATAAAAAAATTAAGTATTTTACAATAGGTATTTTATTTATAATAATTGTTGTACTTTTTACTGTAGTTGAAAATGGAACAGGAGACAGAAAAAGAGCAAAAAAATTGGAAAAGGCAGCAGAAAATGAAATTGTAAGTATAAAAAAGAAAATCCCTAAAATGGACCGAAATACTTTTATAACTGTAGATAATAAGGTCGTAGTTGGCTTTATTAGTTTACCAAATAAGCAAATTAAATATCCTGTAATAAATACTTTTAATGACAATACAAATACTTATTCTTTGTGCAGAAGTGGAGATAAAATGCCATGGGACCTTGAGGGCATGACAATCTATGGAATAGATTCATTTACGAGAGTTTTGGAGGATATTGAGTCTGGGGAAAAATTAGAGTTCGAAGATGTAACAGGGAAAAAATATCAGTACAAATATGAAAAGAACATTAAGAAAAAGGTAGTAGATTATGGAATAAAAATCTGCAGTGTTGATAAAGAAGGAGAAGTAAACAAAGAATATTGGTTTGTAAAAAAATAATTCTTTAGGTTAATTAGTGCAACGTAGCAAGTAGAGGGGATAATAGATTTCAAATATAGCATTTGCTATGATATAAATTATAGCAAATGTTATATAAGGAGATAATATTATGCATAAATTAATAGAATGGCTCCGGAAGTAGCAATAGAGTATTTGAAGGAAATTTATAAACAAAAGCATTATAAAAATGCTTAAATAACGTTGAATATAGGATGAGGATAAAATGATAGATCTTAATGAAATTAAGAAATGTACTAACGATAGATTTTTCAAAGAGGAAGAGATTTATATAATATTGGAAAAGTTTTAAGTATTGACATTGAAAAGGATGAAGAAAGTGGTTTGATAAACGTAAAAGGGGATGTAAGAGGAAGTGGTAGGAATATTTACCAGGCAACTGTAGGAATAGATGACGAATTTATCGTGTTTTCAGAATGTGAGTGTCCGGCATCTCTTGTTTATAACTGGAAAAATGAATTTGAAAAATTTGCACCTAATCTGATAGTGAAAATTGCGTCAGGAAATGTAGAAGAGAGACATAAGATTATTAAGGAATCTGGTAAAAAGAATGAAAATGATGCTAGAGAAAACTGACGATGCGGAATTTAACACAAGTAAAATCCAGATACTTTCAGAATTAACAAAGCTTCGCCAGTTGTGCTGTGACCCGTCAATTTTATTTGACAAATATAAAGGGGAATCGGCCAAAGTCTGATATGTGTATTGATTTGATAAAAAACGCAGTGGAAAACGGACATAAAATTTTGCTTTTTTCACAGTTCACATCAATGCTTGAAAATCTCCAAAAAAGATTGGCGAAAGAAAAAATAAGCTTTTACACATTAACAGGAGCTACTAAAAAGGAGAAGAGAGCGCAAATGGTTGAGCAGTTTAATCAGGATGATGTGTCTGTATTTTGCATTTCTCTTAAGGCAGGAGGAACAGGTCTAAACCTAACTTCTGCAGATATTGTAATTCATTATGATCCATGGTGGAATGTTGCTGTACAAAATCAGGCAACGGACAGAGCACACCGTATTGGACAAAAGAATGTTGTGAATGTTTATAAATTAATAACAAAAGGAACAATAGAAGAAAAAATTGTAAATTTACAGGAAAGAAAGCAGCAATTGGCAGATAAAGTTCTTGGTGGAGAAGGCATAGGAAATGCAAGTTTTAATAAGGAAGAACTGTTGGAACTTTTGGGATAAAGTAAAAATAGAAATTTTCATTGCCATTTGTGCCTAAACAACAAGAAAGGAATGGAATATGAAATTACCGGATAGTGAATATTTAGATATAGGGCATTTAAGCCGTATACTTGACCGAAAGAGAGTAACAAATTGTTATAAATATTTTTGGACGCTTGCGATTTTAGATGCAGTTTCTTTTGAGAAGACAGCATTTACATATAATGACCTGTTAAATGGAATGATAAAGCGTGCGTGGTATATGGTTACAGAATTTAATTTAACCCTTGGACCATGTAATGTGACAGACAATTTGGAAGAAGTAGTAAAATATATTTCTTCAACATACAATATTCCACCTACCGCAAAGGAAAAAGATATTTTAAAATTTTTGGAAAATAATGACGATAAGACAATAATAAAACATAAACGAGATTTGATTCGTAACGTTCCCTATCGTTTACAAAGTCCTTTTTATTCTAATATTAAAGATTTAGGCGAAAAGAAAATTAATGAGATAAATCAACAGAAGCATTTATTGTATTATTTTAAGGAATTTAATAAATTAAAAACGGTTATTGAAATAAGTGATGAATGGGTAGAGTATTTGGTTAGAAATAAGGAAATTCTCACAGACTGGGTTTATTTTAATCTTATAAATTATCTTCAGGCTAGGAATCCAAATGTTCCGGGAATATCGGATAAACTTAAAAGGCCGGAAAAACGTGATTTAGCGAAAGTTACTGAATATTGGAAGACAATTATAACGCTAAACCCAACTATTAAAGATATATATGGAAACATAAATATGCAAAACGAAAAAATGTCCATTGATCATTTTGTACCATGGCAGTATGTGGCACATGATGAATTGTGGAATTTAAGTCCAACTACACCAAGTATAAACAGTAAAAAAGGAAACAAACTGCCAAATTGGGATGACTATTATAAGGAACTGGCAGTGCTTGAATATAAGGCTTATACAATTTGTCATACATACGATACTGCCAGAAAGCAATTTGAAAAATGTGCAGAACGTCACATTAATAGTCAGGAAGTAAGAAGCAGTTTATATGCAGATGGATTAGATTTGGAACAATTTAGTGAAAGATTATGTAATATATTAAAGCCAGTGTATGATTCAGCAAAGCTTTGTGGATTTGATGAGTGGAGTTAGAGATTACATTTGGCATTTTAGACAAAATAATGAAATTATGGTACAATGTCAGCGGTACAGCGTGCCTTAAACTTTTTTATAAACAGATAGGAGAAATGAGAAATGAACATTGTATGTTTAGATTTAGAGGGAGTATTAGTACCTGAAATTTGGATTGCATTTGCAGAGGAAACAGGAATAAGTGAACTTAAGAGAACAACAAGAGATGAGCCTGATTACGATAAGCTTATGAATTATAGAATAAATATTTTAAAAGAACATGGATTAGGTCTTAAGGAAATTCAGGAAACAATCGCAAAGATTGATCCAATGCCAGGAGCAAAGAAGTTCTTAGATGAATTAAGAGAAATGACTCAGGTAATTATTATCAGTGATACATTTACACAGTTTGCAGGACCTTTAATGAAGAAGTTAGGTTATCCTACAATTTTCTGTAACTCATTAGAAGTTGCTGATGATGGCGAAATTACAGGATTTAAGATGAGAATAGAAAATTCAAAACTTACAACAGTTAAGGCATTACAGTCAATCGGCTATGATACAATTGCCAGCGGTGACAGCCACAATGACCTTGGCATGATTAAGGCAAGCAAGGCAGGATTCTTATTCAGAAGTACAGAAGAAATTAAGAAAGAATATCCTGAACTTCCGGCATTTGAAACATATGACGAATTAATGGATGCAATTAAGAAAGCATTATAATGAAATAGCAGAATATTTTTTAAGTGAATAGATACATAGAAGCTGTGGGTTAAGTGGTACATATAAAGTATTGACAACGATGTTTGGAAATGCCTATATGTTCTAAAACTCACAGCTTTTGTTAAATAAAAATTTATTATATAGAAAATACACGTGCTATACTATGAAATGAATCATAGTGTGGTGCTATGTTAAAATCTAGTATATAATAAAATAAGATTTTACCAGTTAAGTAGTCGATGGAGATATGATACCTTATACAACAAAACGGAGGAAAAATGACAAAAGAAGAATTATTTGATCTTAGTATTAATCAAATTGAATTGGAATTATCAGAGCAGAGAAATTTGTACAGCGAAGACTAAATTGAAGAATTAGAGGAACGCTTAAAAGTACTTAAGAGTAATAGTGAGAAAATGGTGAATGAATATGTGATAAGTCAGAGACCAGAAAAGTTTCGTTGCCCTAAATGGGATGGAGAAAACATATCAACAAATATAAAATGTGGATATTGTGGTTATGTATTTAGGGAGAAAGATTATTATAATGATGAAGTAAGTACAGAAAAAGACGAATGCGGAGAAAATTCAAATATGGTTTTATACGTTATTTCATTTCTTCTCCCATTGGTAGGTATTATTTTAGGGGTAATATACATAGGAAAAGACGAGAATGACTTAGGAAAATCATTAATATTGTTTTCAATTATTATAGCAATTATTGGATATGTTTTAGCATTAGCATTAATATAAATTTGAAAGAGGAAATAAGATTATCAGTGGATACTGCAACAGAAAGGGGGAGTTATGAGATATAGAATATATATATGATAAAATTGCTGTGAGTAACGAAACTATGGTTGTAGAATACATAAACATGGCTATAAGTCGTGATTCTGAAAAAGAGTGGAATGACAATGGTGCGTATAGATATTTGAAGGAATTTGATGTACGAAACATTAAAGCACAGATTCAAAATATGTTGGGAGATAAATGTCAAATTATAATTAAATATCCACCGAAGAAATATAAGCAAATGCCATATCTTTATATTTCAACTGCATTTTCAGTGGTTCAGGAAGTACTTCCTGCGTTGGAATACATAGCTGCCAAAAATAAATTGGCTTTGTATGACGTGGAAAGAGATAAAACATATTATAAAAATTTGGTTGACGATGCTTTTATTACTCAAAAACTGCGAGAAAAGACTTTAAAAGAGACAATATTAAAAAATACAAGAGCACTATGGCGTTATAACAAAATTTTTTCGGCAAATGAGGAAAATCAAAGTGCATTTGTTATTACAGTATACAGAATAAAAGGTGTGATCTTTGCAGAACGTACAAAGTGGTTTTATGAATGCCTATTGTCAGCGTTGACTGAAGATGAAACGCTGGAATGTGAAGACAGAACATTTAAAGTTTGCGGAACGGATTATACAATATCATTTCTTTTTGAGGGATACAAAGAACATGCAAATATGATAGGGTTTGTAGAAAATGGAAAGGAAAGTGTTGCACTTCTTCGTAGAATGAGCACATACAATGCTATTAAATGGATAGAACAGTGTAGAAAAATTGAAAAAGAAGACATAATAAATAGAATGTGTTTTACAGAAATGGTGTATAAGTATAAAAATCCAGGGGACCGTCTGGCTAAAAGTGTGAACATAACAAAGTGGCAGAGAAGAGAAATATTTGACATTAGATATAGTGGATTTGGGTACTATGAATCAGAAATAGTATTTAATGTAGTTCCTGAATGTGTAATGGCATCGCATATATCATCCTTGAAAATTGAGGAAGAAACAGCTAGTTTTATTCTTCCATTCGTTAAGGATGTTTATCCCTACATTTATGATAGGTATAATCTTACTGAAAATCATTTACCATTTGCAATGTGGATAAAATTTATCAGACGATTAGAAAAAGCTAAAGAAATGATTGTAAATGACACATTTAATCCGGATTTGCTACCATATATTGAAAAGTTCAATTTATATGTACTAGAAGACGAAAACACAGATTTTGATACAATAAAAAATAATCCGGTTCAATTTTTATATGAACACAGATATCAGGTTTCGCATCTTTATGATGTTTTAATTGAGTGGTCAGATACTCAACTAAATTATTATTGGGGATGTGACGGAGATGGCATGATTAATATTCAGGGACCATAAGAAAAAGGAGAAGATAAATGAATCAGGAAAGAATACAAGACATAACGCAGGGCTTAAAAACAGCGTATATTAATGGCTCTCTTGCTTCAAATATTGAATATAAACCAGGTTTTGTATCAAACAATCCGGAGGAAGGAAAGAAAGTTATTTCTTCTATTGAAGAAGAGTTGCTAAGGTGTGAGAAATTTCAAATCAGTGTTGCGTTTATAACCATGGGTGGAATTACACCACTTTTGCAAACATTAAAGGAACTTGAAAAAAAGGGAATTCCGGGAGAAATTTTAACAACTAATTATTTGGACTTTAGTGAACCGAGAGCACTTGCAAAATTAAATGAACTTGAGAATATTACATTAAAAATGTATGACGTTGAAAGTGCAAACAATGGTTTTCACACTAAAGGATATATTTTTAAAAAGGAAGAAGTATATAGAATCATTCTGGGTAGTTCGAATATGACAAGGACTGCACTTACAAGTAATATAGAATGGAATACAAAAATAATATCCACTGAACATGGAGAAGTGGCAGAGGATATTGTAGAAGAATTTCAGAAACTTTGGAATTCTGAGTATGCATTGGACTTTGATTATTTTTATGAGATTTATAAGGCACGTTATGAAATTATTAAACACCAGCGTGAAGTTGCAAAAAAAGATAGAATCCCATCTTTTGAAAAATATACTTTAAAACCAAATTCTATGCAGGAAGAGTTTATTGTAAATCTTAGGAAAATTATGGAAAAAGGTGAAGAAAGGGCATTATTAATTTCTGCTACAGGTACCGGTAAAACATATGCTTCTGCATTTGCCATGCGTGAATTGGGATTTAAGAAAGTTCTGTTTTTAGTACATCGTGAACAAATACTAAAGCAGGCAAAAAAGTCATATGAGAATGTTTTTAGCAGTAACATTTCTACAGGTATTCTTTCGGGAAATCATAAGGATATGAATGCTGACTATATTTTTTCAACAGTTCAAACATTAAGTAGAGACAATATTCTTTCCGAATTTTCAAACAACAGATTTGATTGTATAATCATCGACGAAACCCACAAAGCAGGAGCGGAAAGCTATCATAAAATCATAAATCACTTTAAGCCTAAGCTTCTTTTAGGAATGACAGCATCTCCTGAGCGAACAGACGGATTCGACATTTATAAATTGTTTGATCACAATATTGCAAGTGAAATAAGGCTTCAGGATGCTTTAAAGGATGATTTACTTTGTCCCTTTCATTACTTTGGAATATCAGATTTGACTATTGAGGGCAGAGAAATCGATGAAAAAACAGAATTCAGATATCTTGCCACAGAAGAAAGAGTTAATCATGTAATTGAAAAGGTTGAATACTTTGGACATGATGGAGATAGAGTGAAGGGATTGGTATTCTGTAGCAGAAATGATGAAGCAAAGGCTTTATCAGATGCTTTCAATAAGCGTGGATATAATACAATTGCATTATCAGGTTCAAATAGTCAAAGTGAAAGAGAAGCAGCTGTGGAAAGACTGGAGATGGAATGTAATGTTGATGAAAAAGGACGACCGGTTTCAGAGCAGGCACTTGATTACATTTTTACAGTAGACATTTTTAATGAAGGTGTAGATATTCCACAGGTAAATCAGGTTATTATGCTTCGTCCTACGCAGTCTGCAATTGTTTTTGTACAACAGCTTGGTCGTGGACTTAGAAAGGCAGATGGCAAGGAATATGTGGTAGTACTTGATTTTATTGGAAACTATAACAACAACTTTTTGATTCCAATAGCCTTGTCAGGTGACAGAACATACAACAAGGATAATGTGCGAAAATACGTAAGAGAAGGGGCAAGGGTAATTCCCGGCAGTTCCACCATTCATTTTGATGAGATTACAAAAAAGAAAATCTTTGAATCCATTGATAAAATGACAACAACAAAGCGTATGCTTACAGAAAAATACAATCAGGTGAAATATAAGCTTGGACGTATTCCGACTATTTTGGACTTTTATAAGCTTGGTGAGATTGATCCTATGCTGTTTATAAAATATGCAAAAACATATGACAGTTTTTTAAGAATTGTAGACAAAGACTACAATATTACATTTACAGATAAGGAAGAGCAAATATTAGCTTTTGTTTCAGCATTAATAATTGATGGAAAAAGACCCCATGAACTTTTAATGCTAAAGATGATGTTGGAAGGAACGAATATAGAAGAAAATACATTCGCAGAGCAGTTAAGTAATATTGGTGAAAAATTTAAAAAGACAGATTATGATTCAGCAATAAGAATAATAAATCTTGATTTTGTAACAGGTAGTGATGCAACAAAGTTTTCAGATATAGAATTAGTATCATCGCTAGAGTTAAAATCAGGAATGTTAAAACGTTCATTAGCATTTGTGGAAAAACTTAGAAATGTAAGATTTAGGGAAGAGCTGGAAAATCTTGTTAAGTATGGAATGATGCGTTACAAAGATATGTATTCAAACCATGATGAAAATAATCTTGTTCTTTATGGAAAGTATTCAAGGAAAGATGTATGTCGTCTTATGAACTGGGACAGGGATGAAAGTTCTACAATGTATGGCTACAGAATAAAACATGGTACATGTCCTATTTTTGTTACATATGAAAAGAAAGACGATATATCAGAAAGCACAAAGTATGAGGACCAGTTTATAAATCAGCAAACATTTAGCTGGATGACAAGAAACGGTGTTGCAATTGACAGCCGTGAAAGTCAGGAAATTATTAATAGTGAAGAGTCAGGTCTTAAAATTGTTTTGTTTATAAAGAAAAGCGACGGCGAAGGAACTGATTTTTATTATATGGGTGAAGTGAATCCGGTTGATTGGAGACAGACAACAATAAAGAATAATAGGGGCAGGAAACTTCCAATAATGAACTTTTTGTTTAAGTTAAAGAACAGCGTAAGGGAAGATATATATGAGTACTTTACAAAGTAGTGAAGATAAGGAGATACAGTAGATGAAGACAGTCAGAGTTGTTGCAGCGGTAATAAAATCTACAAACGAAAACAAAGAACCAATTATATTTGCAACACAGCGTGGATATGGTGATTTTAAAGGTGGCTGGGAATTTCCCGGTGGAAAAATAGAAGAAGGAGAAACATCGGAGCAGGCATTAAAACGTGAAATAATGGAAGAACTTGATACAGAAATATCCGTAGGAGAACTGATTGATACTATTGAATATGATTATCCACAGTTTCACCTGTCAATGGATTGCTTTTGGTGTGAAATTGTAAGTGGCAATCTTGTATTAAAGGAACATGAGGCTGCAAGATGGCTGACAAAGAAACAGTTGAATGACGTTAAGTGGCTGCCGGCCGATGTTACGTTAATTGAAAAGATTGGAAAAGAAATAAATTTAATTTAGTCATTTGGATATGAAATGACTAAATTAAAAATGACGTAATTAAATGAGAGACATATAGTTATGTAGAAATTGTTAATTCATGAAATTGCTAACAAATTTAGTTAAAGATGGAGAAATGCTATGAAGCAATGCAAATAGGCTATGCAGTTTGATATTAATAAGGAGTGGATAAATGACAAGTGAGACAATTAATCAAATTTTAAAATTTAGAGATGATAGAGATTGGAAGCAATTTCATAATCCAAAAGATTTGGCAATATCAATTTCGCTGGAGGCAGCAGAATTACTTGAAGTTTTTCAGTGGAGTGGTTCGGATACATCAAATGAAAATAAGCAGGAAAAAATAAAAGAAGAACTGGCGGATGTGCTTAATTATTGTGTGCTTATGGCAGATGCATGTGGATTGGATATTGACGAAATAGTTCAGAAAAAAATAAAAATTAATGAAAAGAAATACCCGGTAAGTAAGTCAAAAGGAAAAAGTGATAAATACGATAAGTTATAAGTGGGAGAGAAAAATATGCCTATTATAAATGAGATTAAACATTTTGATTTTAATGAGAGCGGACTTTCACAATTGAAAGTGCACGATAAAGGAGTTAATTGGCCGGTGGTTTACCTTATACATGATGAGGACAATCTTTACATTGGTGAAACTACAAGTGCCGCAGTAAGAATGAGTCAACATCTAAAAAATGACGAAAAGAAAAATTTAAAAGGTATAGAAATTATCTTTGATGGCAGATATAACAAATCTGTTATTTTAGATTATGAACAAAGGCTTATAAAATACTGTTCTGTAGATGGTAGATTTAAAAAAATTATTAATAAGAATAAAGGTCAGCAAGCTATTCACGATTATTATCAAAGAGAACAATATCGTAGTCAATTCAGAATTCTATGGAAGGAATTGCTTAACAAGAATCTTGCCAAAAACTCTTTAGATATTATTGAAAACGAAAATATTTTTAAGTTTTCTCCATACAATGCGTTAACAGGGGAACAAAATGAAGTAAGCATATCTATAATAAATGATATTGTGGATACATTTGAGAATGATAATAAATGTGTTAGCTTAATCAATGGATGCGCAGGAACAGGAAAGACAGTTCTGGCTATTAGTATTATTAATTCAATAGTAAATGCAATAAACATAGACGACAGTTTATTGGACAGTAAAGTGGAGAATTTCGAAGATGACATAGATGAAAATAAAAGAAGTGCGTTGCTAAGATTAAAAAAACATATTTCAGTAAATAGAGGTGGGAAACCGTTTAAAGTAGGTTTTGTTTTTCCAATGCCGGGAATACGTGCCACTGTTAAAAAGGTATTTAGAGATTGTGGAAATGGATTGGTTGGACAAATGGTTATTGGACCTACTGATGTTGTAAAAGACCAATATGATATTTTGTTTGTTGATGAATCCCATCGTTTGTCTAAAAGAAAAAATCTAACCGGATATAAGTCTTTTGATGACACATGTAGAAAACTGGGATTGGAGCCTAATAGTGCAAATCAATTGGATTGGATAATAAATTCAGCAAAGCATGTTGTTTTATTTTATGATCAAACTCAAACTGTTAAATCATCAGACTTATCCCATGATGAGTATAAGGAAACTTTGGAAAAATATAAGTACAAAATTCATCAACACAAACTAAAAACACAAATGCGCTGTGAAGGAGGAGATACATATCTTCAATACATAAAAGATGTGATGTCCTGTTTGCGTAAAAAACGTGAAAAAATAGAAAATTATGATTTCTTTATTTTTGATAATGTAAATACCCTTGTTGAGTCTATTCGTAAGAAGGATGATGAGATGGGATTGTGTAAAACTGTTGCAGGTTTTTCCTGGGAATGGAAAACTAAACCTAACAATAAGCCTAAAGATGATATGGAATATTACAATACATTAGTTCAAAATGGAGAATATGACATATTAATTGATGGAAATCATTATATTTGGAATTTGACAAATGATTCATGGGTAACCAGACAGGACTCTCACAATACTATTGGATGCATTCATACCACTCAGGGATATGATATGAACTATGTTGGTGTTATATTTGGAAAAGAGATTGATTATGATTTTGATACGAAATCAATTGTAGTGAATTTGGATGAGTATAAAGATTCAAAAGTAAAAGCAGGTACAGATGAGAATACTCTGAAAAAATTGATTATGAATACATATACAACTATATTAGCAAGAGGAATAAAAGGGTGTTATGTGTATGCATGCAATCCTAATATGCAAAAATATTTAAAGGAATATATTTTTCCGGCTAATGACATTACAATGAATAATAAATAATTTTGAAAGAGGAAGACATGAAATATAGTATAAAAACAAAAATGACAAAGGAAGAGTGCATAGAATATACAAAAGACATTTTGCCTAAATCAGGATGGCTGAAAAAATCCAAGTATCTTGGTTATGTTAATAATAAAGGATTCAAAATAACAGTGAACCCAAGTACAAACCGCTATTACAAACAAAATTCTTTTAAATCGGTAAATGTTGGAAAATTTGAAGAACATGATAGTGGTGTGATTATTCGAGTAAAACAAAGACAGTCCATAGCAGTGAGCATATTTTCAACAATTATATGCATATTTGCGTTATTTATCATTGGAATTATGAGTTTGGAAATTGTATATGGAGAAGATTATTCGCTTATTCCATGTCTACTTATTCCTATAGTAATATTGATAGTTGTAATTATAAGTTGTGTTTATGGGTTTAAGAATTGTGCTACAAAAGATATGGAAGAAATAAAGAAAATGTATTCTAAATTATAAATGTGACATAAAATTAGTCACATTTACAAAAATAAAGGCAAAAAAACATAAAATAAAAATTTCAAACAATACAATTATTGCCGATATTATTTAATAGTAATTATTTGGATTCATAATGAAAATGAACAGAATAAAACAAGTGCATTTTGTCTAAAATATATTTAAAATATAAATTGGCCGAGAAGTGCTTGTTATTTTATGATAATTCGGCTAAAATATATTCAGATTAGAAATTAGCCGAAAAGAGGTTTTGTATATGAGTTATATAAAAAGAAATCTGGAGAATGTGGTAAATCAGGTTACAAAGGAATACCCGGTGGTTCTTGTTACAGGACCTAGACAGGTGGGTAAGACTACAATGTTGCAGAAGTTAATGGAAGGAACAGAAAGGGGATATGTTACCCTGGATGATTTGAATGAAAGGGCTCTTGCTAAGTCTGACCCGGAATTATTCCTGCAATTGCACAAGCCTCCTGTATTAATTGATGAAGTTCAGTATGCGCCGGAATTATTTGCTTATATTAAAATGAATGTGGATAAAAATCATGAACCAGGGGCTTTTTGGTTGACTGGCTCACAGATATTTAAACTGATGGGAGGAGTACAGGAGTCACTGGCAGGCAGAGTGGCAGTGCTTTCTCTTACTTCTCTATCACAGGCAGAAATAGCAGGCGCTGATATGGAGCCATTTACCATAGAGATGGAAGCATTGGTTACAAGAAAGGCAGGCAGAACAGAAATTGATACAAGAGGAATTTTCGAACGTATTTATAAAGGTTCCATGCCTGCTATTGTAAGTGGTGTGAACAGCAACAGCCAGATTTTTTACAGCAGTTATTTGTCTACTTATATTGAGCGTGACGTTAAAGAATTGTCGGATGCTATTGATTCACTTAAATTTCTTCGATTTATTACTGCGGTGGCTGCAAGATGTGGTCAAATGGTTAATATAGCAGAAATTGCAAGAGATGCGGATATTAATCAAACACAGGCAAAGAATTGGCTGGGGATTTTGGAAACTCTGGGAATTATTTTTTACTTACATCCGTATTCCAACAATCTGCTAAAGCGTCTTGTAAAAACTTCAAAGTTGTATTTTTACGATACGGGATTGGTTTGTTACTTGACAAAGTGGAGCAGTGCTGAAACATTAGAAAGCGGAGCTATGAATGGTGCAATTTTAGAAAATTACGTGGTTGCAGAAATTAGGAAAACGTACCTGAACTGTGGAAAGGAACCATATATGTATTATTACCGCGACAAGGATGCCAAAGAAATTGATATTGTATTGGAACATGATGGAATATTAAATCCAATTGAAATTAAGAAAACCTCAAATCCGGGAACAGAATTGACAAAGATATTTAGGTTGCTTGATAAGGCATCAACACCATGCTCTAAAGGAGCGGTTATTTGTATGAAGCCTGCACTTGGTGCAATTGATAGGGATAACTATATCATACCGGTCTGGATGATATAAGGAAATTCTGATAAACCAACGCAAAACTCGGTAAGACAGGGCATCTCAGAGCAGGAGAAATATAACAATGATAAAAATACTTTTCATCTGCCACGGCAGTGTTTAATGGATGCTGTGAAAGCCTAGGCTTTAAAGGATTTTTTGATGATTGACGAATAATTTACACCTTATTTATACCTTTGGAAGACCGGATCGGAATAATAGAGAAATAAAGAAATAGATAAATATAACAGGAAGCAATTTTGTCATATTGGAAATAATTAAAATTTGCTGAACCGTGTTGATTTTATTGATTGAGTATAATAAAAGTAAGAACAGAAACTTCCATGTTTGAAGCGGTTACCAGAATTGACAAAGAAATGCAAGTTAGCCAATCCGGTAGTCCAGCATATTTTTTCATTGTCACCCGACGTTTTTACAAAACATATACTTATTCCGCTTGATGCGTCATTCTTGTTCTGAAAACAGGAACAGAATCCTTACAGCGACTGTAAGTGTTATTTATTGTGCTTCTGTGCTATCATTTACCCAGAAATGGATAGGAGGCATTCACATGAAACCAATTTTGAATATTGAAAATCTTACCAAAGTCTATGGGACGTTGCCAAACCAGACGAGAGCACTGAACGGAATCACTTTTCAGGTCATGCCGGGAGAGTTTCTCGGTATTATGGGAAGCAGTGGTTCCGGCAAATCCACGCTTCTCAACTGTATTGCAACTGTGATTCAGCCTACAGGTGGAAGCATTCAGGTGGAGGGAGATACTCTGCAATCCCTCAAGGAAAAGGCTCTTGCCGAGTACCGTGGCAAAGAAGTTGGTTATCTATTCCAGAACTTTGAATTGCTGGACAACCTGACTGGCAGGGAAAATATCCTGCTCCCGACTTCCTTGCATGGGGTAGCCGAAACAGAAAGCAGCCAGCGGCTGAAGCAGTTGGCTGACTATCTGGAAATTTCTGATGTTCTGGATAAGTTTCCGTCCAAGATGTCCGGTGGCCAGCGTCAGCGTGTTGCGGCAGCAAGGGCTCTGATCTTACATCCCCAAATGATCCTTGCCGATGAACCGACGGGTGCGCTGGATTCTAAGAACGCAAGAAGTCTTATGGAGAAGCTGTCCGGCCTGAATCGTGACGAACAAGCTACGATCCTGATGGTAACCCATGATTCCAATGCCGCCAGCTTCTGTAAGCGCATCCTGTTCATCCAGGATGGCGTGATCTTTCATGAGCTTCGGCGTGGAGACGAAAGCCAGCAGGAGTTCTACGGGCACATCCTGAAGGTGATGGCGCAACTGGGAGGGGGCAGCGCAAATGTTCTCTAATCTCATTCTTCGGAACAGTCGCCGCAGCCGAAAGGAAAACGGTCTGTTTTTCAGCTCCCTGGTGATTTCTATTGTTGCATTTTACATGATTCTTTCCATCTCCACTCAAGATGTGATGCTCTTTTTGCAGAAAATGGAGAGTGACGCAGTTGACAAACTCCTGCTTCTGATTCCTGCGTTTTATGGGATGACCCTCGGTATTCTGTTCTTTTTGATCTATTTTGCCTGCAAGTATCAGTTCGAGCGCAGACGGCATGAGTTTGGTGTTTATCTAATGTTGGGGATGCGTAGAAGTAAACTGTTTGGTATGCTTCTGGCGGAAGATTTCCTGACCAGTATTCTTGCCATGCTCATAGGATTACCTGTGGCTGTGGTGCTTTCAGAAATTGTCAGTCTTGTCACCGCCAAGCTGGTAGGCATGGGGATCATCGGTCATCAGTTTTCTTTATCCTGGTTTGCGATTGAATGGACGCTGGCAGGATTTCTGGCAATTAAGCTGACGGCACTTCTGATTTTGAGTGGACGAATCAGCCGCCAGGAGATCGGTACTTTGCTATCCCAGCCAACGAACCGCCCCAAAAAGCAAATGCCATCTGTTATCTATGGACTGGCTGCTATATGCGGAAGTGTGATGTTGGCAGTGGCTTACTACATGGCGATTCAGGGAATTGCATGGACAAAGGTAAGTATGATGGGACTGACTTTGCTGTTGGGCATAGTTGGTACGATGCTGCTTTTCTATGGGATGCGTGCACTGATTGCTTTGATTGTTAAGAAAGGAAAAGGAAATAAGCAGCTTCATGTATTTACCTTCCGGCAGATTCAGGAGAATGTCATTCATCAGTCAAACTCCATGGCCATCAGCTCCCTGCTGATTCTGGCGGCGCTGTGTTGTTTTGGTGTGGGCGTAGGAATTGCAGGAACGAATAACCTGTCTTCTGGCCATGTAATCGACTATACTTTTGAAGATCATACTGCAGAAGATTCATCGCAGGTTCTTCCGAATATAAAGGCAGTCCTGAAAGAAAACAGTTTGGAAAATCAATTTTCAGAGCTTTTTGAAATGAGGGTTGGGCGTATTCGCACCACAGAAGATTATGATAATGCCTACAGCATGGACGCTGTTATGGACTCTCTTCGGAGCCTGCCCCAGTCGGAAGACCGGGATGTCCTTCTGAACAATCTTGGTTATGCCACATACCCATATTTGATTTGTTTATCGGACTATAATCGTTTGTTGGAATTGTCCGGCAATCCGGCTCTCCAATTAGGCGAAAAGGAGGCCGCTGTCTATATTGATACAGAGTTTACTACGGTAAGCCGTACCGCAATGCTGAACCAAGTATTGGCCGGGCATCCCAAGGTGGAACTGGATGGTAGTCCGATTCATCTTACAGGAGAGGTTCAGTCTGTGAATTTGGTCACGGACCGTTCTATAACCTTGTCCTTTGCATTGATTCTTCCGGATGAAGCATTTCTATA
This sequence comes from Eubacterium sp. AF34-35BH, assembly GCF_003477765.1. NCBI lineage: Bacteria > Bacillati > Bacillota > Clostridia > Eubacteriales > Eubacteriaceae > Eubacterium > Eubacterium sp. AF34-35BH. The sequence goes on from NZ_QUDZ01000006.1 coordinate 87,735, forward strand.
TTATAGTCAGGGAATGTATGATACCTATGTCAATGCGGTGCTCAGTGAGCAAGCTCTGAATGGAAATAGCCTTATGACTGCATATTTGGATTTGAACGAGAAGCTGGACGAAACTGACATTGAATATGAAAGCTATCTTCAGAATATGGGTCGTCAGCTTTTCTACACCATAGCATCCAGTTATATTACCCTCTATCTTGCGATTGTTTTCCTGGTAGTTGCCAACACCATCGTGGGTGTTCAGTTCCTGATGAGTCAGCAGAAAACCGGGCGCAGATACCAGACTCTGATCCGCCTGGGAGCTACTTACGAAACCCTTTGCCAGTCTGCTGGAAAGCAAATTACCTGGTTTATGGGACTTCCTGTATTGGTTGCGGCTGTCAGCAGTTTGTTTGGAGTCAGGGCGTTATTTACAGGGATACTCTCGTCCCGAACCCGTGGGACAGTGGCTGAAATGATGTTTGTATCTGCTGCTATGATTTTGCTGCTTTGCGTGATAGAATATATTTATATGAGAGTGGTCAAGCGCTCCAGTGATCGGTATTTGCTGACACTGATGCAGCCACAGAGAGAAGAATAATTTGGAAGGAGGTGCTGCCGTGAAAAGAATTGCTGTTGTGGAAGATGAAGTCTATATGCGGGAAGAACTCTGCAATATGCTTCAAAAGGACGGGTATCTTGCGGAGGCAATCACCGAGTTGGAAGATGCCGCTCGGCTCCTGGCAGCCCTCCGTCCTGACCTTGTGATCTTAGACCTGAATTTGCCGGAGATCAGTGGCTTTCAAATCTGTCAGGAACTAAAGAATAAAACCGCTATCCCCGTCCTGATACTGACTTCCAGAGATCAGGTAAAGGATGAACTGCAAGCGTTCCACTTGGGTGCTGATGAATATTTGACGAAGCCGTGCAGAAAAGATCGACTTCTTGCCAGGGTATCCAATATTCTCAAAAGGTATGAAGGCCGTACCAATCTCATAGAGGGACCAGATTTCCTGTTAGACCAGCAGACCTACACGCTTTATATTCATAATACCTCTGTCGTGCTTCCAAAAAATCAGGGAAAACTGTTGGTTGCTCTTTTGTCCGGCGGCGATGCTCTGGTCACGACGGAGCAACTTTGCATAGCACTATGGGGAACCACGGAATACATAGACGAAAATGCCTTGCAGGTTAATCTGACCAGGCTGAAAAAGACGATGTCCGGTCTTGAGATGAAGCAGCGAATCGTTGCGGTTCGTGGGATGGGCTATCGTCTGGAAACGGGGGTGGCTCCATGAAGCGGCTTTGGCACATGATAGAACGGTACTACCCCTGGCTGCTGTTGCTGTTGGGCGTGGATTGCTTTTGTGCTATCATTCTTTGGATTTCTGACATTCAGGCATTTCAAACCTTGAGTGGGTTAGTAGTTCTGACAAGCCTCCTTTTGTTTTCAGCAATTCTGTTTGTACTAAACAAGCGGGAGACCACCCGCCGAGAGCTGTTCCGGGATTTCCTCAGTGATCCTGCCATCTGCAACGAGGAACGGCTGCTCAGTGCCATCAGCCGGGAAGAAGGAGAATCTATCCGGCTTCTGGCATCAGTTTTACAGGAACACAAAACTGAGAGTAACAGTATGGCAGATGCCCTACAGGACTATGAAGAATATGTGGAGGGCTGGGCACATGAAGCGAAAACGCCCCTATCGTTGTTGACCATGCTCCTGGATAATCGGAGCAACGAAATGTCTCCTCCCCTGCAAGCAAAACTGGATTATGTCCGCAGTCAGCTTCAGGAGGATGTCACTCAGATGTTATACTATGCCCGGTTAAAGAGCAGTACAAAGGATTATCAGTTTAAGGATATCAATTTGAATGACTGCTTGGGGGAAGTTCTGGAGGACTATGCCCCACTTCTGGAAGAAAAGCAGTTTGTAATTATCAATAAACTGCAATCTGAAACAGTCTATACAGACCGTAGAGGGCTTCAGTTTATGTTGGGACAGATCGTGAGCAATGCCATAAAATATAGCAGCGATAGTCCCATGCTAACAATCTCTATGATACATTCGGAGATCGCAGATGTCCTTTCAGTTGAGGATAATGGCATCGGTGTAAAAAAATATGATCTGCCGTATATTTTTCAAAAGGGCTTTACCGGGGATTCTACTGACAGCAGAAAGAAAGCTACCGGTATAGGGCTTTACCTGGTTAAGAAGATGGCTGACGATCTAAACCTTCGTCTGGAAGCTGCTTCCCCGTGGGAAAAGGGCTTTAAGATAGTCATCTTCTTTCCAAAATTGAAATCCAACGGAGGAAAATAATATAAGCAAAAAACGGGGCTGTAAAATAAGTCTCTGCTAAAGAAACGCTAGTTCCGACAAATGCTGGTTCTGGCGTTTCTTTACATTAATATATGTTTTTTGAAAATCGTCACTGTTTTATGTAAAAAGGGTACACTTAATAAGCTTGGATAGATTTCTTCTGTACGTCCATATTTTTTATATCTTACATGTTGTTTTCGTTTGAAAAGAAATTTACGTCCATTAGGGCATATAGGATTTCCGTTCTCATCTCTTATATAGTTTACAGCACGATAAGGATTCGTGTGATGTTTTTTATCTGCCGTTTCTTTTTTGTACATGGTAAATATCATTAAATTTTTCCATTAAAGGTACAAAGCATTCCATGCCTTGTCTTCCATAAAATCAATTCTACGTTAAAAACATACCGTCTAGACAGCTATTTTTTAAGCTATCATTTGAAAGACATATATAATATATAGGCTCAAATGGTGAAAGTGCCCATTTGGGCCTATTATTGTATGAATTCATACGTTACAACCAGAGCAAGATCCACCCGTGTATTACAGTATTGTCATTTTGACAATATTGTATTACTTACGAGTGGCAGACTTGATGGGGATTACGTCCCCATACCCACGTGAAAATATAATTGCAGGCAATTACATTTTAGCAGATACGCAAGCGTTTCTGAGTAAGCATCATAGACAACAAAATAAGAAAATTTTGATAAGGCATTCACCTGGATAGGTGAGTGTTTTTTTATTTTCAAATATTTAATTAACAGAAAAAATAAAAAAGTTTTCTTCAGGGGGCTGTAAAAATGCCTCTCAGCGTTTCGTATTAATGAAAGGGTATTTTTTGCAGGAAAAATAAAAAATTTTCATCAAGAGCCTGTATTTATGCCCTTCATCTTTTGAATATGTGTAAGGACATTTTTTGAGCCGGCATAAAAATGATTTTTACAACAATTAGAAACAGAAACGAGGTGAGAAAAGAATGAAATATGAATACATGAAGGAGTCAGAGCAGATGCTTCAATACTTCCAGTTTCCGAAGTTTTTGCTAAAACTGCGAATTTCTCAAACTGCAAAATATCTTTATATGATTTTGTACGACCGGGCGCGGATATCAAGAAAGAATAGCTGGATAGACAAGTATGGAAATGTTTATCTGATATTTCCAATAGATGAATTGTCTGTTCAAATCGGCAAATGCAAATCTTCTATAAAAACAGCATTGAAGGAATTAGATGATGAGGGATTATTGGTTCGCAGATCCGGTGGATTTTCAAAACCCAATCATTTATATGTAAAAATACCATCTGATGAGATTGGGCTACAGCCGGTTGAGAATAAGGCGGTTGAAAAGATGGCTTTGATGGAGTCGGAAAAGCAACCATCATCTGGTCGTAAAAATGGCTGTACAGGAGTCGGAAATGTGGCACCTAGTAAAGTAACTGAGAAATATAAAAGTAATAAATATTATGAAGTAAATTATTGCTATGGGAAAGGAGAGAGTTTGTGATGAGAGAAGAAGATACCGTATGTGTAGGTAGTGATGGTTTGCGATACTGCAAAGTCTGTGGGGAAGCGAAAGAAGCATTTTTCCCAGAGGGTGGCTTTATGGGGATGAAGAAACATTCCAGGCAATGTGCCTGTGACAGAAAAGCGTATGAAGAAGAACAAAAATATTTTAAAGAGAAAGAACACCGGGAATTAGTCAGTAGAAATACGAGCATCTGTTTTGACGAGAGCAGGATGGAAGAGTGGACATTTGAGAATGCAGATATGTCAGATGCAGTAATGCATAAGGCAAAAAGCTATGTTGATAACTGGGAGGAAATGAAAAGAAATCATATAGGCTGTTTGTTCTGGGGACCGGTTGGTACCGGGAAAAGTTATATTGCCGGGTGTATTGCCAATGAACTTCTTAAGCGGGAAGTAACGGTAAAGATGACAAATTTCAATACCATTATTGATAATATATTTCCACTGGCAGACAAAACGGAATATATCAATGCATTGGCTTCTTACCAGCTTTTGATTATTGATGATCTTGGAGTGGAACGAAATTCAGAATATGCGTTAGGAATTATTTTTAGTGTCATAGACCGCAGGATCCGTTCGGGACGACCTTTGATCATCACAACGAATCTTCCGCTGAAAGAAATAAAAAGCGAGACCATGTTGGATAAAAGGCGTATCTATGACCGTATTTTAGAAATGTGTACACCCGTGTATGTTGGAGGCACAAGCAAACGAGAAGCGATTGCAAGTATGAAAATGGAGAAAGCGAAAACGCTGTTGAACACAAACAGAGGGAAGGAGGAATGCGAATGAATCATACAGAAAAAACAATACCTGTTTGGAAGAAATATTCTTTAAATGTTTCCGAAGCAGCAGAATATTACGGAATTGGAGAAAAGAGATTGAGACAAATCGCAGGTGAAAATGAAGGAGCAGATTTTATTTTGGAAGTTGGTTCGCATATCCGGTTCAAAAGAAAATTATTTGAAGATTATCTGGACACAGCCAGTACAGTTTAAGTGACAGAATAGAAGAAATAGTAATGAAAATAATGTTCATTTTATCTTAGCGAAGAGAAGGTCTTGTGGTATAATGAATAAACCGAGACGGTCTTCCAAGTTAAATGAGCATTTAATGAAGGAGACGAAATATTATGAGTGAAAAAAGGAGAGATCATAGAGGACGTATATTACACAATGGAGAAATACAGTTATCTGATGGCAGATATAGATTTAAGTATGTCGATGAGATGGGAAAGGAGCGCTGCGTATATAGCTGGCGCTTAGACCATAACGATGCAACTCCGAAAGGAAAGCACCGGGCTTTATCGCTTCGGGAGATGGAGAAGAAAATCCAGGCAGATCATTTTGAACAGATTGCAACAAATGGCGGAAATATGACGGTACTGGAACTGGTTGAAAAATATACATCAACAAAAACCGGTGTCAGACCTACTACAGTTGCAGGATACGGAACAGTTATCAATTTATTGAAGAAAGATCCATTTGGAAAAAGAAGGATTGATACGGTTCGGATTTCGGATGCAAAATGTTGGCTGATACATCTTCAGCAGGTAGAAAAGAAAAGCTATAGTTCCATCCATTCAATCCGAGGAGTTCTTCGTCCGGCATTTCAGTTGGCAGTGGATGATGACCTGATCAGGAAAAATCCATTTCAGTTTCAGCTAATGGAAGTGGTTGTGAATGACAGTGTGACAAGAGAGGCAATCAGCAGGGCTGAGGAACGAAAGTTCCTACGGTTTGTGAAGGAAGACCCTCATTTTTGCAGGTATTATGAAGGAATTTACATATTATTTAAAACAGGCCTTCGCATCTCGGAATTTTGTGGTTTGACGATTTCTGATATTGATTTCAAGGAGCATACGATCAACATCGATCATCAATTGCAGAAAAAATCAAAAATCGGATATTATATTCAAGAGACTAAAACAACCAGCGGAACAAGAAAGATACCTATGACTGCAGATGTAGAGGAATGTTTTCGGAAAATTATAGAAAAACGAAACCCGCCCAAAGCAGAACCTATGGTAGATGGAAAAAGTGGATTCTTATACTTTGATAAAAATGAAAGTATCTGTTATTCCCTGCACTGGGAGCATTATTTTCAACACATCATTCAGAAGTATAATAATACTTACAAAGTACAGATGCCTGTCATCACCCCTCATGTATGTCGGCATACCTATTGCTCAAATATGGCAAAATCCGGAATGAATCCAAAAGCATTGCAATATTTGATGGGCCACTCAGACATCAGCGTAACGCTGAATACATATACGCACGTAAATCTTGAGGATGCCAGGGAAGAAGTTGCCCGGATTCAGGTTGTGTAATTACGATTTTTAATTGAAAATAGCAAGGTGTAAAATGGAAAAACATACACCTTATTTTACACCTTTTGCGGACGATATTATGAGAAAATAAACCAGGTTATGCCAGAAAAGAAAAATTCACAAAGGCTTACAAAGCCCGAAAAACCAAGAAAAACTAAGAAATGCGAGGTTATGCAACAATGATAAAAATACTATTCATTTGCCACGGCAATATCTGTCGCTCAACTATGGCGCAATACGTGCTTCAGCACATGGTAGAGCAGGCGTGCATGGCACAACAATTTTATATAGATTCGGCAGCAACCAGTTACGAGGAAATTGGCAATGGTGTACATTCAGGTACACGAAGAAAGCTTGCACAGGTAGGTATTTACTGTGGTAATCATAAGGCAAGACATTTAGAAAAGTCAGACTATGACCAATTCGATTATATTATCGGCATGGACAGTGCCAATATGAAAAATATTGCACGTATAGTCGGAAGTGATTACAAAGGAAAAGTCTACAAACTTTTACAATTTGCCGGAGAGTCAGGAGATATTGCAGATCCATGGTATACAGGCAATTTTGACGTAACATATGAAGATGTGGAAAAAGGTTGCAGAGGTTTTCTGAGATTTTTAAACGAAAGAAGGTAAACTAGTATATGAAACAAGTTACATTAGGAAAAACAAATATCACTACACCCCAAAATGGATTTGGAGCATTGCCAATACAGCGAGTGGATATGAATACAGCAGTTGATATTTTGCATAGAGCCTACGAAGGAGGCATGACTTTTTTTGATACGGCAAGGGCATACAGTGATAGCGAGGAAAAACTTGGAGTCGCATTTAATGGAATGAGAGAAAAAATCTTTATTGCATCAAAGACCATGGCAAAAAATCCTGAAGATTTCTGGATTCAATTAGATACTACATTAACTAATTTAAAAACAGATTACTTGGATATATATCAGCTTCATTGTGTTCCACAGTGCTATGAACCGGGAGATGGTACTGGAATGTATGAGTGCCTAAAAAGTGCAAAACAGCAGGGAATAGTTAAACATATTGGTGTGACAGCACATAACATTGAAACAGCTTTTAAATGTGTTAATTCAGGATTATATGAAACAATGCAATTTCCATTTAGTTATCTTTGTTCAGCCAGAGAGATTGAACTTGTGAATTTGTGCAAAGAAAAAAATGTTGGTTTCATAGCAATGAAAGGACTTGCAGGTGGTTTGATTCACAATTCAAATGCGGCAATGGCATATATTTCTCAGTACGATAATGTTCTTCCAATTTGGGGAATACAGAAAATGGAAGAGCTTGAGCAATGGCTTCAATTTATGGACAGGGATCCGGTGTTAGACCAGGAGACAAGAAATTTTATTGCAAAAGAAAGAACTGAATTAGTGGGAGAATTTTGCAGGGGGTGTGGTTATTGCATGCCTTGCCCACAGGGAATTTTAATAAACAATTGTGCAAGAATGTCTTTAATGTTACGACGAGCACCATCTAAGGCATGGCTTACAAAAGAGATGCAGGCTGAAATGGCAAAAATAGAAAACTGTATTAATTGTGGCAAATGTAAAAGAAAATGTCCTTATGAATTAGACACACCGGAACTTCTTAGAAAGAATCTGGAAGATTACAAGAATGTTTTAGCCGGCAAAGTACAAGTATAAGTAATGCATATAATTCAAGTTGATATATCGTTTATAACAGAAATGTTAAATAGAAAATTAATACATAAAAATAGTATGTATCAATGATTGTAAAATTAAGTTAAAGGAAAATCACATGTAATAATTAAACAAAGTATACATAAATTCCTTTTTAACAATTTTCTTATTAATAAAAAAGTGATAATATAAAAAGGCAAAGGTAAAAAATAGAAAACGGAGGAGAAAGTTAAAGCTAATTTAACTAAAAAACATTATGGAAAGAAGAAAAGGTTTAACAGCTAGAAGGCTTATGGCACTTTTTTGTGTTTCAGCACTTTTAGTGGTTGTTTGTGCCACAGTTGTTTTAGGCGCAGACAAGGCAAAGTATTCCCCTGTAGTTTTTTCTACAGGTTGGGCGTTATTACCACCGGTTGTAGCTATTGCACTGGCGTTAATAACTAAAGAAGTTTACAGTTCATTGTTTATAGGTATTGTTGTTGGTGCCGTTCTTTATGGCAGTGGCAATGTTGAAAGAACAATACTCCATGCTTTCGGAGATGACAATGGCGGCTTTGTAAGTGTTTTAACAGATTCATACAACGTAGGTATTTTAATATTCCTTGTTATTTTGGGAACTATTGTCGCTATGATGAATAAGGCCGGCGGTTCGGCAGCATTTGGAAAATGGGCAAGCGAGCATATTAAAACAAAAGTAGGTGCACAGCTTGCAACTATTTTATTGGGTGTTTTGATTTTTATTGATGATTATTTTAACTGTCTTACAGTTGGTAGTGTAATGCGTCCGGTAACTGACAAGCATAACGTATCACGTGCAAAACTTGCATATTTAATAGATGCAACAGCAGCACCGGTTTGTATTATTGCACCGGTATCTTCATGGGCGGCAGCAGTAAGTGGTTTTGTAAAAGGGGAGGACGGCTTAACTTTATTTGTAAGAGCCATTCCTTATAACTTTTATGCAATTTTAACTATAGTAATGATGGTGACGATGGTTCTTTTAAAAGTTGAATTTGGCCCAATGGCAAAACATGAGAAGAACGCTGACAACGGTGACTTATTTTCAATGGGCGATAGAACACAGAACATTCAGGAAGATGAGCAGGGTAGCTCGAAAGGTAAAGTAATCGACCTTGTTATTCCGATTTTATGTCTTGTGGTTTGTTGTGTAATTGGAATGATTTACACAGGTGGATTTTTCAAAGGAAAAGACTTTATTACAGCATTTTCAAACAGTGATGCATCAGTAGGACTTGCAATAGGAAGCTTCTTCGGACTTGTAATTACAATTGTTTTGTATGTTATTAGAAGAGTTCTTCCGTTTAAAAACTGCATGGATTGTTTAGTTGATGGATTTAGGGCAATGGTTCCTGCTATTTTAATTTTAACAATGGCATGGACTTTAAAATCAATGACAGATTCTCTTGGAGCAAAAGAGTTTGTTGCAATGTCAATGAAATCTGTTGCAGGAGATTTTATTTCATTATTGCCTGCTGTTATTTTCTTAGTTGCATGTTTCCTTGCGTTTGCAACAGGAACTTCATGGGGAACATTCGGAATCCTTATTCCTATTGTAGTTGCAGTATTTGAGGGCAGCAATTATGAGTTAATGATTATTTCAATTTCAGCCTGCATGGCAGGTGCTGTTTGCGGTGACCATTGTTCACCAATTTCAGATACAACCATTATGGCTTCGGCGGGTGCAGAGTGTGACCATGTAAATCACGTATCCACTCAGTTACCTTATGCTATTGTGGCGGCAGCAGTTTCATTTTTCTCATTTATAATTGCAGGCTTTGTCCGCAATGCATGGATTGTGCTACCGATTGCAATTCTTATGATGATTGTGGTAATTGCTTTAATTAACATTGTTCAAGAAGATAAAGAATAGTATAAAATTGGAGTAAAAGCCAAGTATAAGCTTTCAAAATAAAAACATAAATTTTAAAAAATCTGTATTAGGTTAACCTGGTAGATTACCAGTGAACTTAATACAGATTTTTTTATCTCCAAAAATATTTTTTATTACTTAAAAAATAAGAAATTCCGTAAGAACAATATAAATTGGGGAATAGTTTATGGGGAAAGCATTAAAACTTAAAAAATAAAAATGTTTTTATAAAAAAAGTGAACTAAATAAAAAATAAAGAATTTTGTGAATAAAATGTGAGCGATATAATAAAAGAACATTTAACATGGGGAAGCTCGAATAAAAATTTTAAAGTATTTGGGCAGAAGAATATTGAGAAAGGAAGGAACGTGTTATTATGAACAGAGGGTTTAGTAAGAAAAATTGGTTTAGCAGACTTGTTTCAATGGTATTAACTGTTGCACTTATGATTACAACAATCGGTGTTGTTTCAGTAAGTAACAGCTCAAAGGTTTCAGCCGCAACAGCAGTCACATCAATGGACTATTATAACAGTGAACAGGGACCAACAATTAAGAAATCAGGAACAGGTGCAGTAAGCTTTGGATTTGTTTTACCTAAGTTTAATGGAAAAGAACCAAAAGAATTGAATTATGATAATGTAAGAGATGACATTCAGTTGTACGTTAAACAGGAGAACGGCACAAGCGGCGAATGGAAGAAGATTGAAGAAGTTAAGTCTTTTGTATGGAATGAAACTTGGGGTATTGAACATCAGCTTGACTGGGATGGCTGGGTTTGCTGGTTGAAAGTTTCAGAAACTACAGAATTCAGATTTCATAGCAAATCAAGTGGTGTAAACTTGGATTACACTTTAGAACTAGAAAAACTTGCAACTTATAAGCTTACAAGTATTTCTACTACAGAAGAAACAATTAAGGCAGACACAACAGGTGGTTCAGCTACACATTGGGGAGCATGGACTTTTAACGGTGACAAAAATATTAAGTATGAACAGATTCAGAATGATGTTGAAATTTTAGTTGACAATAACGATGGCAAAGGATTTGTAAAGTTCCTTGGCAATGCAAATTCAGGTTTCAAATGGGATCAGAACTTTGGTTATTATTCAGAGGGTGATGGCGGTTATTGGTTTACAAACATCAGTTGGTCATTTACACTTCGTTTCAAATCAAAGTCAAATCCTAATGTAATGCAGGATGTAAAAGTTGTTTATGAGAAGCCTGTTAGAACAAGTTATGCTTTAACAGCTTATGAGGGAACTTCATACGATGCAAGCAAAGTTGAAACAGCATCAGTTGGTATTCCACTTCCAAAGATTGGTGGAACAGAAGCAATTAAGGATGATTTAGACTTATTCAAATATGAAGTAAAAGTCGACGGAAAATGGATTGCCCTTACAGACGTAGCAGTTAGTGGCTGGGTTTACGAAGGAAATGGCTATAACAAATATTCATTAAGCAGTCAGTGGGGATATTTCATTGATTATGTTTATGGCTTATGGTTTCAGCCTGTAAGAGAAGATACAGAAATCAGAATCAGCTACCCTATTGATGGCAAAAAAGGTGGCGATGCAAGTAGCAATGCAATAATCTACACAATTAAGGGTAACACAGAATATAAAGCACAGTTACCTGCTGACATGACAGATATTAAAGTAGAAAACAGTTCAGAGGATTATACTCCTGCAGGTTGGAAAATGATTTTCAATGACGAATTTGACGGAGGCAAGCTTGATACAAACAAGTGGTCATACGATGAAGGATTCCTCCTCGAAGAAGATGATATTAATACAGCCGGATGGGGAAATCAGGAATTAGAATATTATACAAGAGATAATGTTTCTGTAAAAGACGGAAAACTTAATATTGACATGAAGAAGCAGTCAAAGATTTTTACCCAGAAGGGTGATAGCACAAAGAAAGCAGAAGCAAAATATTCTTCAGGTAAGATAACAACAAAGGACAAGTTCTCAGTTAAATACGGAAGAGTAGATTTTAGAGCAAAAATGCCAACAGGTACAGGTGTATGGCCTGCAATGTGGATGCTTCCAAATGATTCAGTATATGGTTCATGGCCTTTATCAGGAGAAATTGATGTATTTGAAGGACGTGGACGTACACCAAACATGGTATTTGGTACATTACATTATGGTTCACAGTGGCCAAACAACATTAACTCATCTGATGCGTTTGACATGACTAAAAATGGAAATGTTAAAACAGGTATTGATGATTGGCATGTATACAGCGTAGTTTGGGATGCAGAAAATATTAAGATTTACTGTGATGGTAAATGCTACTTCAAATGTACAGCTGGAGAATGGTACTCAGGTTCAGACAGAGGTAATACATATGCACCATTTGATCAGAGATTTTACCTTATCTTAAACTTAGCAGCAGGCGGAACTTTTGATAGTGGTTATGTACCTGATGACAATTTCACATCGGCCATGATGGAAGTTGATTATGTTAGAGTATATCAGAGAAAAGTTGCATCAAATGAAAATGAACAGAATGATAAGAATGCAAATGTAAAAACTGATGGTGCAAACGATGGCTTATACGGTGATTACAAGTTAGGTACAAAGATAATTACAAATCCTACAACTGAACCAACAACACCGGCACCAACAGAAACAACACCAGAGTCAACAAAGGCTCCGGAAAAAACTACAAAGCCACAGGTAACAACACCTATTGTTAAGAAGACTGTTGGCAAAACAAAGGTTAAGAAAGCAACTAAGAAGATTAAAGCGAAGAAAATTAGTATCTTATTAAAGAAAGCTAAGAATGCAAAGAAATATCAGGTACAGGTTTCTAAGAACAAGAAGTTCAAGAAGATTCTTGTTAAGAAAACTGTAAAGAAGACTAAGTTTACAATTAAGAGCAAGAAGCTTAAAAACAAGAAGAAATTATATGTAAGAGCTAGAGCTGTTGGTTGCAAAACATGGTCAAAACCTAAAAAAGTAAAAATTAAAAAGTAATTTATTTAGAAAGTAAGAAGTCTAGTAAGGGCTTCTTACTTTTTTGCAACTTTGCTTGCCAAATAATTCATTAATTATTAAAATATAGAAGTAAATGTCTAGGAAAAATATTAGTAGAAATATTTATGGCTAAAGAATGATTTCTACAATTTTAATAAGGAGGAAATATGGCTAAAAAGAAGTTAGGATTTGGTTTGATGAGATTACCACTTGTAGACCAAAATGAAGCAGCAGATGTTGATATAGAAGAAATGTCCAAAATGGTGGACACATTTTTGGAACGTGGATTTACATATTTTGATACAGCTTGGATGTATTGTGGATTCAAAAGTGAGAATGCTACAAAAGAGGCTTTGGTAAAACGTCATTCAAGAGACAGCTTTACTTTGGCTGACAAATTGCATGGTGGATTTTTTAACACAATAGAAGAAGCAGATGAGATTTTTAATCAGCAGCTTGAAAAGACAGGTGTAGAGTTTTTTGATTACTACTTACTTCACGATATTGGTTTAGATCATTACAAGAAGTACACAGACCTTGGATGTTTTCAGTGGTTGGTTGATAAAAAGAAAGCAGGACTTGTTAAGCATATTGGTTTCTCATTCCACGATAATGCAGAGTTGTTGGACAAGGTTCTAACAGAACATCCGGAAATGGAATTTGTTCAGCTTCAGATTAATTATCTTGACTGGGAAAGTGAAGGCGTTCAGTCACGTAAATGCTATGAAGTAGCTACAAAACATGGGAAGCCGGTTATTGTTATGGAGCCGGTAAAAGGTGGAACTTTAGCTAATGTGCCTGAGGCAGTTGAAGAACATTTCAAGGCATACAATAGCGAAATGTCAGTGCCATCATGGGCAATTAGATTTGTGGCAAGTCTTGATAATGTAATGATGGTTTTAAGTGGTATGAGTAATATGGAACAGCTTCTTGATAACACTGATTATATGATGGATTTTAAACCATTAACAAAAGAAGAAGTTGACCTTGTTATGAAAGCTACAGATATTTTAAATGAAAATATAGAAATTCCATGTACAGGTTGTTCATACTGTACTGAGGGTTGTCCAAAGAAAATTGCTATACCAAAGTATTTTTCTTTATACAATGCAGATAAACAGGAAGTAAAAGAAAAAGGCTGGACACCACAGGGTGAATATTATGACAGATTAACAGGAATTTTTGGTAAGGCAAGCGATTGTATTGCCTGTGGTAAGTGTCAGAAAATTTGTCCACAGAACTTACCAATTATTGAAGACTTAAAGAAAGTGGCAGAATATTTTGGAAAATAATAATGGTTTGAATATATAATTTCTTAATAATAAATTTGGGATTAATATAATTTTATAGTTAAGAAATAATATAAGAACCGACTTTATAATAAAAAACTAAAAACGAAAGGAATTTAAATGGCAAAGGAAGCAAGATTTACAGGAACAGATACTTATGTAGCATCAGATGATTTAATGGCATCAGTGCAGGTGGCAAGAGAATTGCAGAAACCTCTTCTTATTAAAGGAGAACCAGGAACAGGAAAAACAATGTTGGCGGAGGCAGTTGCTAAGGCTCTTGACATGGAGTTACTTATTTGGAACATTAAGTCAACAACAAAGGCGCAGGATGGCTTATATATTTATGATACAATTCAGAGATTGTACGACAGCCAGTTTGGTGAAGCAGGAGTAGATGACATTGGACACTATATTAAGCTTGGAAAACTTGGTGAAGCTTTTAAGAAGGATAAGCAGGTTGTTCTTTTAATAGACGAAATCGACAAGGCAGACTTGGAATTCCCTAATGACCTTCTTTGGGAATTGGACAAAATGGAATTTTATATTAACGAAACAAAGGAAACAGTAAAGGCAAAGGTTCGCCCAATTGTTATTATTACATCTAATGCGGAAAAAGAATTGCCTGATGCATTTTTACGTCGTTGTGTATTCCATTACATTACATTCCCTGAACCGGCATTAATGAAGCAGATTGTAGATGCTCACTTTGAAAATTTAGAAGAGAATCTATTAGATCAGGCAATGAATACTTTCTATAAAATCAGACAGATTAGGGATTTAAGAAAGAAACCAAGTACATCGGAATTTATTGACTGGATTAGAGCATTAATGATTGGTGGCGTTGATCCTGAAACAATAAGCGTCAAGTTGCCATATTTAGGTGTGCTTATTAAAAAAGATGAAGATTTAGAAACAGTAAGACTTGTTAGCAGATAATATGGAGGAAATATGTTTACACCATTTTTCTACACATTGAAAAGTAATGGATTGGATATATCTACAACAGAATGGCTTACTCTTATGGAAGCTTTAGATAAGGGGCTGGCACATTCTAATTTTACTGACTTTTATTACTTGTGTAAAACAGTGCTTGTAAAAAGCGAAGCTGATTACGATAAATTAGATTCTGCTTTTTTAGAGTATTTTAAAAATATCAAAACTGACAAATTAAATATGGAAAAATTAAACAAATGGCTCCATAACGACAGTGACAGAGTTCGTTTAACTAATCCTGAAGATTTTGTAGATAAACGTACAGAGCGTGAGGCAAAAGAAGTTCACAGAATGTTTCGTGAAAGATTAGGCGAGCAACACACTGAGCATAACGGTGGAAATCACTGGATTGGTACAGGCGGTGGTTCGGCTTTTGGCAAAAACGGTCATGTAGCAGGTGGCATCCAACTTGGAAATGAAGCCGGAATGAAAACAGCATTTGCCGTAATGGGTGAGAGACGTTACAGAGATTTCAGAAGAGACACTAAACTTACAATGAGACAGTTTCAGGTGGCTTTCAGGGAACTACGTCAGTATTCACGAAAAATGGATTTGCCAAAGACAGAGTTAGATATTGACGGGACCATTTCTTCTACCTGTAATCAGGGTGGTTATCTGAAACTTGAGTTTCAGCAGCCTAGAAAGAATTCTGTTAAACTTATGCTAATTTTTGATAGTGGTGGGTCAATGTATCCTTACAGTGAATTGTGCAACCAGCTATTTCAGGCAGTAAATAAAGCAAATCATTTTAAGGACGTAAAAACTTTCTACATTCACAATTGTATTTACGCAAAGTTATACAAAACACCTGAGTGTGCTCCGGGAGAATGGATTGACACAACTTATGCTTTTAATAACTATGACAAGGATTACAAGGTTATAGTTGTAGGTGATGCTGGAATGGCGCCGGAAGAATACTACGACAAAAACGGAAATTACAGCGGGCCTAATAACGGACTTTCAGGACACGAATGGATTCAGTTGTTTAAGAAGAAATATCCACATACCATTTGGCTTAATCCATCATTCCATGGTGATTTAACAAAGAATTACTGGATGGAATCAGAAAGAGCCATTAAGGAAATCATAGACATGTATCCATTGACAGTTAATGGCTTAAAGGCAGGAATTAAAAAGTTGATGTCAGATAAATAACACACTCCCTGTTATATTTGTTTCTTAAATGTATATAGGGTACAAAAAGGTGGCTACACAAAAGTGCAGCTGCTTTTTTTTGAAAAATTGCATAAAAATACTTGATAAAAACATTTTTCTTTGTTTATATAGAAATATAATTTTTGTTTAATGAGGAATTTATTGAAAAGTTTTGTTGAATGAATTTTACAGATAATTCAGAAAAGACGGAAAGTATTTTTTTATTAACAATTATGATTGGGAAAGGAAGTTATTTGTTACATTATATCAGGTAGCAAAAATACAAGGACAAAAACATGAAAAGAATAGTGAAAAAAGTGGGGGCTGTTGTAATGTCACTGGCAGTAGCTGTATCAGGAATTACAATTGGTGAAACAAAAACAAAGAGTGTAAAAGCTGCAAACAATTGGAACTTGGTATGGTCAGATGAGTTTAACGGCACATCTCTTGATACATCTGTATGGTCATACGAAATTGGAAACGGAAACTGGGGCTGGGGTAACGGAGAAATTGAATATTATACAAACAGAACTGACAATGTTAGAGTAGCAGGCGGTTCATTACAGATTATTGCAAAAAAAGAAAATTATGGTGGACAGAAATATACATCAGGTAGAATTATTTCAAAGGGCAAGAAATATTTTAAATATGGAAAAATGGAAGCCAGAATAAAAGTAGAAAATGGAAATCAGGATGGTGTTTGGCCTGCATATTGGATGATGGGCGAAAACATGAACGAAGGAGTTGGTTGGCCATATTGTGGGGAAATTGACATTATGGAACATGCTAATTCCAACAATTATGTAGGCGGTTGTCTTCATTGGAACACAAATGGTTTAAAGGGTGAGTATTCACATGGCTCATATGGAAGTGGTTTTGATGGTGCAGAAAAAGCTTTTGGATATTACACTGACAATGAAAATAATGGAATTAACGGTTGGCATACATATACACTAATATGGGATGCTAATCATATGGAATGGCAGTTAGACGGAAAGACATACTTAAGTCAGTCAATTACAAGTAATAATGCATATTGCTTCCAGAAAGAACAATTTTTCTTATTTAACCTTGCTATTGCCGGACCGGATACAGGATTTACTAACAATGTTACAGCTAACGATGCAACATTTAAGACAGCAACAATGTATGTTGATTATTTAAGAGTATATCAGCAGGGAAATGGAACAAATACAACTACTCCTAGTACAACAACAAAGGCCAATACAACAACAAAGCCGGCTACAACTACTAAGGCGCCTGCAACAAGTCCTGTTGAAACAATTACAAAAGTTTCATACGAAGATACAGACTTAGTCGCTAATACAGACAAAAAATTTGGAACCTATTTTGATACACAGGATAATAGCTGGGGCGGTGGAGTTACAGGTACAATTACTGCTGCAACAAACAAAGGAATAACAGTTGCTTTGGATAAATTAGGAACTAACAGATGGGCAGCACAGGCATCACTGGGAACTCTTAAATATTATCCAGGCTATACATACAAATACAATGCAACTATTACATCAGACATAGATAGAACTCTTGTGGTTAAAGTAGTAGGAAATGATGATGGACAACATGACTCACCTGTATTAGAGAACAGAACAATTAATGTAAAAGCAGGTGTCCCTTACCATTTAAGTCTTTATGTAACAATACCTAAAGATTATACTTCAGAGTTGTATTTATATTACGGTCTTGGAAAAGGAAATGAAGAAACTGTAGATTCTAATGCAAAGAATACAATTCGCATTTCAAATGTAAGCTTTTCAACAACAAGAAAAGTAATTGAATCAGAAACAGTTAATCGTCCAACAACTACAGGTAACGGAAATAAGGTTACATCAAATGAAGGTACAACAAATAACGTTACATCAAATGAAGGTACAACAAATAAGGTTACATCTGCTAAGGGCATACAGGCTACAAAGAAACAGTTAGGGAAAACTACTGTAAAGAAGGCAACAAAGAAGAAAAATTCTAAAAAAGTAAGCTTAAAGTTTAAGAAAGTAAAAGGTGCTAAAAAGTATCAGGTACAGTTTTCTAAGAGCAAAAAGTTTAAAAAGATAATATTAAAGAAGACAGTTAAAAAGACAAAGCTTACAATTAAGAAGAAAGTTTTGAAAAATAAATCAAAACTTTATGTTAGAGTAAAAGCTGTAGGCAGCAATAAATGGTCAAAACCAAAGAAAGTGAAGATTAAAAAATAATGGCGCATATATATTTTACAAGACATGGTCAGACAGTTTGGAATGTTGAAAACAAGATTTGTGGAGCAACAGACAGTCCACTAACAGAATTAGGACACAAACAGGCAATTGAACTTGGAGAAAAAATTAAATCAGAAAATTTACAGATAGATGAAATTCTATGTTCTCCTTTGTCAAGAGCGGCTGACACTGCAAAACACATAGCAGAAATCACAGGTGTGCCACTACGTGTAGAACAGCGTTTGAAAGAACAGAATTTTGGCAAGTATGAATCAACTCCAAGACATGGAGAAGAATTTGAAGAGGCAAAACAAAATTTTATTTACGATTTTGATGGTGGAGAGACAATGCTACAAATGGCAGCAAGAATATATAGTCTTTTGGATGAACTAAAGGAACAGACAGACAAAACATATTTGTTGGTTGCTCATAATGGAATTTCAAGAATTGTGCAGTCATATTTTTATAATATGAGTAATGAAGAATTCGCAGCTTTTGGAATTAAAAACTGCCAGATTGTAGAATATGAATGGTAGTGGACGTTATGGTAACAGAATACAGGAGCCACAATGCCAGCAGATGACATCCCAACAAAATGCAGTGACCATAATGCTAGCAGATGATATTGCAACAGCATAAAAGAGCCATAAAGGCATAAAAGATTTTAAAAATAAAAAAGAGGCCTTCTCATAGCGATTCTGAAAAATTACAGTAATGATTTTTCGGGAATATATGAGAAGGTTTCTTTTTATTATATATTTTGTAATTACCATGTAGTTTATAGCTACTGTATAGCTTGTTAATTATGCTACAGCTGATATGCCATGTAGCTTTGAATTATTAGACTGTTTATATGCAATATAGTTTTGCAATTACAATGCTATCATCTACTACACAGCTTTATATCCACACTGGAATTTGGTTTTGGCTTCCTGAATTTTCTTTGACTCAGCTGCAGGTGTAGGATAAAAGCCCATTGTATGCATTTGGTTAAATACATCTGTCTGGATTTCGTGTTCCTTCTGTAACAAATCCATCATTGTGGATCTTAAATTTTCGTGTACACATTCATTTGCACTAAGATTATATAATGCAGTTGCATTCTTTTCAGTGTTAAGGGCATCCCCTAAAATTTCTTTTTCTGTATAAATTTCTTCCATAAAAACCTCCTGACTATTTAGCTACTGAAATAAGTTTTGATTAGCCATCAAAATAAATTCTGCTTGAGTATCAAACAAATCCTGATTAGTTATTCAAATAAGAATAAATTCCATTAAAATGTCCCTGATGCTTCTGGGCAATATCAAGCATTTGCTGTTTTACTGTTTCGTCCTGACTATGATTAGCAAGCATTGTAAACTTTTTTACTAATAGCTCTTCTTCATTTAATAAATCCTGAATTACTGATAATTCTTTTTCTGATAATTCCATAATGACCTCCTAAAAATAAATTTCTATATTAGTATTGCAAAAAAATAATTAATCATACAAAAAACTCAAAACAAAAATTTCGATAATGTGGTATGCTAATAAATGTAAAATCATATAAGTTTTATAAAGAAGAATGAAGTAAAATGCATATACTATAAAAACTTATATGATAAAAGGATTAAAAAATAAATTAATGTAATTTATGTAAGTAGAAATTAATACAGGTTAGTATAAGTGTATTTTAGTGTATGAAATCAATAACTTATATGAGGAGAAAAATATGGATTTAAAAATCATTCAGGGTATATTAATACCCTTTTTAGGAACGTCTTTAGGAGCAGCGTGTGTATTGTTTATGAAAAAAGATTTGAATATAAAAATTCAAAAAATATTAACAGGTTTTGCAGCTGGCGTAATGGTGGCAGCGTCAATATGGAGTCTTATTATTCCATCAATTGAACAGTCGGAAAATATGGGGAAATTCGCTTTTTTACCGGCTTTTATAGGTTTTTGGTTAGGAATCCTGTTTCTATTGCTATTAGATGAAACAATTCCCCATTTACACGTAAGCAGTAATGAAACAGAAGGCCCCAAAGTGAAGATTAAGCGAACAACCATGTTAGTGTTAGCGGTAACTCTTCACAACATACCTGAGGGAATGGCAGTCGGTGTTGTTTTTGCAGGTGTGCTTTCAGGGAAAAGTGGCATTACTGAAATGGGTGCTTTAGCACTTTCCATTGGAATTGCAATTCAAAACTTTCCGGAAGGTGCCATTGTGTCAATGCCCTTGAAAGCAGAAGGTAATGGAAAAGGAAAGGCTTTTTTGTATGGAGTTTTATCCGGGGCAGTGGAGCCAATAGCGGCAGTAATTACAATATTGGCGGCAAGCTTTATAATTCCGGCACTTCCTTATCTGTTAAGTTTTGCAGCAGGAGCAATGATGTATGTTGTTGTGGAAGAGCTTGTTCCGGAAATGGCGGAAGGAAAACATTCTAACTGGGGAACAATATTTTTCGCATTAGGATTTACGGTAATGATGACATTAGATGTAGCATTAGGTTAGCGTTTGTGTCGAAAATATGAAAAAAATGTAAAAAATGTTATTGCATTAATTCCTCTATAGTCTTACAATAGAAAGTGCGTTGTCAAAAAGGAATATAGACAACAACTGGAGAGGTCTGATGACAAAGATTTTTGTTGACTCAGACGCCGAAGGTGTACGGCAGAATTTAAATCTTTTATGAATTCTGTTAATCTCTCAGGCAAAAGGACAGGAGGACGTTATGAACGCAATAGGAGACTTTTTAACTAAGGTAGATGATTTGGTTTGGGGAGTTCCACTTATAGTGTTAATTCTCGCAGCAGGCATCTACCTTACTTTTCGTTTAAGACTTTTACAGATAGTGCATTTGCCAAAGGCACTTAGGTTTATGTTTTTAAATGAAGAGGAAGGTGAAGGGGAAGTAAGTAGTTTTGGAGCACTTTGTACAGCTTTATCAGCGACTATAGGAACAGGTAACATTGTTGGTGTAGCTACAGCCATTGGTTGTACAGCACTTGGAACAGCAGTTGGTGGTCCCGGTGCATTATTCTGGATGTGGGTTGCGGCATTTTTTGGAATGGCAACAAAGTACGCAGAAGGATTTTTGGCAGTAAGATACAGAACAATTGATAAGGAAGGACATGTTCTTGGTGGACCTTTCTACTACATTGAAAGTGGTATGGGACACAAATGGAAATGGCTAGCAAAAATCTTTGCATTTTTTGGAGCTTGCGTAGGTTTATTTGGTATCGGAACATTTACACAGGTAAACGGAATTGCATCAGCAACATTATCATTCTTTGATCCAAACAAAGAACATGCAGTTAATATAATTGGAAATGATTATTCAATCGTAACAGTTATTACAGCTTTAGTTTTAGCTTTTGTAGTAGGTTTGGTAGTAATTGGTGGTATTCAGAGAATTTCTAAAGTATCACAGGTAGTAGTTCCATTTATGGCTGTTTTATATATTGTGACTGTACTTGTGTTAATTATTGCAAATATAGAAAAATTACCTGGTGCATTAGCAACAATCGTTGAATATGCATTTGGTGCAAAAGCAGCAGCAGGTGGTGTGCTTGCAGCAATTGGTATTGCAATGCAGAAAGGTATTGCAAGAGGTATTTTCTCAAATGAAGCAGGACTTGGTTCAGCACCAATCGCAGCAGCTGCAGCAAAAACAAACGAACCTGTACGTCAGGGATTAGTAACAATGACAGGTACATTCATTGATACAATTATTGTATGTACTTTAACAGGTTTATCAATTGTAATGATGGGCTCATATCAGGTAAAAGGAATCGAAGGTGTACAGGTTACAACTGATGCATTCCAGAAGGGCTTAAGCTTCTTACCTGCAGAAGTTTCAGCATTTGTATTGATGGTATGTTTAGTATTCTTTGCTTTTACAACAATCCTTGGTTGGAATTACTATGGTGAAAGATGCTTAGAATATTTAACAAATAGAAATCAAAAAGCAGTAAAAGTATACAGATGGTTATACATACTTGCAGTATTCATTGGACCATACATGACTGTCAAAGCAGTTTGGACAATTGCCGATATCTTTAATGGTTTAATGGCAATTCCTAACATAATCGCATTGTTTGTATTAAGTGGTGTTGTGGCAAAAGAAACAAAAGAGTATTTCAAAAAGCATAAAGAATTATAATAATCATTTATAATTTATAAAAATATTAACGTGATCTGAGAGTTTTTTAAAAAAGAAAGACACTAAAAAGATACAAGAGAAAAATAATAAATACAAACAAATAGAAAAAAATAAGATAAATAAAAAATAAATTAATTAAAATAAATTGTTAAGTTGTTAAAAAAAGAGCTAAAAATGTTTGATAATTTGATATTGCCCCTGCATAGATTTGCATAGGTTGCGTATCATATTCAAACAAATTTTAGCTCTTTGTTTATTCGTACTCATAAACTGAATTATATAAGCTGTTCAACTTTTTACTTATTAATATCCATAAATTAAATTATGTAATAGCTGTTTAGCTATTATCATATTGAAGCATCAGGTTAAATCAGCATTTTCAAATTATTATCTTTTCGAATTATTAGCTGACGATTTTGTTTTCAATCATTTCCTTGTTGGCAAGGTAAAGAATAACGTCTTTACGGGTAATAATGCCTATAAATACATTGTGGTCGTCTACTACCGGTACAAAGTTCTGGTTAGTAATCTTGTTTACAAGCTCATCCATGGAAACTGAAATATTAACAGCTTCATTATCTCTTTTACGTTTCACATCCAAAATCGAAATATCTTCCATATCTTTTAAACTTGGAAAATCATTATCTTTAATATACCAAAGCATATCACCTTCTGTGATAGTACCAACATATTTACCATCTAAATCTAAAAGTGGAATGGCTGAGTAGCCATGATGTTCCATTTTTTCTAAAGCCTGACGTAATGTATCATCAGTATCTGTATGTGCAACTTTTTCTTTTGGTGTTAAAAAAAATAAAATATTCATATAAAATCCCTCCGTAGTTCTTTTTCATACCGAACAACATCATACCAAAAAAACAATGGTAAATCCATACAATACACAAAAAGTTAACAAAGAATTAAGAAATAAATGGAAAATATTAACGAATTTAGACAAAAGAAAAGTTTGAAAAATAAGTAAGCAAAAATTTCCACCCCTTGAGGCTGATAAAACTAAAAGGGGTGGAAAAATTCAAACAAAGTAAAAACAGAAAAACGCAAAAACAAAATTTTCCACCCCTTGAGCATGATAAAACTAAAAGGGGTGGAAAAAATCAAACAAAGTAAAAACAGAAAAACGCAAAAACAAAATTTTCCACCCCTTGTGCATGATAAAATTTAAAAGGGGTGGAAAAAATCAAACCAAATAAAAACAGAAAAACGCAAAAACAAAAATTTCCACCCCTTGAGCATGATAAAATCTTAAAGGGGTGGAAAAATTCAGACCAAATAAAAACAGAAAATGGCAAAACAAAATTTTCCACCCTTTAAGCATGATAAAAACTAAAAGGGGTGGAAAAATTCAAACAAAGTAAAAACAGAAAAAAGCAAAAACAAAAATTTCCACCCCTTGAGCATGATAAAAACTAAAAGGGGTGGAAAAATTCAGACCAAATAAAAACAGAAAAACGCAAAAACAAAATTTTCCACCCCTTGAGACTGATAAAATCTTAAAGGGGTGGAATTTTATAAATAGCTATAAATTAATCAAATCTTAGTGATTTAGTGGTGGAATAATCTAAGTCCTGTGAAGCTCATTACCATATCATGTTTGTTACATGCATCAATAACATCCTGGTCTCTAATAGAACCGCCTGGCTGAGCAACATATTTAACACCACTCTTTGCAGCTCTTTCAATGTTATCGCTAAATGGGAAGAATGCATCAGAACCTAATGTGATTCCTTCAGCCTGTGCAAGCCAAGCCTGCTTTTCTTCCTTAGTAAATACTTCAGGCTTTTCTGTAAATACTCTTTCCCATTCGCCATCAGCTAAAATATCCATATATTCATCACCAATGTAAAGGTCAATAGCATTGTCTCTATCAGCTCTCTTCATATCTTCTTTAAATGGAAGATTAAGAACCTTTGGACACTGACGAAGCAACCAGTTGTCAGCCTTCTGTCCAGCAAGTCTTACACAATGGATACGTGACTGCTGTCCGGCACCAACACCGATAGCCTGTCCGTTTTTAACAAAACATACTGAGTTTGACTGAGTATATTTTAATGTAATCATTGAAATAGCCATGTCAATCTTTGCCTGTTCTGTAAGTTCTTTATTTTCTGTAACAACATTGCTAAAGAAATCATCATCAATGTTTAATTCGTTACGTCCCTGTTCAAAAGTAATACCGAAAACTTCTTTTCTTTCAAGCTTCTTAGGTACATAGTCAGGATCAATTTCGATAATAGCATAAGCACCACGTTTTTTACCCTTTAATAATTCAAGAGCTTCAGGTTCATAGCCTGGTGCAATAATTCCGTCTGAGAATTCTCTCTTAATAACCTGTGCTGTAGAAACATCGCAAACATCTGATAAAGCAATGAAATCACCATAAGATGACATTCTGTCAGCACCTCTGGCTCTTGCATAAGCTGATGCAAGTGGTGATAATTCTCCAAGGTCATCAACCCAGTAAATTTTAGCTTCAACTTCGCTTAAAGGAAGTCCAACAGCAGCACCGGCTGGTGAAACATGTTTAAAAGAAGTAGCAGCAGGAAGACCTGTAGCTTTCTTTAATTCCTTAACTAACTGCCAGCCGTTAAAAGCATCAAGGAAGTTAATGTATCCAGGTTTTCCATTTAAAACCTTGATTGGTAATTCACCTTCTTCCATATAAATACGTGAAGGTTTCTGGTTTGGGTTACATCCATATTTTAATTCTAATTCTTTCATAAGCACTCCTAATTAAATTCTTTAGTTATAATTATTAAATTCTTTAGTTACAATTTTAATGGCTACTAATAATTATAATCATTAACAGCATTTGTTCAAAAAGAGCCTGAACAAAATATTAATAAATTATAATTTTATGATAATAAGCATAATTGATTATTTATTTTTGTTAATAATTTTTGTTTCATAAGTTCCGTCTTCTATATTAATGTATCTTACAAAAAGAGAAACTTTGTTGTCTTCATTTAAGCTGTTCCAAAGCATGTTAGTGAATTCGTCCATATTGTCCATCATAGGAACTAACTTTGGTTCACCTTCAAATGAAGGAAGAGGATTACCATCACATTTGTAAGTGTGAATGAAATGTCCTTCTCCATTAACAGGATTTTCATAAGCAAAAGTGTATCTGTTGCAAGCATTAGGATTACCGTTGTTGCTCTTTAAAATAGACATTGCATAGTTATACTTTCCGTCTTCAACATGCATAATTCCTGAAATACGAGGTGTGTAGTTAGGACCATCAGGCTCAAATTCACGAGTTCTAAGTGACTGTTCAAAAGTCTGCTGCTTGTCCATTAATTCATAAATAGTATCTGTCTGATCTCCATTTGTTACAATTGTCTTATTTCCAAGAACACGAACAGGTGCGTAAATAATAAGACTTGGATCAACTAACTTTGAAGGATCAAAAGCCTGTGTTCTAATTCCTTCACCTTCAGTTGCGAAAACACGATTACGGCTGTTTTCGCTACGACCCATAATAAAATAAGCTGTTACTGCAAACTTTCCATTTGGAGACTTTCCAATAACAATTCCACGTCCCGGATATGAATTTTCTTTTAATTCATTTTCAAGAGATAACATTTCCATTTAATAAATCCTCCTTAAAATAACAAAACCACCTGGGTAACCAGAGAGGTTGCCCAGGCGGTCGACTTACATTCTTAAAACCATGCTCCCTGTGGTGAACTCCACTTATCCGCCAGTCGCATGGACGATTTTCAATTTACAAGTAAAGAATACAATATTTTTAGGGGAATTTCAACTAGAAATTTGCCACTTTGAAAAGTTAATAAATTGTAAACAAATTCTTAAGTTTCTTGCGGTTATAGATAAAGTGTGTTACTTTACCATAAGGGCAAAAACTTAGAAGTATAAACTAAAAGGAAAGAGGTTTGGATTTTGCAAAGAATATATAAGATTTTGCCAAAATATGCGTTTTTACCTTTAATAATATGTTTAGGATTAAATGCGTTTACATATTTTGGTACCAGATTGTTTACAACGGGCTTGTATCATTATGATTTAAGTTTACCAATAGATTATATGATTCCGTTTACACCGTTTATGATGTCAGTTTATGTGTTGGCATACGTGGTTTGGATTGTGGGATTTATTGTAATAGGAAGAGAGAGCAGAGAGGTCTGTTATGAAGTTTTGACGGCAGAGCAGATTGCAAAGTTATGTTGTTTAGTTGCTTTCATTGCAATACCTACAACAATTATAAGACCGGAGGTAACAGGAACAGGATTTTTTCAGTGGTTATCACGATTAATATATAGTATGGACAGTCCTGATAATTTATTGCCATCAGTACATTGTCTTGAAAACTGGATTTGTTTTCGAGGAGCAATGAAGTGCAAAAAGGTTGGAAAGGGCTACAAAATATTTACGTTTGTAGCAGCAATTCTTGTGTTTGCTTCAACACTTATGGTTAAACAGCATGTAGTTTTAGATGTTGTGGCAGCCATTGTGGTAGTGGAACTTGGATTGTTTTTATCAAGAAGGTTTAATTTATCAAAGATTTATTTTATAATAGAAGATAGGCTTTTCAAAAAAACTAATTAGGTAACTGTAAACAAGCCTTTGCAGGCTTACTATTAATAGAAAAGGTGTTTATGAAAGATATGAAAAGTAAAGTGCTATGGTCATTAGTATTGTTAGCACTGATTGGATTAACAATATACGCAATTGTTGGAACAAATGAATCTTTTACAATAGATGGATTTATTTCCTATATCAAATCAGCTTCCCCAGGCTGGATTTTTGGGGCTTTTGTGTGTATGTGCGGATTTTTTGTATTCGAAGGTATGGCACTTAAGGTTTTGTGTGGAACATTTGGTTACAAAAGACCTTTTAGAAAATGTCTTGTATATTCATCATCTGACATTTATTTCTCAGCAATTACTCCATCAGCAACAGGTGGACAGCCGGCATCAGCATATTTTATGATGAAGGACAAGGTTCCAGGGGCTGTAACTACTATCATATTGCTAGTAAACTTGACATTATATACGGTTTCAATTATTGTTATAGGAGTACTTTGCTTCATTTTAAGACCAACTATGGTTGTGCATTTTAGTATCGTTTCAAAAATTATGATATTTATTGGAGCGTTAGTACAATTTGTTTTATTAACAACTTTTTTGTTGTTAGTTTATAAGGAAAAAATCATTACAAAGTGCGCTGACTTTTTCTTAAGATTGTTTAAAAAACTACATTTAGTTAAAAACATTAAGGAAAGACAGGAAAAATTAAAGCATGTTGAAAAGCAATATAAAGAGTGTGCTCAGGCAATAAGCAGTCATAAGAAACACATTTTCGTGGCATTTATTTACAACTTATTACAAAGATTGTCACTGATTGGTGTTTCTATTTGTGTGTTTATTGGAATTGGTGGAACAAAGGTGGTAGATGCTTTTGCAGCTCAGGGATTTGTTGTAATCGGTTCTAACAGCGTGCCAATACCGGGAGCAGTTGGAGCAGCAGATTATTTGTTCATTGACGGATTTGGACATTTGGTTAAAGACAGTATTAGCATTGAACTTTTAAGTAGAGGAATTTCTTTCTACTGTTGTATACTAATTTGTGGATTGATTACTTTAGTTGCATATTTGTTAAGAGGAATGAAAGGAATGAAACACAAGATAAAATGATAGGAATTTGGGATTATACTGTGATACTTACATACGGTTCACTACTTTCTGCAGTAATGGGAATCTTAGTATCACTTTCAGGACATGGTCACCCATATTTTGGAGTATTGTTTCTGCTTTTATGTGGATTGTTTGATACTTTTGATGGTAGAGTGGCAAGATCAAAGAAAAATAGAACAAAAAAAGAAAAAGATTTTGGTGTTCAGATTGACTCATTGTCAGATTTGGTAGCATTTGGTGTTTTACCGGTTTGTATAGGTATGGGACTTTGGAAAAGAGATATGTTTGACGCAGGCAGAGTGGCTGGTGCAACAATGGTTAAGCAACCTAGTGTTTTATGCACAATACCTGAAGCAGTTATCGTTATTGTAAGTGCATTTTTTGTATTAGCAGCGTTAATCAGACTTGCGTATTTTAACATTACTGTTGAAGAAACACAGGGAGATTGCGTAGGAGATAACAAGTATTATTATGGTTTACCTGTTACATCTACAGCACTTATTTTCCCAGCATTTCTTTTACTAAGACATATTTTATATATTAACAGTGTTAATATTTCTTTTGCATACTACATAGTTCTTATAATTGTAGCGGTTTTATTTGTTTTGAAATTCAAGCTTAAGAAACCGGGTACTGCAATGTTGTATTTTATGGTATTTTTAGGTGCATTAGAATTTATAGCTATGATAGTTGTAAAACATTTTGCAAGATAATTTATAAATGAGTTAATGTGGTAAGCATAGAACAAATAGATTAGTTTATTAATAATAGAGAGTAACATGGAAAATAATAACGAATCAGGAATTTTAAAATTTTTATATAATACAGTGCCAGGTCGTGTGGTGCTGAAAATACTTACAAGCCCCATCATTTCAAAAATTGGTGGGGCTTATATGGATTCTCCAATATCTAAAATTCATATTAAAAATTTCATCAAAAACAACGGTATAAACATGGCGGATTATGAAAAGGCAAAATACCATTCTTTTAATGAATGTTTTACAAGAAAGATTTTGCCGGAGAAGCGACCGGTGGAATACAGTAGCGATGCTTTTATTTCGCCTTGCGACAGCAGATTGTCAGTTTATAGGATTGATGAAAAGTCAACTTTTAATATTAAGAGAAGTCATTACAAAGTGGCAGATTTAATACCGGACAGTAAGAAGGCGCCTGACTATAATGGTGGAATTTGTATGGTGTTCAGACTTTGTGTGGATGACTATCACAGATACGGCTATGTTGACAATGGCGAGATTGTGGAAAATAAGCCGGTTAAGGGAATACTTCATACAGTGCGACCTATTGCCGTAAATAAATATCCGGTGTTTGCACAAAATAGCAGAGAATATTCAATTATTGAAACTGAGAATTTTGGAACAGTTGCTCAAATAGAAGTGGGTGCAATGATGATTGGAAAAATCAAAAACCACCAAAAATCAGGTTTGATAAAACGTGGGGAAGAAAAGGGTATGTTTTTATATGGCGGTTCAACTATTGTTGTTTTAGTTGAAAAGGACAAAGTAAAACTTCCTGAAACATATTTCTATAACACTTCAAAAGATATTGAGACAAGAGTTCTATATGGCAGAAAAATAGGCACAAAATATAAAGAGTAATTTAGAAAATGGTGGCATATTACCACCATTTTTTCTTTTTGAAAATTACACACATAATAATAACAAGAAGAAGACTAAAACCAAAAACTATAGGATAGCTGTATTTGAATTCAAGCTCAGGCATATGTTCAAAGTTCATACCATACCAGCCAACAATTAAAGTTAAAGGCATAAATAGCGTGGTTACAACAGTGAGAAATTTCATAACCGCATTTTGATGCACGTCCAACTGTTGCTGATAAATATCTCTTATTTGTGACGTGTATTCCCATATCTGTTCCGATTCGTGACCAAACATTGTAGTTTTTCTTATAAGAATATTGAAATATTCTTTTGCTTCATTACTAATTAAATCAGAAATATCATCTTCCAAATCCTGAAGAATTCCCTCAAGTTGTACATAGTAATGGTGAAGCTTCATGGTGCGGCTCCGATAATTTGTAATTTCTTTTATAATATCTAAATTTTTTTCATTTAAAACTTCCAACTCCAACTGTACAAGATTTTGTTGAAGGCTGTTAATCTTCTCTAAATCCTTAGCCATAATATAATCAAGAAGAAAATACAAAACACACCCGCTATCCCGAAAAGCATCTTGGTTCTTGCTGGATTCAGACATTTTTTGAAAAGCCTGGGCAACATACTCGTCTCTGTCAATAAACACAATATAGTCCCGAGTCAAAATAAAAGAAATAATAGAACGGGTCGTAACAAGAATATCCGGTATATTAATGTACCCATAGATAAAATTTTTAGAGTTCTCTAATTTAGAGAAATGGAAATCCATAAATAAATTAGGTATTTTTGGTACATACTTATTAATAATGTGGTAATTATTAACAGAAGATAGTGGTATAATCCCTACGAAGTTATGTTCAGGCTGTATATCTAACTTATTTTTAAAATCATTAAATTTATAAAACATAGTATTAGTATATTGTCCGAAAAATAATGTTTTAAACATAGAAAAATAAGGTATAATCATTGTGGGAGTGCGAATTGCGAAACAATTCCCAGAATCAAAACTCAAAATCAAAAAAAGTTCGTAATCACTTGTGTTTGAACAAAAGTGGATTAAAGACTTTGGGAGAAAGGAAGTTTTTATAATGAACAAACAGGAAATACTTGTAAAAAAATTAATTGAGAAGAAATATACAATATCTTTTGCAGAAAGCTGCACCGGAGGAAAGATGGCAGCGACTATCGTTGATGTGGCAGATGCGTCAAAGGTTTTAAACGCAAGTTTTGTCACTTATGCAAATGCGGCAAAAATGAAATATGTAAATGTTTCAAAGGAGACACTTGATACATTAGGTGCAGTAAGCGAACAGACAGCAAAGGAAATGGCTGAGGGCGTAGCAAAAGCTAATCAGGCAAATGTAGGAGTGGGTATTACAGGAATTGCCGGTCCTACAGGTGGCACTGTGGAAAAGCCTGTTGGTACTGTATGTTTTGGCTATACAATTAATGGTGAAACAAAAACGGAGACAGTACACTTTGGCAATCTCGGAAGAAACGTGGTCAGGGAGAAAAGCGTGGAGCATGTTTTAGATATGCTAATAAGCATGTTGTAAAAATATGTATAAATATGTATAATACAAAAATTTGAACAAATCTCACTATTATGTTAAAATGAAATTTACGATTGATTAAGAGAAAATTATGAAATATAATTGCACAATACATAATGTAGAATTACGAAATTTGCACGTATTATTTCATATTATTAAACTAAATGTAGGAAAGAGGATATAAACATGCCAATAAAAGTAAAATCAAATTTACCTGCTAGGGATATTTTAGAAAATGAAAATATATTTGTTATGACGGAGAACAGAGCAATGACTCAGAACATTCGTCCGCTAAAGGTGTTGGTATTGAATTTAATGCCTACAAAGATAGTAACAGAAACACAGATTTTAAGAAAATTATCAAATACACCACTCCAAATAGAAGTGGAATTTTTGCAGACAGCAACATACCGTTCAACTCATACTGATCCAAGTCATATGGATGAATTTTACAAAACATTTGATGAAGTAAAAGACCATCATTTTGATGGCTTAATTATTACAGGCGCCCCACTTGACTTTGTAGCTTACGAAGATGTGGAGTATTGGGATGAACTTTGTACAATAATGGAGTGGTCAAAGAAACACGTTCACTGTACGTTCCATTTATGCTGGGGAGCTTTTGCAGGCTTATATTATCATTATGGAATACAGAAAAGAGACAGAGTGCCTAAATTATCAGGTATTTACAAACATCATATTTTAAATAAAAAGTCACCATTGTTTAGAGGTTTTGATGATGTGTATTATGCACCACACTCAAGAGCAACAGAAATTACAAGAGAACAGATTCTTGAATGTCCGGACCTTGAATTAATGGCAGAGTCAGATGAAGCAGGAGTTGGTGTTGTAAAATCAGTAGACAGCAGACAGTTCTTTGTTTTATATCATTCAGAATATGATGCAGATACATTGAAGTTGGAATACGAAAGAGATTTAGCAAAAGGTATGGACCCGATTATTCCGGTAAATTATTTCCCAGACGATGATCCAACAAAAGAGCCAATTGTTAACTGGCGTGCGGCAGGTCAGCTTTTGTGGACAAACTGGATTAACTATTATGTATACCAGACAACACCTTACAATATTAATGAGGTAGAGAACGAATAACAACGGAGGAACTATGGTAAAAATTATTACAGACAGTACAAGTGATTTAACAAAGGAAATATTAGAAAGATACAATATTGATGTTTTACCGCTGTATG
This sequence comes from Eubacterium sp. AF34-35BH, assembly GCF_003477765.1. Lineage (NCBI taxonomy): Bacteria > Bacillati > Bacillota > Clostridia > Eubacteriales > Eubacteriaceae > Eubacterium > Eubacterium sp. AF34-35BH. Next base: position 120,312 of record NZ_QUDZ01000006.1, read on the forward strand.
TTCACATGGGTGACAATGAATATAAGGATGGTGTGGATATTACACCGGATGATATTTATAAATGGAGCGATGAAAATAAAACAACACCAAAAACAGCGGCACCATCAATTGAAGATGCGGTTAATGCGATAAAACCATACAAAGAAGCAGGCGACGATGTAATTATGTTTGCTATTTCAGAAGACATGTCAACAACAGCAAATGTAATGCGACTTGCAGCAAAAGAGCTTTATTACGAAGAACACGTTTTTGTTATTAACTCAGAAAGCCTTTCAACAGGTATTGGACATTTAGTAGTTGAGGCAGCTATTTTGGCAAGAAAGAAATATCAGCCGGAAGAGATAGTTGAAACAATTGAAACTCTTAAGCCTTATGTAAGAGCAAGCTTTGTTGTGGACACATTAACTTATCTTCATAGAGGTGGAAGATGTTCAGCAACATCAAAATTATTCGGCAGTATTCTTAAGGTAAAACCTTGTATTGTTGTTAAAAATGGTAAGATGGATGCTGATAAGAAATATCGTGGTCCAATAAAGAAGGTAATTCTCGACTATGTAAAAGACCAGGAGCAGGAACTAAGACATGCTAAAAAAGACAGGGTTTTTATTACGCATTCAGGTTGTGACGCAGAAATCGTGGAGGCTGTAAGAGAATATCTTCAAAGTCTTAACAGATTTAAGAAGATTGTTGAAACAAGAGCGGGAAGCGTAATATCAAGTCATTGTGGACCGGGAACACTTGGAGTGTTGTACATTGCAGGTGGGGATTCTTACGGACCATACGATAAAGACTTTGACTACAACCATAATGGAATTATAGATGAGGACGAAAAGGCTGCTGAATCAGCGTATATAAGACATATGGTTGAAGCAGAAAAGTTGGATAGGAATGAGTCAGAAGAAGATGATGATGACCAGGAAATGTTCTCTGGAGAATAAAATATATCAATAAAAGTTGACTGATTTAGACAATTACACAACTAAAAATCTTGTTTATTCTGCCTATAACAATTTATTTTTAAAAGTAGTAGAATTATATTGTGGGAAAATCGGTTTAGGTACAGCTTAAATTTGTACCTATATATTTATACATAAATAGTATTACAAAACAACATATATTGAGATAATATCTTAGTATAGTAGGAAATTATTTTATGCATTGTTGTAGAATTTCAAGTCACTTAAAACGATGTTAAATTCAATGACTGAATATTTTCGTAAAAACGTGAAGTTTTGTATTGCACTAATAGTAAAAAAAGAATAGAGGTGTTAGAATTGTTTAAAGTTGGAGACTATATTGTGCATGGAAGAAATGGTGTATGTAAAGTGGTTGACATAACACATCTGGATATGTCAGGAGTTGATAAAGACCAGTTATATTATGCTTTAGTTCCAATGAAATCCGAGGATAGCAAAATTTTCTACCCTGTGGACAGTGACAAAGTAGTTATGCGTTCAGTTGTAACAAAAGACCAGGCTAAAGACTTAGTTTCAGAAATAAAAGACATTGAGCCAATGCGGATTGAAAACGACAGACAGCGTGAGGCAAAGTATAAAGAAGCGTTAGTTTCATGTGACTGCAAACAGCTTATCTGCATTATCAAAACTATGTATGCAAGAAACAAAGAGCGTATTGCTAAAGGAAAAAGAATCACATACGTGGATGACAGATATTTAAAAGAGGCAAAGCAGAATTTAAATGACGAATTTTCAATTGCCCTTGGTATTGAACCAAGAGAAGTTGAAAAATACATTAAAGCTCAGTTTGTAGAACAGGAAGCTTAAATAAAATATTAGATTTTTGGAAAAAACCTTACTGATTTTTTGAAGTCGGCAAGGCTTTTTCATATTTATGTGCAAAGCAAAAATAATTATTTATGCTGTATAAAAAATGAATATTAGAATGAAGGAATAGAAAAATATGAAGTTTGCGCTTAAATCATATAATTCGCATCAGGACGAATTTGTGTGTATATACGACATGGACGAATTGAGTTTATACACATCAGATTGTAGCACTGATGGTAGCCTAGTTGTTAATGGAACATATATTTGTTTAGATTTCGATATTAAGACACAAGAAGTCAAGGGAATATTTTCGTGGCACTAAATGATAGCGTGATAGAAGGAATTTTGATAAAACTATAATGTGTATAAAAGTTTAAAACACCAATAGAATTACATTTTACTTGCATTGATTATAAAAATTGAATTATAATGTGAAATAAATGATAAAAAATATACGTTATATATTAAACAGGGAAAATAAGACCTGTGAATTTATATAACACATAAAACGAAAAGAAAAAACAAGGAGGACATTAATATGTTTTGCAAAAAGTGTGGTAAATATGTACAGCCAACTGAAAAACAATGCCCATATTGTGGAGAAATAATGGAAGATACTGTGAATAATCAGGCTGACAATGGTACAGGAAATGCGTCAGAAGATTTTGGAGAAACTAAGATTTTTGATGACCCAAAAGAAGATTTTGGAGAAACTAAAATCTTTGGAAATCTGGATATTGATGATGACAATGTTGAAGAAATACCAACAGTATCAGATGACTTCGACGGAATAGATACAGTGGATGATGAGTTTGAAGACTTGCCTGACGAAATCCAATATGAAGAAGAGGATTCTTTTGACTTCCCAGAAGAAATGGAAGATGAAAATTTCGTTTTTGAAGATGAGAATCAAATTGACGAAGATGAAGAATTTTATGATGATGATTCGGATGAATATGATACGGAAATACCGGACAGTCAGATAATTAATCAAAATAAAAAAATGAACATTATTGCAATAGCGGTTTCAGCAGGAATTATTATTGTGGTTGTAGTGGCAGCAATATTTTTATCAAGTACATTTGGTAAAACAAAGACGGAAGAAACAACAGCAGAGGAAACAACAACTGTTGATAAAACTACAAAAGAAAAAGCAAATAATGACGACGATAATAATCACACAGAAGAATACACAAGAGCATCTGAAACTTATGCACCACAGACAGCAGCACCTGAAACAGATGCACCTGAAACAGACGCACCGGAAACTAATCCACCAAAAACAAAGCCACCAAAGACACAGGCTCCAACAACAAAGAAAGTAGTGGAAACAAAAGCACCGGAACCTGAGACAGCAGCACCTGAAACAGATGCACCACAGGACAACAATGAAGATGGTGGAGAAACAGCAGGAGAATAAAAGTTTATAAAAGAAACATAAACATCCCTTTTGAGATTAAATAATAATCTTGAAAGGGATGCGCACTCGTGGGAAAAGAAAGTAGTTGCATACGGGCTCGCACTCGGTGTGTAGAATGTCGCAGGCGACATTCTTATTTCCATAAATTGTTAAAAAAATTAATTTATTACTTTAATTTATTAAATTTCCATTTATTTTTTTTCAGTTTTCAGGTATACTAATCAAGTTAAGTAAAATAGTATGAAATACATTACGGGAAAAATACGCGCCATCTGTATTTTTTTGGTAACAAAGTGTGTTAACACAAAATAAAAAAGAACAGGAGAGAAAAAATGGATAACAAGAAAGAGTTTAAGCCATTTATTCCTGCTGATAAGGTTATGCCTGAATTTACAGTTGCATCTGTAATTATCGGTCTTATTTTAGCAGTTATATTTGGTGCAGCCAATGCTTACCTTGGTGTAAGAGTTGGTATGACAGTTTCTGCTTCTATACCGGCAGCTGTTATTTCAATGGGTGTTATTCGTGTTATTATGAAGAAGGATTCTATTCTTGAAAATAACATGGTACAGACTATTGGTTCAGCTGGTGAGTCATTAGCAGCAGGAGCAGTATTTACATTACCTGCAATTTTTATGTGGGCAAAAGAAGGAAAGGCAACATCACCATCATTTATTACAATTGCATTAATCGCATTATGTGGTGGTATACTTGGTGTACTTTTCATGGTACCACTTCGTACAGCATTAATTGTTGAAGAACATGGTACATTACCATATCCTGAAGGAACAGCTTGTGCTGAGGTACTTCTTGCGGGAGAAGAAGGAGGAAGTAAGTCAAAACTTGTTTTCTCAGGATTAGGAATTTCAGCTGTATATAAATTTATCGCAGACGGTCTTTGTTTATTCCCAAGTGAAGTTGACTTCTCATTTAAGGGAAGCTACACATGTGCTGTTGGTATGGATGTGCTACCGGCATTATCAGGTGTAGGTTATATTTGCGGACCTAAGGTTTCAAGTTACCTTTTTGCAGGTGGTATTTTATCTTACTTAGTGCTTATGCCTGCAATTGCGTTCTTTGGAGGAGACAGCTTATCATCTGTTGCAGATGATGCAGGAAATTTACTTCCATTTAACCAGTTAGATCCGGGAACAATTTGGAGCAAATATATTAGATATATTGGTGCCGGTGCAGTAGCAGCAGGTGGTATCATTAGTTTAATTAAAACTTTACCAACTATGTTTAGAACATTTAAGTCAGCTATTAAAGGTTTTGGAAAAAATGTATCAGGTGGAGATAGAACACAGCAGGATTTACCAATATCTGTAGTTTTAATTGGTTCATTAGTAATCGCTGCTGGAATGTGGTTAATCCCTGAAATTCCTGTTAGCTTACTTGGCGCATTATTAATAGTTGTATTTGGTTTCTTCTTTGCTACAGTTTCATCAAGAATGGTTGGTATTGTAGGAAGTAGTAACAACCCTGTATCAGGTATGGCAATTGCAACTTTAATACTTACATCTTTCGTATTAAAGGCTACAGGTTCAACTGGTTCAGCAGGAATGATAGCAGCTATTTCAATTGGTACAGTTATTTGTATTATCGCAGCTATGGCTGGTGATACATCACAGGATTTAAAAACAGGCTACATTGTTGGTGCAACACCTGTAAAACAGCAGATCGGTGAATTACTTGGTGCAGTTGTTGCAGCTTTAACAATCGGTGGCGTATTATACATTTTAAGCAAGGCATGGGGTGGATTCGGTTCAGCACAGCTTCCAGCTCCTCAGGCATCTTTGATGAAAATGGTAGTAGAAGGTGTTATGGGTGGAACTCTTCCTTGGGTTCTTATTATCGTTGGTGCATTTATTGCAATCGTCGTGGAAATCCTTGGAATCCCTGTATTAGCATTTGCAATTGGTTTATATTTACCAATTCACTTAAGCACACCAATTATGCTTGGTGGTGCCGTAAGATGGATTATTGAAAAGAGAAAATATTCATCAGAAAAAGAACAGAAAGAATCTGTTGACAAGGGTGTACTTTACTCTGCAGGTATGATTGCAGGTGAAGGAATCGTAGGAATTTTACTTGCAATATTTGCAGTAGCAAAATTAGATGGCAAAATTAATTTATCAGGAATTTACGGAGACAACTTCAACACAGTTGGTAACTGGGTTGCTCTTGTAGCATTCGCCTTATTAGTAGGTTCACTTTTCTTATTCTGCAGAAGAAAGAAAACATCAGACAAATAAATTTTTGATATGAATAATAATTTAAACATTTTATAATTTTAGAATGTTTTTTAGAGGGGTGGAAGTGCTGATTTTTGGTGCTTCCACTTTCTTCTATAGAAAGATTTATACTGTGCTTGTATAAACAAATGTGGTATACTAATGGTTAGATTTAAAGAAGGCGGTATTAAATGAAAAAAGAAAATAAAAATCAAAAATCACAGGAAAATTATTTGGATAAAGTGCCGGTGATACAGAAAAAATGGGAAGTAAATGAAAAAGGTTTAGTTGAAGTTACAGTTGAAAATACTGGGTTCTTCAATGTAATTGCACAGAAAGTATTTAAGAAACCAAGATATAGTTTTATTGAATTAGATGAGTATGGCAGTTGTGTGTGGCAACAGATAGACGGCAGGAAAACATTGTATGAAATTGGAGCCGTTTTAAAGAAACAGCACAAAAAAGCTTCAACACAGTTATATGAAAGATTGGCAAAATTTTTTGGCATATTAGAACATAATAAATATATAAGATTTATAGATAAGGAAAAATAATGGAAATTAGTACAGTCGTTATTGGGATAATTTTATTTGCCATAGCTACAATGATTATTTATGGCTGGGGACTGGTTAAACAGAAGAACCAGTCATCTGATTTGATGAACATGCTTTTTAGTAAGGGCAATAGTAAAGTAAAAAAATATTTAAAGAAAAATGAGTATATTACATTGCCACAGGTTGCAGAACTTTGTGATGGCATAGAGGCGAAGCTTCCTTTTTCGAAAAACAAGGCAATTGTAAAAGACAAAAATGATTTTGCAAAACAGCTTATGCAGTATATGGTTAAAACCGGCCAGGTGGAAGAAGAAAACGGAAGCTATAAAAAATCAAAGTGATTGAATTAAGTATTGAGCAAACCAAAGTTAATAAAAAGATTAAAGAAGGCTAAGTTAATAGAAATTAAACACATAACAAATGTTAGAAGGGTAAATGTAAAAATAATAAATATAGTTACAAAGTAAAGCAGAAATGTTTTGACTAAAAGTATAAGAATAACAGAGTTTTAAATATCATTATTATAAATTAATGATTGAAAATAAATAATAATTAAAATATATAATGCGAGGTGTAAGGATATGTCAGTTTTAGAAGGAAAGAAACCTGAAAATGTATTAAAATTTTTTGAAGAGATAGCATCTATTCCTCATGGTTCAGGAAATGTGGAACAGATAAGTGATTATTTAGTAAAGTTTGCAAATGATAGGGAATTAAAGTGCCGTCAGGATGAAAAGAAAAACGTAATCATTTGGAAAGGTGGCACAAAGGGCTACGAGAATTCAAAGCCTGTTATTTTACAGGGACACATGGATATGGTTGCTGTAAAAACAAATGACTGTGACAAGGACATGACAAAAGATGGACTTGACTTGGAAGTTAATGGGGACTATTTAAGTGCAAAAGGTACATCACTTGGTGGTGATGACGGTATTGCTGTAGCCTATGCTTTGGCAGTTTTAGATAGCAACGACATTGCACATCCACCAATTGAAGCTGTATTTACAGTTGATGAAGAAATTGGTCTTTTAGGTGCAGACTTCATTGATACATCAGATTTAAAAGGCAAAGAGTTAATCAATCTTGATTCTGAAGACGAAGGAATTTTTACAATTAGTTGTGCAGGTGGTGCTACAGTAGAATGTTTACTACCTTATAACACAGAACCTATTAATGCAAAAATTATTGAACTTAGGTTATCAGATTTTGCCGGTGGTCATTCCGGTATGGAAATTATTAAATGGGGAGCTAATGCAAACTGTATTTTAGGTCGTATTTTATTAAATGTATTTCAAAATGTTGGTATGCGTATAATGGCAGTTAACGGTGGCGAAAAAGATAACATTATTGCAAAGGAAAGCGAAGCTGCAATTGCAGTATTACCTGAAGTTGTAGATAAAACAAAAGAAATTATCGAAAAAACTTTTGAAGATGTTAAGGAAGAATACAAGTTTACAGATCCTGACATGAAGCTTCAAATCAATGTTATGGATGAAGGAATTTCAGAAGCATTATCAGGTGCAGCCACATTGGCAACAATTATTTCTTTAGTTAATATGCCAAATGGAATTCAGAGAATGAATCCTGAAATGCCACATATGGTACAGACTTCTCTTAACTTGGGAATTTTAAGAACCAAAAAAGACAACGTTTCATTATCATATTCAGTAAGAAGTTCAATTGAAAGTGAGAAGAATTCCCTAATTGAAAAGATGCGTTCACTTACAGAAATCTTTGGTGGTCAGATTGTTGTTTCAGGAGAATATTCTGGTTGGGCATACAGAGAAGACTCAAAATTAAGAGATACTGCAGTGGAAGCCTACAGGAAATTATACAATGAAGAACCTGTTATCGAAGCTATTCACGCAGGTCTTGAATGTGGTATGTTTGCAGACAAGATTGAAGATTTAGATGCAATCTCATTTGGCCCAACAATGAAAAATGTTCATACAACAGATGAAATGTTAAGCATCTCATCAACTGAAAGAACATGGGAACTTATTGTAAAGATTCTTGAAAAATTAAAATAGAAAATGAAATTTGATATAAAAAAATTAAAAAAGGACATAAAAGAAATAGCGATTCCTATAGTCGCTATTTCTTTGTTTATAATAATAATTAATAGTAAGTTTGGAAAAATTTGTCCCTTAAGAATGCTCATTGGAATTCCATGTCCAACCTGTGGAACCACAAGAGCAGTAGGTCTTTTATTAAAAGGAAAAATAACAGAGGCGGCAATGGTTAATCCTATATGGATTTTTCTTTTGGTAATTATAGTAATGGTGTTTTTTTATCGTTATGTAGAAATGGCATTCCAAAAAAGAAAAAGTCTTTTGAAGCTTATAGATATAATGATTTTTACAACAATAGCTGTAGTCATTGCTGTTTACATATACAGAATGATTTTCTGGTATCCAAACAAAGAACCTATGGTGTATGACAAAAATAATCTGTTAAACTTGGTGAAAATATTGTATTTACAACTGTCTTGTCAGATGTAAAAACATGTGCTATAATCTCAAGCAATGTTTGTAAAAAAAAGCAAATATACACAAAAATAAGAAAAGGCAGTGTTTTTACACTGGAAGTGAAATTAAAATGAGAACAGATATTATAATTGTAGGAAGCGGATGCGCAGGTATGTATTGTGCATTAAACCTGCCAAAAAACAAAGATATTTTAATTATTACAAAAGACATTGTAGAACATAGCGATTCATTTTTAGCACAGGGTGGTATGTGCATGTTGAAGGACAAAGAAGATTTTGATAGCTATTTCTACGATACAATGAAAGCCGGTCATTTTGAAAATGATACAGCAGCAGTTGAAACTATGATTAACTCATCACCGGATCTTGTAAAAGATTTATTAAGTTACGGTGTTGATTTTGCAAGAGATGAGGATGGAAATCTGGCTTACACAAGAGAAGGTGCTCATGCAAGAAATCGTATTCTTTATCACGAAGATATTACAGGCAAGGAAATAACAAGCCATATTTACGAACAATGTAAGAAGAGAGATAATATTACAATCAAGGAACATTGGACCATGGTTGATATTATTCCAAAAACTGAAAATGGCAAAGAACAAAATGAGTGCCTTGGTATAGTAGTAAAGAAAGATGACGGAACTTTAGATACTATTTACGCAGATTATACTGTACTTGCCAGTGGTGGTATTGGTGGAATTTATAGATATTCAACTAACTACAGACATTTAACAGGTGATGCAGTGGCAGTGTCAATAAGACATAATATAGAGTTAAAAGATATTGATTATGTTCAGATTCACCCAACAACATTTTATTCAGAAAAAGAAGAAGACAGAAGTTTCTTAATTTCAGAATCTGTAAGAGGTGAAGGCGCCCAGTTGTTTGACAAGGATAAGGAACGCTTTACAAATGAACTTCTACCTAGAGATATTTTAACAGGAAAAATTAAAGAGCAGATGAAGAAGGATGGCACTAATCATGTTTGGCTTTCAATGAAACCAATTGATGAGGAGCAGTTAACAAATCATTTTCCTAACATTGTAAAACACTGTAAGGAACATGGTTACAATGTGCCAAAAGAAATGATACCTGTTGTGCCTGCACAGCACTATTTTATGGGTGGCATAAAAGTAAACCTTCAAAGTAAAACTTCAATGGACAGACTTTATGCAGTTGGTGAAACAGCATGTAACGGCGTTCACGGAAGAAATAGATTAGCAAGTAACTCATTACTTGAAAGTATGGTTTTTGCAAAACGTGCAGCGGTGGAAATGTCTGAACAGTTTAATGATAGAGAATTCGACAGAAAAGAAGAGACTGTAGATTTTGATAAATACAAAGATCTTCATGCATGGAATAAAGAAAATAAACAGATGATACTTGACTTAATTGAAGAGAGCAAAAAACAAAGAGAGAAAGCAGACGCTTAATTAAAAATAGAGCAAAAGTAGATGCAAAGCTATGAAAAATAGCAGATAAAAAATATATGCAAATACAAACAGATGCTTAATTAGAAAAAGAATAAACAAGAAAAGAACCAGAAAAGAGGAGGAAAATATGTTTGATCCAATAACATTAAAATTAACAGTAGACCCACTTATTGAAAGTGCTTTAAAGGAAGATGTTACAAGCGAGGATGTAACAACAAATGCAGTAATGCCTGAGTCATGTATGGGACAGGTAGATTTAATTTGTAAGGAAGATGGTGTAATCTGTGGATTACAGGTTTTCTCAAGAGCATTCCAGCTTTTAGATGAAAATACAAAGATAGAACTTTTTGTAAAAGATGGTGACCAGGTTAAGGCAGGCCAGCTAATGGGAACTGTTACAGGTGACATTAGAGTTCTTTTAGTTGGAGAACGTACAGGTCTTAACTTTTTACAGAGAATGAGTGGTATTGCAAGTTATACTAACTCAATTGCAAAATTACTTGAAGGAAGTAAGGTTAAACTTTTAGACACAAGAAAGACAACTCCAAACAACAGAATCTTTGAAAAATATTCAGTTAGAGTTGGTGGTGGAAACAACCATAGATACAATTTAACAGACGGAGTTTTATTAAAGGACAACCATATTGGAGCAGCAGGTGGTGTTAAGGAAGCAATAAAAATGGCTAAAGATTATGCTCCATTTGTTAGAAAGATTGAAGTGGAAGTAGAAAATCCTGATATGGTAAAGGAAGCTGTTGAAGCAGGGGCTGATATTATTATGTTAGATAATATGGAACATGATGTAATGAAAGAAGCTGTTGACATTATTGATGGAAGAGCTGAAATTGAAATCTCAGGAAATGTTACAAGAGAAAACATTGCTAAATTAATTGATTTAGGTGTTGATTATATTTCAAGTGGAGCATTAACACACTCATCTCCAATTCTTGATATATCTCTTAAGAATTTACACAGAATCTAATTTGTAATAGAAAATATAGTAAAGTGGCATTAATTAAGTAATATAGTATTGAACTCATTAGGAGGAACAAATGAGCGGAGAAAAAAGAAGGGAAAATTTGCTTAAGATTTTGCAGGAAAGCCATAAGCCGGTTTCAGGAACAAAGTTAGCTGAAAAATTTCAGGTTAGCAGACAGGTTGTTGTACAGGATATTGCTTTACTTCGTGCATCAAATCATGATATTGTTTCTACGCACAAAGGCTATGTTTTAAAAGATAAAGATCATATTTCACGAGTGTTTAAGGTAAAGCACAGTGAAGAGAAAATGCTTGATGAATTAAATCTTATTGTGGATTGTGGTGGAAAAGTTGAAGATGTGTTTGTTTATCATAAACTATATAATGTTGTGCGTGTGCCAATGAACATCAAGTCAAGAATGGATGCAAAAAAATACGTTGAGTCCATTAAAGGGGGCGTTTCGGTTCCCCTAGAGCAGATAACATCTGAATATCATTATCACACAGTAGTGGCAGATTCAGAGGAAACTTTAGACATAATTCAACAGCAATTGCAGGAACATGGATATTTGGTTGCATTAAGGGATTATGAACCTGTAGACTTTTGGGGAGAAGAAGAATAACTATAAATAGCAGTTAGTTTTGAAATTAAGATAGAAGAACTTAAAGTTATAAAAATAATAAATAGTAATGCATATAATAAAGTTACATGAAGTGCGAAAAAACAGAAAAATTGTGAAAGTTTCACACTTTATGTAACTTTTATGCTATACTTAAACTTAGACAAAGAGGCAAATATGAAAAACAAAAACTATTTTATCTTAATGAAATACCGATTTAATAATCTATATTTCATATTACCTACTTGTAAATATCAAAAAGGAGAAGAATATGAATATGAAGAAAATCTTATCAATTGCCTTATCACTTGTTATGATAATGGCACTATTCACAGGATGCGGAAGCAACAAAAACGCAAAGACAAAAGATAATGGCTCTTACTTTAAAGAAGTAAAGAAGATGCAGGAAATTAAGACAGGAACAGGGGAAGTAGAACTTTCATTTGATGTAAGTGCAGATTCAATCAAGAAAGATAAAACTATACCTGCCAAGTTCAAGAAGGATGGCAAGATACAGGGCAAGTTAAAAGTTGAGACAACAACAGAATCAACATCAAAGCTTGCTGCTAAAATCTCACTTCAATATTTAACAGATACTTATGAAGAATTGACAACAGTTGTAATTGATGGTTCAAAATTATATATGAATATGGGTTCAATATCTAAATTCATAAGTAAAATTGACAGTGAGTCAGGAAAACAGTTTGAAAGCGCCTTAAAGCAGATTGGTGCCACAGGATATGTTTCACTTAATTTAAATCAGGTTGCGGATTTATTAGAAATAGACAAGGAAGCTTTCGCTAAGGCAGTGACATCATCTACAAAGATTAATACAAAGGTATATGATTCATTAGAAAAAGATTTCTCATCATTACAGGGAAAAGACGGAAATGACTATACGCTTACAGTAAATGGTGAAAACGCTGATGCAGCAGTTACAGCTTTAGTAAGCTTCTGTGACAATTCATTAAAGGATATTTATAATGAATTAATGGACGTTTACATTGAAGCATTTGGTGCAGATTCAACTATTGGAAAACAGTATGCTGACATGAAAAAAGACACAAAGGATGTTGACAATGCAATTAAGAAAGTTAAAGACAACAAAGATAAAATTGTAAGTGCAATTAAAGATTCAAATGCTAATATTGTATCAAAGGCAAAAGTAACAGGTGACAAGGGTAGCAGAAAAGGAACTATCTCTATTGAAACAGGAGAAATCAAGAATGATGATGCATCAATGAATATTTCATTAACATCAAACATAACAGAAGGAAAGCCTTCAGTTAAGGATTTAGTTCCAACAGAAAATGTAACTGACTTAACTTCTATTATAACAATGCTTTCATCACAGATGTCAGGTAAGGGATTATAGAAAGTTGAACATAAAAATTCCCTAACAATAGCCGGCGGACAACGGGGATAATTAACAGTAGATGTTGTAATTAATCATAATTATTAACACAGATGAATAATTATGGAAATAATGTTAATAATACACAAAAAAAGTAGCGATAATGATAATTTGGAAATGTTCCCATTACATTATCGCTACTTTTGCATTTTTTTATTATTTGTTATTTAATGCAGCTTCAACAAATCCCAAGAACAATGGATGAGGTCTGTTAGGACGGCTCTTAAGTTCAGGATGTGCCTGAGTTGCAATAAAGAATGGATGAGATGGTATTTCAACCATTTCAATAATTCTGCCGTCAGGAGAAATACCTGAAAGCATCATACCATTATCTGTTAAAACTTTTCTAAAGTCATTGTTTACTTCATATCTGTGACGGTGACGTTCATGAATTAATTCTTCTCCATATAATTCATAAGCTTTGCTGTTCTTGTCAAGTTTACATGGATAAGAACCAAGTCTTAATGTACCACCAATATCTGTTACACCTTCCTGATCAGACATAAGGCTGATAACAGGATGAGTAGTTGAAGGATCAAGTTCAATACTGTGTGCATCTCTGTATCCAACAACATCTCTTGCAAATTCAACAATTGATAACTGCATTCCAAGGCAAAGTCCTAAGAATGGTATATTGTTTTCTCTTGCGTATTTAATAGCTGCAATCTTACCGTCGATTCCACGACTTCCAAAACCACCGGGAACTAAAATTCCTGAAACATCTGAAAATACTTCAGCAGCGTTTTCGTTTGTTACTGTTTCAGAATCAACCCATTTAATATTTACTGTAGCACTGTTTGGATAGCCTGCATGCTTTAATGATTCAACAACACTGATATAAGCATCGTGTAAAGCAATATATTTTCCAACTAAGGCAACTGTAACTTCCTTTGTAGGATTCTTAGCAGCCTTAACCATTGCTTTCCAGTCATCTAAATCAGGTTCAGGACAATCAAGCTTTAAGCTGTTGCAAACGATTTCTGCAAGATGTTCTTTTTCCATTGCAAGAGGTGCTTCATAAAGCATGTCGACTGTAAGGTTCTGTACAACGTTACTTGCAGGCACATTACAGAATAAGCTGATTTTGTCTTTTAAGTTGTCATCAATTTCATGTTCTGTACGGCAAACAACAACATCTGGCTGTATACCAAGTCTTTGAAGCTCCTTAACACTCATCTGAATTGGTTTTGTTTTCATTTCTTCAGATGCAGGTAAGTAAACCATAAGAGCAACATGAATTAAAATACAGTTCTCGCGACCAACATCATGCTGGAACTGTCGAATGGCTTCAATGTAAGGCTGAGATTCAATATCTCCAACTGTACCACCAACTTCAATAATTGCAATTTCTGTTTCTTCGCTTAAACTTCTGTAGAAGCGACTTTTAATTTCGTTTGTAATGTGAGGAATAACCTGAACTGTACCACCACCAAAATCACCACGTCTTTCTTTTTCAAGAACCGACCAATAAACCTTACCGGTAGTTACATTTGAGTTTTTTGTTAAGCTTTCATCAATGAATCTTTCATAGTGTCCTAAGTCAAGGTCTGTTTCAGCACCGTCATCTGTTACGAAAACTTCACCATGCTGGACAGGATTCATTGTACCCGGGTCAATGTTAATATATGGATCAAACTTCTGCATAGTTACTTTGTAACCACGAGCTTTAAGAAGTCTTCCAAGAGAAGCGGCTGTAATTCCTTTACCAAGACCTGAAACTACACCACCAGTTACAAAAACGTACTTCACTGCCATGTGATTTTTCCTCCATTGTATTATTTATAAATTTTTAAAAAAATTGTTTTTTAAATAAATTCCTAAATATGTAGTATAACCAAAATATTGATTTTAATTAATATTTCGCATTATAAAACACACCATAATAGTGTACTACAATCAAGATTCAGATTCCATAACAAAATAAATTTTGTTAAAAATTAATGAAATATTAAACAAAATTTAACATAAATTAAGCACGATATGGTATATTGTTAAGTATAAAATAAAACACCTGTAGCATATTGTAATTTATACGGAAATCTATGACAAAAAATATCAAAGGTGGAAAGGATACCAGACTAAATGGATAACAACAGAAACATACCCCCTCGTAATAATCAGGGTGGACCTAACAATCAAAAGAAAAATAAAATAATATCAGTATTTGTAACTTTTATAGTGGCATTGATTTTTACAAGTTTAATGTCTTATATGTTTGACTCAGCAACAAAGAAAGAAATAACTTATAATCAGTTTATTGATTTGCTGGATCAGGGCCAGGTAGAGAAAGTTACATTTGATGCAAACAAGATTTATATAGTTCCAAAAACAGATGGAACAACCCTTATTAGGACAACATTTTGGACAACAAAATTAGATGATCCTGATTTAATTACAGATTTAAAGGATAAATATGCCGGCGTGTCATTTAAGGCAGAAGCATCAAGTGCAAGTACTAGTATTTTATATATACTACTTGAAGGGGTATTGCCACTTGTATTTTTCTGGGCAATGCTAATGTTCATAATGAGAAAGACCACAGGCGGAAAAGGCGGTGGCGGTGTATTTGGCGTAGGAAAGTCAAATGCAAAGATTTATATACAGAAAGAAACAGGTGTTACATTTAAAGATGTTGCAGGACAGGAAGAAGCAAAGGAATCAGTAGTGGAAATGGTAGATTTCTTACACAATCCGGGCAAGTACACAGCAATTGGTGCAAAACTTCCAAAGGGAGCTTTGTTAGTAGGACCTCCGGGAACAGGTAAAACTCTTCTTGCAAAGGCTGTGGCCGGTGAAGCAAAGGTACCGTTTTTCTCGCTTTCAGGTTCTGACTTTGTAGAAATGTTTGTAGGTGTTGGTGCTTCAAGAGTTAGAGATTTATTTAAGCAGGCGGAAGAAAATGCACCATGTATTGTATTCATTG
Organism: Eubacterium sp. AF34-35BH; assembly: GCF_003477765.1. Taxonomy (NCBI): domain Bacteria; kingdom Bacillati; phylum Bacillota; class Clostridia; order Eubacteriales; family Eubacteriaceae; genus Eubacterium; species Eubacterium sp. AF34-35BH. Next base: position 136,163 of record NZ_QUDZ01000006.1, read on the forward strand.
ATGAAATTGACTCGATTGGTAAAAGTCGTGACTCACGATACGGTGGTGGAAATGATGAGCGTGAACAGACACTTAATGCATTACTTGCAGAGATGGATGGTTTTGACTCATCAAAAGGTATTTTGATTTTAGCAGCAACAAACAGACCGGAAGTTTTAGATCCGGCACTTTTAAGACCAGGACGTTTCGACAGACGAGTTATAGTTGACACACCTGATTTTAAGGGCAGACTTGAAACATTAAAGGTACATTCAAAAGATGTTAAGTTAGATGAGACAGTTGATTTAGATGCTATTGCAAACATTACAAGCGGTGCAGTTGGATCTGATCTTGCAAATATGGTAAATGAAGCAGCAATCAATGCTGTTAAATGTGGCAGAAAAGCAATTTCACAGGATGACTTAATGGAAGCTGTTGAAGTTGTAATTGCCGGTCGAGAAAAGAAAGACAGAATCTTAAGTAAAGAAGAAAAGAAGATTGTGTCATATCATGAAGTTGGACATGCACTGGTTGCAGCAATACAAAAACATGCAGAACCTGTACAGAAGATTACAATTGTTCCAAGAACAATGGGTTCATTAGGCTATGTTATACAGGCACCTGAAAAGGAAAAATACTTAATGTCAAAAGATGAATTAAGTGCAGAACTTGTAACATTGCTTGCAGGTAGAGCTTCAGAAGAAATCGTGTTTGATTCAGTAACAACAGGAGCATCAAATGATATGGAGAAGGCAACTAAGATTGCCCGCTCAATGATTGCTCAGTATGGTATGTCAGAAAAATTTGGCTTAATGAGTCTTGAACAGATTAGTGACCCATATTTAGGTGGTCATTCTCAGTTAAACTGTAGCGATAAGACTGCAACAGAAATTGAAGAAGAAGTTAAGACTCTTCTAAAACAGAAATACGAAGAAGCAAAGAAACTTCTTCAGGAAAACAGAGATAAGCTTGATAAAATAGCCAAGTTCCTTTATGAAAAGGAAACAATTACCGGAAAACAGTTTATGGATATTTACCATAAATGTGATGAACCTGAAGCAAGCAAAGAGACTACACAAACTGTAGAAACTGTTGAAAATGCAAGGAAAGAAGCAGTACAGCCTACAGAAGAAACTGTAGCAAAGGAAGAGACGGTACAGCCAGCAGAAGAAACTACTACAAGCGAAGAGACTACACAAACTGTAGAAACTGTTGAAAATGCAAAAGAAGATATTACAGAAAAGTAATAATAAATAATTATAAAAAGATAATAGCCCACAACAGGAGCATTAAGAAAAATTAGCAAAATTATGTTAATTTAATAATTCAGATGTTCCAGGGCAAATTAAATAAGGTGGTTGCAAACAATAGTACATGTTTGGGACCACCTTATTAATCTTTGTTAGGACAGCTATATATGATACAATTATAAAAGTAAAACATTTGATGGAAGGGTAAGAAATGAGTGGTTTTAACATACAGGAAGAATTGAAGAAAATGCCGGATACACCGGGAGTATATTTAATGCATAATAAGCATGATGATGTAATATACGTTGGGAAGGCGATTAATTTAAAAAGACGTGTAAGCTCTTATTTTAGGCAAAGCACAAAGAAAAGTCTGAAAATTCAGTCAATGGTAACACAGATTGTCCGCTTTGAATATATCCTAACTGACTCAGAATTAGAGGCTTTGATTTTAGAGTGTAACCTTATAAAAGAATACCGCCCTAAATATAATACAATGCTTATGGATGATAAAACTTATCCATACGTAATGGTAACCACAAGCGAAAACTATCCAAGGATTGTCATGGCAAGAAGAATGAAAAAAGATGGTAACAAATATTTTGGACCTTTTACAAGTGGCGGGGCAGTAAGGGATACTATTGATTTGCTACAAAAAATGTATCACATTAGAAGCTGTAGAAAATCAATTATAGTAAAACATGATGAAAACTATAAAGCAAATTCAAATAATACAGCAACAAAAGAAATACCAACTGTAAACGGCAGACCATGTCTCTACTACCACATGGGACAATGTGGTGGGGCATGTCAGGGTTACATTTCAGTGGAAGAATATAAGGAAAATGTTAATAAGGCAATTAAATTTCTTGAAGGCAATTACAGAGAGACAATCAAGGAACTTGAAGAAAAAATGCAGGCTGCATCAGCAGAATTAGATTTCGAACAGGCAATGGAATACAGAGATTTAATTAACAGCATCAATCACGTAGCCGGCAACCAAAAAATTACAACCCACAAATTTGAAAACAGAGATATTATTGCATACGCAGAAGAAGGAAGTGATGCAGTAGTACAGGTTTTCTTTGTAAGAAACGGAAAGCTCATAGGCAGGGAACATTTCTATTTAACAACAGTCCCGGGAGATACGGGAAAAGATATTATTACAAGTTTTATCAAGCAGTATTATATTGGCACGCCGTTTATTCCTAATCAGTTGCTTGTTCAAGAAGAAGTGGATGAACCGGAGCTATTGTCTGAAATGTTAAGCAGAAATCAGAATTATAAAGTTAAAATTGTTAATCCTAAAAAAGGAAGCAAGGAAAAACTTGTGGAATTGGCTGCAAAGAATGCACAAAATCTTTTGGAACAAAACAAAGAAAAATATAGAAGAGAACAGAAGAAAACTGTTGGTGCTGTACAAGAAATAGAACAGTTAATAGATGTTCACAACATTCACAGAATGGAATCTTACGATATATCTAACACCAACGGATACGAGTCAGTTGCATCCATGATTGTTTATGAAGATGGAAAACCAAAAAGAAATAATTACAGAAAATTTAAAATTAAAACAGTACAGGGACCTGATGACTATGCAAGTATGGAAGAAGTTTTAACAAGAAGGTTTAAACATGGTCTGGATGAAAGAGAAAAAATGGATATGGAAGGCAACAGTGATTATGAGCTGGGAAGCTTTTCAAAATTTCCGGACCTTCTTTTAATGGATGGTGGAAAAGGTCAGGTAAATGTGGCGCTTCGTGTGTTAGATGAACTTAAAATAAACATACCTGTATGTGGTATGGTAAAGGATGATAATCATAGAACTAGAGGCTTATATTACAATAATTTGGAAATACCAATAGATACAAGATCTGAGGCTTTTAAACTGATAACAAGAATTCAGGATGAAACCCATAGGTTTGCAATTGAGTATCATAGAAGCCTTAGAAACAAAAAAGAGGTAAAATCAATATTAGATGACATACCGGGAGTTGGTCCATCAAGAAGAAAAGCATTAATGCTTTATTTTAAATCAATAGAGGCAATAAGAGAGGCTGATGTAGACCAATTATTAAAAGTGACTTCCATTAATGAAAAAGTGGCGAAAGATATATACAAATTTTTTCACAAATGATAGAATAGCAGTGGATAATTGCGCATTTTTGCGTAGAGAGAACGAAAATAAAAAGACCTATAAGGAGGTAGATTATGGCAACAAATCAGGATATATATATACCATTAACCAAAATTGTTGATAATTATGGATTAATTAACCATACACCGGAAATTAACACAGATGAAATCAGAATTAATATTCCGGAAGTAAACAGACCGGCGCTACAGCTTGCCGGCTTCTTTGAACATTTTGACAAGGAAAGAGTTCAGATTATAGGAAATGTTGAATATGCTTTTTTGGATAACATGCAGCGTCAGAACAGACAGTGGGTTTACGAAAAATTAATGAGTAGCGGTATACCTTGTCTTATTTTATGTAGAGGAAACAAGCCTGATGAAGATATGGTGGCAGCAGGACTTAGACATGGCGTGCCTATTATGTCAACACATTTTGACACATCAAGATTCAACGCAGAACTTTCAAGATGGTTAAATGTTGAACTTGCACCTTGTATTACAAGACATGGTGTTTTAGTTGATGTTTACGGTGAAGGCGTTTTAATAATGGGTGAAAGCGGAATCGGAAAAAGTGAAGCAGCACTTGAACTTATTAAGCGTGGACACCGTCTGGTAACAGATGATGTTGTAGAAATAAGAAGAGTAAGTGCAGAGACACTTATAGGATCATCACCTGCCATTACAAAGCATTTTATTGAGTTAAGAGGTATTGGAATTATTGATGTAAAAGCTTTGTTTGGTGTAGAAAGTATCTTGGATTCTGCAAGTATTGACATGGTTATTCAGTTAGAAGAATGGAGAAGAGACAAGGACTACGACAGAATGGGCTTGGATGACCAGTATACAGAGTTCTTAGGGAACAAGGTTATTTGCCATAAAATACCTATCAGACCAGGTAGAAATCTGGCTGTTATAGTTGAAGCGGCTGCTGTAAACCACAGACAGAAGCGTATGGGATACAATGCAGCAAGAGAATTGTACAAGAGAGTACAGGAAAACATGGAAAAAGGTGATTAATAATTTTAAATGGAGGATATATAATGAAAAAATATTGTTTTGGAGTAGACGTTGGAGGAACAACAGTAAAAATCGGATTTTTTAACGTAGATGGCACTATGTTAGACAAATGGGAAATCGTAACAAATACAGACAACGGTGGAGAAGCTATTTTAGGAGACATTTGTAAGTCTCTTGATGATAAATTAGCAAAAGAAAACATTCAGATAGATGAAGTAAAAGGAATTGGAATTGGTCTTCCGGGACCTGTTCTTTCAGATGGAACTGTTTTACAGTGTGTAAATCTTGGCTGGGGCAAGTTAAATGTGGAAGAGAAACTTTCATCTATGTTCCATGGAGTTACTGTTAAAGCCGGCAATGATGCAAACGTTGCAGCTTTAGGAGAAGCATGGAAAGGTGGCGGAAAAGATTACGATGATGTTGTTATGATTACACTTGGAACAGGTGTAGGCGGTGGCGTTATTATTGGAAACAATATTTTAACAGGATACAATGGTGGTGCAGGAGAAATCGGTCACTTCCATATGAACGACGAAGAAACAGATGTATGTGGTTGTGGTAAGAAAGGCTGTCTTGAACAGTACGCATCAGCTACAGGTGTTGTAAGACTTGCCAAGAGATATATGGCAGACAATGATGACACAAAGATGAAAGAATTTGGCGACAATATTACAGCTAAAGATGTATTTGACCTTGCAAAAGAAGGAGACCAGGGAGCAAATGTTGTTGTAAAACAGATGGGAACATATTTAGGAAAAGCAATGGGCTTTATTGCGGCAACTGTTAATCCACAGGCATTTATCATCGGTGGTGGTGTAAGTAAAGCCGGTCGGTTCCTTATTGATGCAATTACTGATACATATAGAAATGTAAGTTTTAAAGCCTGTTCAGAAGCAGCAGTATGTTTAGCTGAACTTGGAAATGATGCAGGAATGTATGGAGCAGCAGCTCTTGTAAAATAAATTGAAAGAGAGTGTGTTAGATTGTTTGAAATTTTAAAAAATATTGTTGGTGAAGATTATATAAGAGAAAATGAACCAATGGGAAAGCATTGCACTTTCAGATGTGGTGGTAATGCAGATTTATATGTAATGCCCGGTTCAATTGAGGAATTATCTTCAGTAGTTAAGGCATGTAGAGAAAATGATTATCCATTTATGGTTATAGGAAATGGAAGTAATATTCTTGTAAAGGACCAGGGCTATAAGGGAGCAATTATTGAAGTAAATAACAGAATTAATTCAGTTGATGTAATTGGTGATGAAATAGTTGCTGATGCCGGGGCTAAATTGTCAAGTGTGGCAATGGCAGCCTATGAAAATGACCTGGCAGGTTTTGAATTTGCTCATGGCATACCGGGAAATGTAGGTGGTGCAGTTGTAATGAATGCCGGTGCTTACGGTGGAGAAATAAAGGATGTTATAAAATGGGCAAAAGTCCTTACTGAAGATGGAGAAGTTGTTACACTTAATGCAGAAGAATTAGAATTAGGTTATAGAACAAGCATTGTTCAAAAGAAGAACATGATAGTTCTTCAAATGTGTATTAAGTTAGATTTAGGAAGTCAGGAAGAAATTGCACTTATAATGCAAATGTTCATGCAGAAAAGAAAAGCAAAGCAACCTCTTGAATATCCTAGTGCCGGTAGTACTTTTAAAAGACCTGAAGGTTATTTTGCAGGCAAATTAATTGAAGATGCAGGTCTTAGAGGCTATCAGGTTGGTGGCGCAATGGTTTCAGAAAAACATTGTGGTTTCGTAATTAACTATGACAATGCAACAGCAACAGATATTTTACAGTTAATGGATGATGTAAAAGCAACAGTAAAAGAACAATTTGATGTAGAATTAGAACCTGAAGTTAAAATTATATAGCTAGTTGGAGGAAACAGCATGCGTTTTGTTATTGTAACAGGAATGTCAGGGGCAGGAAAAATAACAGCACTTAAAATATTCGAAGATAACGGCTACTATTGTGTAGATAATCTTCCAATAGATTTAATTGAAAATTTTGCAGACCTATTGTTTGCACAAACAAGTGAAAAGAACAAGGTGGCAATAGGTGTGGATATTAGAAGTGGTGAGAATTTAGATCGTATAAATGAAGTGCTTACTCACATGAAGAAAAAGGAACAAAATTACGAAATATTATTTTTGGACTGTAATAACAGCACTTTGATTAAGAGATTTAAGGAAACCAGACGTAGTCATCCAATGGGTGATGCAGACAGCGTGGAAAATGAAATCGAAGCAGAGCGAGTGAAACTTGCATATCTTAGAAAAAATGCAGATTACATAATTGATACAAGTAATCTTTTAGTGCGCGATTTAAGAGTAGAAGTGGAAAAAATATTTGTTATGAATCAAGATTACAGAAACTTATTTGTAACAATAATGTCCTTTGGTTTTAAATATGGAGTACCGGCAGATTGCGACTTGGTTTTTGACGTAAGATTTTTGCCAAATCCGTACTATGTACCTGAACTTAAGCATAAGACAGGCGAGCAGCAGGAAGTAAGAGATTATGTTTTGGCATCTCCTGTATCAACAGAGTTTTTAGAGAAATTAATCGACATGATTAAGTTCCTGATACCAAATTATATTGACGAGGGAAAGAATCAGTTAGTAATTGGTATTGGTTGTACAGGAGGTCATCACAGATCTGTTACTGTAGCAAATGAACTGTATAGACAGTTAAACAATATGGATGCAAATTACGGCATACGAATATCTCATAGGGATATTTTAAGAAACTAAAGGGACTAGAATAGAAAGTTAAATATATGAGTTTTTCGATAAAAGTAAAAAATGAATTAGCCAATCATATAAGCAATGCCACACATTGTAGAATAGCAGAATTAGCCGCACTAATCTCCATGTGTGGTAGTGTTATGATTGACGAAAACAATAATTACAAAATAAGAATAAAAACAGAAACACAACCTACAGCAGAAAAAATTAAAAAACTGTTGTGGAAAACATTTAAAGTAGATGTTGATATTTCTACCAGAGAAAATGCATATTCAAAAGTGGGAAGAACATATACTTTATTAGTAGGCGACCACCAGCAGGCGCTTAAAATACTACAGGCTACTAAGCTAATTAACGAAAATAATGAAATTGGAGAGAATTTTTCAATTACAAATAATATTGTAATTATGAAAGATTGCTGCAAAAGAGCCTTTATTAGAGGGGCTTTCATGGCGGCAGGTTCCATTAGTGATCCTAATAAATCTTATCATTTTGAAATCAAATGTAACAGTGAAAAAAAGGCAAAGCAGCTTATAGAATTACTAGAAAATTATAATATTGATGGAAAAATGGTTGCAAGAAAAGGTGGTTATGTGGTATATATCAAAGAAGGCGAAGGCATCGTTGACGTGTTAAATGTTATGGAAGCACATGTTTCCTTAATGGAAATGGAGAATGTAAGAATACTTAAAGGTATGAGCAATTATTATAATAGACAGGTTAATTGTGAAACCGCCAACATAAAGAAGACCGTGGCAACTTCGGTGAGACAAATCGACGATATCGACTTTATTATACAAAATAAGGGCATAGATTATTTGCCGGAGAAACTACAAGATATCGCATGGGTTAGAAAAGAGAATCCTGATGCATCTTTGCAGGAGCTGGGAGAAATGCTAGATCCTCCCCTTGGAAAGTCAGGAGTAAACCATCGATTGAGAAAAATTTGTCAGATTGCACAGGAATTAAGGGGATAGCCCTAAGGAGGAGAGATTTAAAATGACAACTAGAGATGTTACAATTGAAATCAAACAGGGATCAGATGTAAGTCCGGTAGCAAAATGTGTACAGGTTGCAAGCCAGTTTACAAGCAAGATTTATGTGGAGTACGAAACAAAGAAGGTTAATGCTAAAAGCATTATGGGAATGATGGCATTAGGAATTGCAGCAGGACAGACAGTTACAATTTCAGCAGACGGAGAAGATGAGACACAGGCTATTGACAGTATTGAAAAATATTTAGGAAACAAATAGTTAGTACAATTATTAGAAAGAGAAATTAATAAATAATTTAGAAATTTCCAATTGAGAAAAATATAACAATTTTAATTATAGAAAAATCTAATATATTTTTATAAAAAGTCATAACAATGATAAGTTTTTTGCAATCTGAACTTATTTGTTATGACTTTTTTATGTAATAAGAAATGTATAAAACTATTTTTATTTTTTTAATAAAAATACCATAAAAAATAATTTTATGAAAAAGTGTACCTTCTATAAAAAAGCACTCCTTTTTTGAACTGATTTTATATTGTAAAAATATAATAGTAGGAAGAACGGTTTAGATTAATGTAAAAAAAGGAGGATTTTTTTTATGAAATTTAAAATTTCAAAAAAACTTTTAGCAACAGTGTTAGCTATTGCCATGGTAGTAACGGGATTTGGCATAAATAACACAAGTAAGACAACAAAAGCAGCTTCTCTTGGAAGCAGTGGGGATTATGAGGTAACAGCTGAAGAGATTTCTTCTAGCGTATGTAAAATAAATTTTAACAGTAAAAACTATGCTGCATATGCAATTCTTCATTATAAAGTTAATGATGGAGCACAGCAGAATGTAACAATGAGTGGAAGTGATAAGCAGTTCCAGTACAGCATTAACGGTTTAAAGAAGGGCGATAAGCTTACATGTGTATTTACATATAACAAGGGCAATGCTCAGTATGACACAAGTGAAATGACATATGTTACAGGTAGTACAAGTTCTACAGATGCTAACATACAGGCACCTTTTGGTTTAGTAGTAAACAGTCCAAAAGATAATACAGTTAGTGTTGTATGGGGACGTGGAAATATTGATTCATACAATGTATACATTGACAACGACAAGGTTGCAAACAAAGTAACTTGCGGTTACTACGAATATGGCAATATTTCAGCAGGTACACATACAGTTTCAGTTACAACAGTTTCAGGTTCAAGGGAATCAGCAAAGACTTCATTATCAGTAACTGTAAAAGGACAGACACAGCAGGTGACAACAGCAGCACCAACTACAACAACAGCAGAAAAAGGTGTTGTATATATTTATCAGGATATTAATTATGGCGGTAGAGTTGCAGCTTTAAATGAAGGAAGATACAACCTTGCAGCATTACAGGCAAAAGGATTTAAAAATGATGATTTATCTTCATTAAAGGTTGCAAGTGGATATGAAGCAATTCTTTATTATGATGACAACTTCCAGGGAGAGTCAAGAAGAATTACGTCGGATACTGCTTGGATTGGTTCAGATTTTAACGACAGAACATCATCAATTATTGTACAGAAAAAGACAGTTGAAACAACTACAACAGTTAAGGCAACAGAAAAAGAAAATACAGATACAGGTATTGCTAAACCATTTGGCTTGGTAGTAAGCAATCCATCAGCAGGAACAATTGGAGTTGTATGGGGACGTGGAAACATCAATTCATACAATGTTTATATTGATGGAAACAAAGTTGCAAGCAAAGTAGGATGTGCATATTACACATACTCAGGATATTCACAGGGAACACATACAGTAGCTATTACAACTGTATCAGGTAATAAAGAATCAGCAAAAGAAACTATGACAGTAAATGTTGCACAGAGTGGTTCAGGTCAGGCACCAGCAACAACGAAAGCACCTGCAACAACAAAGCCAGCAACTACAACACCAAGTACTAGCATAGGTACAGATGTACCACAGCTTGATTCAAGTATTCCTGTAAGAAGTGATAAGATGTTCTTACAGCTTAACAACAAAACAAATGGAAAGTACAAAGATAGTGAAATCTATTGGATTGTACTTGGAAGAAATAAAAATCATGAAATTTGTTATTTAGACGCACAGGGAAACCTTGTTAAAGCAAGCGAATCACTTAATACAGTTACAAAGAATGGTAGAAAATGTGCAAATGTTGCCCATTCTATGGCAGAAGCAAAATATGTATATTTGCCGGATATTGAATCAGGAAGAATGTATTTAAGTTACGGTGAACCTGTTTACGTAACATTCATTAATGGTGCTGATGGAAAAGTAGGTTATGCAGGACCTGACTTAAACAATCCATCAGATCCTAATAGTGATGTGTTATTCGAGTTTGCAGAATTTACAGTAACAAATAAAGAATATTGGGGCAATACAACAAGAGTTGACTTCTTTAGTTTTCCAGTTGTAACAAGATTAGTAGGACAGGGTGGATTTGATAACCGTCCGGGAGATTACCCAACATATGATAAGACAGTTGGTGATATAGGAACAAGAGATCAGATTTTCAATGCATGGAAGAACAGTGCACCTGCAGCATGGAAGAGTCTTTACGACGGAAAGAGAATTATGGCTCCATGTAAGACAACTTTCAATGAAGGAAAAGAAAACGGACATTACTTTGACAACTATATTAATGAATTTTGGAATAAATACTCAAATGAAACATTAGTATTCAGGTGTGATGCCGGAACATTTAGAGGTAGAGTTAGTGGAGATCACATGACATTTACAAAAGATGGTGACGGTGGAACATACACAATTTACAAACCAACAACACAGGATGTGTTAGAAGGAAAAGGAAACTTTAACAGAGGAAATTCAACAGAATTAGTAATTGAAGCACAGCTTTGTGCAGCATTTAACAGAGGTGTTGCAACAGATCCTGCAAATTATCAGAATCCAAGTGCTTATTACAAAAATGGAACATACAACTATTATAGCAAGTTCTTACATGAACGTTCTGTAAATAATTTCTCATATGGTTTCTGTTATGATGATGTAAATGATCAGAGTACACTTCTTCATTACACAAACCCAACAGCATTGATACTTGACCTTAAATGGTAATAATATAGACAGACACAAACCTTTCGATGTTTTTCTCAATATATTATAGGGCGAAGCTACTTCATCAATTTGGTGGAGTAGCTTCATTTCTGTTGCCGGGCTTCATTTCTGTTGCCAGGCTTCTTTCCTGTTGCCAGGCTGACGGTTAAATTAGAACGATAGGCAGTATTTCGTTATCTGAGCTAGCCTAGCTACAATCGCGAGAGATTGTTTGAAACCGCGTAGTGGTTGAGTTATCGATAGCGATTGTTAATAGGCGGCGCAGTGAAGATAGAAATACAACCTGTTCTAATTTAACCGTCAGCTTGGCAAAAGTGGAGAATGGCACCGGAGGTGTTGACAAATGTGTTGAATTTAAAATATACTTTTTAGTATGTTTTAGAAATGATGGAAATTAATTTAGATTATTAAAAGAGCTGAACTATAATTTGTACTTAAGAGAAGTTGCTAGAAACTATAATGTATAAATAGAAGTTAAAAATAGAAATACTGAAGAGGGATTAAGTAATGTCAATATACCAATTATTATGGTTGTTTCTGATTTATTCTTTTGTGGGATGGATTTTGGAAACAATTTTTGCAATTACCAAGCAGAGAAAAATTATTAATAGAGGTTTGATTAATGGACCGTTTTGTACCGTTTATGGTTTTACGGGAGTGCTGATTACTGTTGCACTTAAAGATTTGTCAGGTGTATGGTTGTTTCTTTTTTCAGCTATATATGCTTCTGTAATTGAATGGGTAGCAGGAAAGATTATTGAAAAAATCTGCCATGAAAGATGGTGGAACTATGAAAATAATAAGTTTAACTTAGGTGGCTATATTTCTCTTCAAACTTCGGTGCTTTGGGGAGTGTTAGGATTTATAGTGGTTACTTTTACGAATAGCCTGTTAATTGATGCTTATAAACTTATACCTTTTATGGTTATAAGAATTATATTGATTGTTGTAGTTGTGGCATTAGCTGCGGATATGATTTTCTCACTTCTGATTCTTTACTATAATGGTAGAGGAATTGAGAAGGTTAAGAGTGCAAACAATAATTTTACTAAGTTAAGCAGAAAACTTGAAAAATGGTTAATAAGTAGAGTTAATAATAGAAAGAATAAGGCTTATCCTAAAACTGTAAAAGTAGAAAAGGAAGCAAAGGATAAAACAGTATTTGCCTATGGGTGTGGTTTTTACAAGTTGGTTGTTTTGTTTTTTGTAGGTGCCTTTGTAGGAGATATTATAGAAACTATTTTTTGCCGAATTACCATGGGAGAATGGATGAGCAGAAGTAGTGTTGTGTGGGGCCCTTTTAGTATTGTGTGGGGACTGGCAATTGCAGCAGCTACTCTTATGCTTTACAAGTATAAGGACAGAAGTGACGGTTTTCTTTTTCTTATAGGAACCGGATTAGGTGGGGCTTATGAGTATTTGTGCAGCGTGTTTACAGAAATAGTTTTTGGAAAAGTTTTTTGGGATTACAGCGATATACCTTTTAATTTAGGTGGTAGAATTAATTTACTTTATTGTTTCTTTTGGGGAATCGCAGCGGTAGTGTGGTTTAAGTTGATTTACACAAGACTTTCAAAAGTAATAGAAAAAATTCCTGTTAAGTTTGGTAAAATAACAACTTGGATTTTGGTTGTTTTTATGATTGCAAATGTACTTATGTCATGTTTTGCTTTAACAAGATATGACCAGAGAGAAAAGGGTATAGATGCTAAACAGTCATGGCAGGTTTGGCTGGATAAACATTACGACGACGAAAAAATGATGAGAATTTATCCAAATGCCATAGTAACAAACAAAAAATAGAAGTATGATTACTGTTATGCAATGGAATGATTTAGAATTTCCCTATAGAGCAATGAATGTTTCAATATGTATACATTCTGGTGTGAAAAGAAAACAGTTGAGAGATAACGCTCATCAGATGAGAACGTTGTAAGGAACAGTATTGGTTCCATATAGATTATAGAGAAGGATAAAAGATGGCATTTACACATTTACATGTCCATACAGAATACAGTCTGTTGGATGGTTCAAGTAAAATAAAAGAAATAACAAAAAGAGCAAAAGAGCTTGGTATGGATAGCCTTGCCATAACAGACCATGGAGTTATGTATGGGGCGATTGATTTTTACAGAGCTGCATTGGCTAATGATATTAAACCAATTATTGGCTGTGAAGTTTATGTGGCTCCGGGCTCCCGTTTCGATAAAGAGGCAAATGCAGGTGAGGACAGATACTATCACCTTATTTTGCTTGCGGAAAATAATACAGGTTACGAGAATCTTTGTAGAATTGTATCGAAAGGGTTTGTAGACGGATTTTATTATAAGCCTAGAGTAGATTATGAAGTTCTTGAAAAATATTCTGAAGGTATTATTTGTCTTAGTGCCTGTCTTGCAGGTGAGGTTCAAAGATATCTTGCAAGAGACGAGTACGAGAAGGCAAAAGAGGCAGCAGTTCGTCATTTGAATATTTTCGGAAAAGATAATTATTTTTTGGAATTACAGGACCATGGAATTCCTGAACAGAAAACAGTAAATCAGGCTTTGTTAAGATTAAGCAAGGAATTAGATATAGACTTAGTTTGTACAAATGATGTTCATTACACATACGCTGATGATGTGGAAGCACATGATATTTTGCTGTGTATCCAGACAGGTAAGAAAAAATCTGATGAAGATAGAATGCGTTATGAAGGGGGTCAGTTTTATTTAAAATCAGAAGAAGAGATGGCTTCTCTTTTTAAATATGCACCACAGGCATTGGAAAATACTCACAAGATTGCTGAGAGATGTAATGTAACGTTTGAATTTGGTGTTACAAAACTTCCTAACTTTGAAGTGCCTGAAGGCTATACGCCTTGGACTTATTTAAAAGAATTATGCGAGGATGGTCTTCACAGAAGATATCCTGTTTTTAGCGGAGAAGTAGATGAACACTGTAAATTAACAAAAGAGCAGTTACAGGAAAGATTAGATTATGAATTAAATACAATTAAAAGTATGGGGTATGTAGAATACTTTTTGATTGTGTGGGATTTTATACATTATGCAAAATCAAATGGTATAGCAGTAGGCCCGGGTAGAGGTTCAGCAGCCGGCAGTATTGTTTCTTATTGCTTGGAAATAACAGATATTGAGCCAATGAGATACAATTTGCTGTTTGAACGTTTCCTTAATCCGGAGCGTGTATCCATGCCCGATATTGACGTGGACTTTTGTATTGAAAGACGTCAGGAAGTAATTGATTATGTAGGAAGAAAATATGGAAAAGACCATGTGGCGCAGATTGTTACTTTTGGTACATTAAAGGCAAAAGGTGTAATCAGAGATGTGGCGCGTGTTCTTGATATGCCATACGCACAGGCAGATGCGATTGCAAAAATGATTCCAAATGATTTACACATGACTTTGGAACTTGCCTTAAAGCAAAATAAAGAATTAAAGAATCTCTATGACACAGACCCTGAAGTTAAATATTTAATAGACATGTCAATGAGACTTGAAGGTCTGCCAAGACATGCGTCCATGCATGCGGCAGGTGTTGTTATTTGTGCAAAACCTGTAGATGAATATGTACCGCTTTCAAGAGCAGCAGACGGTTCAATAACAACTCAGTACATTATGACAACCTTGGAAGAACTGGGGCTTTTAAAAATGGATTTCCTTGGCCTTAGAAACTTAACTGTTATTCAGAATACTCAAAGATATATTAAGAAAAACAGAGGCATGGATTTAGATTTAAACAAAATAGATTATTCAGATAAAAAAGTTTTGGATTATATTGGAACAGGAAATACTGAAGGTATATTCCAGCTTGAAAGTGCCGGTATGAAAAACTTCATGAAGGAGTTAAAACCACAAAGTCTTGAAGATATAATTGCGGGTATTTCATTGTACCGACCGGGCCCAATGGATTTTATACCAAAGTATATAGAAGGAAAAAATAATAAGGACAGTGTAACATACGATTGCCCACAGTTAGAGCCAATTCTTGAGCCAACCTATGGCTGTATTGTTTATCAGGAACAGGTAATGCAGATTGTTAGGGACTTGGCAGGTTATACATTAGGTCGAAGCGATTTGCTACGAAGAGCCATGTCAAAGAAAAAGGCTGATGTAATGGCAAAGGAACGCCAGAAGTTTGTATATGGCGACGAGGCAGAAGGAGTAAAAGGTTGTATAAATAATGGAATCAGTGAAGAAATCGCAAACAAAATTTACGATGAAATGACTGATTTTGCAAAATACGCTTTTAACAAATCTCATGCGGCGGCTTATGCAGTAGTTGCTTATCAGACAGCTTATTTGAAGTATTACTATGCCGAAGAATTTATGGCAGCAATGCTTACGTCGGTAATGGACAACTCAGACAAGGTAGCTGAATATGTTTATTCCTGTCGTTCAATGGGCATTAAGATTTTACCGCCTGATATTAATGAAGGAGAGAGTGGCTTTTCAGCAGGGGATAAATGTATCCGTTATGGTTTAACAGCTATCAAAAATGTGGGTAAGGCAGTTATTGATGGCATAGTTGCAGAACGTGAAAGAAATGGCAAGTTTAAAGACTTAGAAGATTTCATCACAAGAACATCTTCAATAGGTGTTAATAAACGAGCTATTGAAAACTTTATAAAAGCTGGGGCTTTTGATTCTCTTGGAGCCACAAGAAAACAGATGATGATGGTTTATATTCAGATTATGGATGGTGTAAATCAGGAGAAAAAAGATGCCATGGCAGGTCAGACTTCATTTTTTGATTTTATTGATGATGAGGCTAAAGAGACTTACAAGGTTCAAATGCCAAATGTTGGGGAATATGATACAGCCCAGAAGTTAGAATTCGAAAAAGAGGTTATAGGAATTTATGCCAGTGGACATCCGCTTCAGGACCAGGAAGAAAAGTGGAGAAGAGTTATAACGAACATGACTTTGGACTTTGCAGAACCGGAAGAGGGCGAAGAGTCAAAAGTTCAGGATAAAAGTAAAGTAATAGTTGGTGGAATTATTAGTAATGTAACCAGAAAGTTTACAAAGACAGGTGCTCAAATGGCATTTGTTACTTTGGAAGATTTGGTTGGTACAATTGAAGTTATTGTATTTCCAAGACAGTTTGACAACAGTAGAAGGCTTCTTGAAGAAGGACGAAAAGTATTTGTGGAAGGTCAGGTGAGCATTGAGGAAAATGCTGCAGGAAAAGTAATGGCAAATAAGATTCGTGATTTTAGTGAAGTGCCTTCAGAGCTTTGGATAGCTTTTAAGGATAAGGAAACTTACATGGAAAAAGCACAGGAATTAACAGAAATAATTCTTGCTAACCATGGCAACGATAAGGTTATTGTTGCTTTGGCAAAAGAGCGTCAAAGAAAAATGATGCCACCACAATATTCTGCAAACATTACAGAAGGATTAATAAAGTTATTAAAAGAAAAGTACGGTGATGACTTTGTAAAGGTTAGACAGTAATCGTATATGGGACAGATTTGTAAGGGTAGGTGAAATAAGTGATAACATCCGCGTCAAATGAGCAGATTAAACAAATAATACAGTTGAAAGAAAAATCGAAAGTTAGAAAACAGAAGAATCAGTTTGTTGTTGAAGGAATCAAGATGTTTTCAGAAATTCCTGATGACCAGCTTGTAGCAACTTATGTGTCGGAGTCTTTTGCAGAAGAAAATAAATATGCCTTTAAGGGAGAAAACTTTGAAGTCGTAAGTGATAGTGTCTTTAAGAAAATATCAGATACAGTAACTCCACAGGGCATTATGGCAATTGTAGAGAAGAATGCTTACACATTAGATGATATTATTGAAAATGTAAACAATAATATTACTCAAAAAGGTCGTAGCTGTGTTGTAGTATTAGACAGATTACAGGATCCAGGAAATTTGGGTACAATTGTAAGAACAGGTGAAGGCGCAGGAATCTCTGGTATAATTATGAGCTCAGGGTGTGCTGATATTTATAATCCTAAAGTAATCCGTTCAACAATGGGGTCAATTTTCAGAGTGCCTTTTACTGTTGTTTCAGATTTGCCTGAAGCAATTGAAACTTTAAAAGAAAACAGTATTACAACTTATGCAGCTCACTTAAAAGGTGAAGAGTACAATAAAGGAGTTTTTGAAAAAAACGTTGCCCTTTTAATTGGCAATGAAGCTAAAGGCTTAAGCGATGAAGTGTCAGGGAAGGCTGATAGATTAATAAAGATTCCAATGGAAGGAAAAGTTGAGTCTTTAAACGCAGCCATTGCTACAGCAATTTTAATGTATCAATGTATAGATGTATAATTATTTTGTATAGATGGTAATTAGAGTTGGAAGTATATTTCTGAAAGCCAATATACTGCTACAAAAAGGTATGCTGTTAGGAATGCATATATTAAACATAATTAAAAAATACAGAATAGATAGTTGATAAGATAAGAAAATGGAAGGTTCATAAACAAACCTTCCATTTTCTTATGTGTTATATTTTCCCTAATTTTTCTATTGCTTTGTTTGCAACTATTTCTTCAAAATGTTCCATATAAAATAATTCTTTTGCGTATGTTGGAGTCTCTCTGTGTCCATTTTCTGTTAAGATGCTACATATCTTGTTAAGAATATGTTCATCCGTTGCCGGCATGCATAAAGACAAATAATATTTATTGTTAAAAGGTGATTTGTATAATGAACTGTCACCCTTATATGCAGAAGCTATCATGTTAGCCACAGAAATTACATCTCTTAAGTTGTCAAAAGAATAAATACTATATAGTAATGAATCATCATCGCCGTTTTCTTCTGAATATGGTTTTTGTGTCTCGCCATCACTTGAGTCGTCAATCTGTTCAATTTCGTTTAAATCGATTTCTAAGTCATCAAGGTGAGAAAGAAAACTATCTTTAAATTCTTTTGAGAAAAATTTTGAAAGATGTTCTTCTGTCTCTTCAGGATTTTCAACTTTGGTAATTACCAAAATAATGCTTTCCGGTGAAACAGGAATTGCTTCAACCATCAGTGGAATATCACCTACGTCGAAACCAAAATCGTCATTGGCTTGTTTCATCATATCCTGAAAAAGCTCTCTGGTCTTGCCCGAACCATATGCTAATTCGCTAATTTTTATATCGCGGTCAGCAAGATCTTCTTTTGTTAAAGTACAGCGAATCTGATTTTCATTTATTTTTTCAATCTTCATAAAAATCACCTCACATTTGATTACTTATATTCCTTCTAATAGTATATCCAATAAAATTAGAAGTGTAAAGTTTTTCAATTAGTAATATATAACAGTTACTTTGTATATAAAAAATTATAACAAATAACAGTATACAATATATATTCTAAAAGTGTATAAAATATGACAAATTTATAAAAATAATTATTAAAAAGCATAAAAAACAAAATAACAAAAAAATATGTTGAAATATTAAAACAATATGTTACAATCAAAATATCATATACATTAGGGGATTTTTCACGAAAAGCATAACTTGACTAAATAATTAATAAGGTTGAGTTTCCCTATGAAAGCTATAGCTGTGAGCAGATTGTCATGAATAGATTTAAGAGAATGTTAAGAAAGTTTTCAAGAATCTTTACAATTTGTCCACAGCTATTTTCTTCACATACATTAGCTGATGTGTTATGATAACAAACGTAGGATGACGAAGGAGGAAAAAATGAAAAGAAACATAAAAGTGATTTTGCTTACATCCCTTGTAACTTTGTCTATGTTTGTAGTAAGCGGATGTGATTTATTTATAAAAACTAATAAAGGAAGCGTTGACTTGAAATGGTACATGGGACTTACATATGAAGATGACAGCAAGAACGACGTTGCCTATAAGACATCTGTTGGTGACCAGGTAGCAGCAGTAGCTTTGGAAGATAAATACAGCGATGAATACGGAATCATCAAGGATACATCGGCTTATGTTAACATTGACACTGTTAAGTCAAATATTGATAAAAGATTTTATTGGGACAAGAAAGATAAGAAACTGTTTTTTACAAATGCAACAGAAGTATATTATGTAGATGAAAGTCAGCCCACAGTTATTCATGGCAATACAGATGAAACAGTGAATTACAAAGTATTTTTAAAAGAAAAGAAGAAATGTTATGTTAATCTACAGTTTATCCAGAAGTTCGTTGACTTAGACTCAAAGATAACAAAGAAGTCAGGCAAGGCACCGGCAATTATCAGTTTGAAATATACAAGCGGTGAGAAGACTACTTTTAAGACAGATAGCGAAACTGAAATGAGAACAAAAGGTGATTATCAGAACCTTATTGTTAAGACACTTTCAAAAGGCACAACTGTTACACTTCTTGGTTCAGGAAAAAACTGGGATAAAGTAAGAACAGATGACGGCTATATTGGTTATGTATTGGTTAAGGAATTAACTGATGAAAGTAAGAAAAAGGTATCTTACAAAAATGATGACAGTGAATATACACATATCGCTATGGATGGAAAAGTAAGTTTAGCCTGGAATCAGATATATAACCAGACAGCTAATAAGAATTTAGAATCACTTCTTTCTAAAACAAAAGACATAAATGTAGTTTCACCTACATGGTTTTCTCTTGTAGATAGAAACGGTAATTTATCAACATTGGCAGATTTGGATTATGTGGAAAAAGCTCATAAGAAAAATATACAGGTGTGGGCATTGTTTAATGATTTTACAGATAGAAATTTAACAAAAAAGGTGCTTACATCTACAAAACTTAGACAAAGACTTGTAACTAACATTATGTATTATGTAGACAGTTACGAACTTGATGGAGTCAACATTGATTTTGAATATATATCAAAAGATATAATCGATGATTATTTGCAGTTTTTAAGAGAACTTTCAGTAGAATGTAGAAAAAATAAGATTGTATTGTCAATTGATAATTATGCACCATCAGAGTGGAGTGGTTATTTTGACAGGGAACAGCAACTGAAATTAGCTGACTATCTTATTATAATGAATTATGATGAACATACTTCAGGCAGCAAAGAAGCAGGTTCAGTGTCATCTATGTCATACGCTGAGAATTCAATTAAAGAGACTATTAATCAGGCAAAGGATTCTTCAAGAATTGTCGGGGCAATACCATTTTACACAAGAGCTTGGAAGGAAACTCCTGAAGAGTACAGCGACGGAACAGGCGTTTTTGTAGAAGATGCGGCAAATGGTAATTACTATTTGGCAAGTGAAGCTCTTGGAATGGAAGCGGCAGAAAAAGCATATAATAGAGCAGGCGTTAAGCCGTCTTTTGATAAAACAACAGGTCAGAATTTTGTAACATATCAAAAGGGACATACGACAGTTTCAATTTGGCTTGAAGATGAAACATCAGTTAAATCAAGACTTGAATTGATGAAAAAATATAATTTAGCAGGAGCAGCTTATTGGTCATTGGGTCAGGAGAAAGCTGATATATGGAACATAATAGATCAGTATTTTGAATAACCTAAACGTAAGTAATCAAACTACACATGAGAATGTTGGGATAAGCTTTAAGGAGTGTTACAACTGTAGGGGATGCTACAACTGCAAGGAATATTACAACTGTAAGGAATGTTACAAATGGAAGAAAAATATATGAAACAGGCAATTAATCAGGCAAAAAAAGCCCTGGCAATTGGAGAAGTGCCTATAGGCTGTGTTATTGTTTATGATGGTAAGGTTATAGGACGTGGCTACAACAGAAGAATGACAGATAAGAATACATTAAGTCATGCCGAACTAAATGCCATAAAGAAGGCAAGTAAGAAACTGGATGATTGGCGACTGGATGATTGCGAAATGTATGTAACAACTGAACCATGCCAAATGTGTGCAGGTGCAATAGTTCAGGCTAGAATTAAAAAAGTCTATATTGGTTGCATGAATCCAAAGGCAGGTTGTGCAGGTTCCATTATGAATCTTCTTCAGGTAGATAAGTTTAACCACCAGGTTGAAATTGAGTCAGGAATAATGAAAGAAGAATGTAGTACATTGTTGAAAGATTTTTTTAAAAAATTAAGGAATCGCGGTTGACAAAAAAATGCCTGTAGGGTATGCTTAAATTCGATTGTAAAAAAATACGATATAACACTTCCGCGCAGCCGGGGAGATAGCGGCGCCCTGTACCTGCAATCCGCTACAGCAGGGGTGATGATTTGCCTAGGGGATATTTTGTAGGGCTGCCCTTTATAAGTGGTGTTGACGTTTGGGTCTTATGCAACAGAATCCTGTGAACCGTGTCAGGTCAGGAATGAAGCAGCACTAAGCAGATCGTTTTGTGTGACATGAGGAAGCCTAGGCCGAGCTAACTGTAAAGGTAACGCTTATGGGATATTCACAAAGCAAATCGCGCGGATTAATAATAAGAGAAGCTGAAACTTTTAATTTAGAAGTTTCAGCTTCTTTTTTATCCGAAATTGAATTTAGAAGTTTTAACTTTAATAAAGTGATAATTTGAGACAATGTGATTTATATAAAATATACATTTATATAAAATAGTTTAAAAATATTACAGAATATAATACAATATAAATAGTACACAAAAGAAAAAAAGGAGGACAAAATGAAGAAAAAATTTTTAAGCATGGTAATGATTTTGACTATGGTTATGTCAATGTTTTCGGGAGTTGATTTATGGAATGTTTCTGTAAAGGCAGCATCAGGATATGCTGTTGGAACATCTGTATATTTTGGTGCTTATTATCAGAATTTCATTACAAATGAAGATATCATTTATACATTAGATGATACGGATTTTAACAAAGACGGCACAGTTACCTACAAAGGTGTAAAATATGCCAGAGCAAAAGCTTATGGTAGATTTCACTATGCCAAGGCAAATGATTCAATAGAATGGCTTGTTTTAGGTGAAAGTGGTGGATATTACACACTTCTTTCAAAGAAAGTTTTGTTTATGAGTGATTACCAGGGATTTTGGTCAGAATCACAATTAAGAGACAAATTAAACGATGACTTTTATAATACAGCATTTACAAAAAACGAACAAAAAGATATGAAAGCAATTGTAAATGTTACAAAATACCATCCATATAACGATGCTTATATAGATAAAAAACCGGCGCAGTATATTGAAACACAGGACAAAGTATCTTTACTTGATAGTGATGAAGTTCAAAGTTTAGATTATGGTTTTGATGATACAGACAGTGACACAGATACAAGAATAGCATATACAACAAAATATGCAGGATATGATGAACCGGCAGTAAGATGGTGGCTTCGAGGTCCTGGTGGCTGGCATTATGGAAACATGGTTCAAAGTTTTGTTTCAGTTACTGGAAAAATAAAAACCCAGTATTTTACATATTCATATGGTGTAAGACCGGTTATTAAAGTAAAAGCAAATTCAGTACTTTTATCTGACCAGCCATTTGACAGAGATAAAGTAAAGAATGTTACAAATAAAAGTAACAGTATTACATTAAATGTAACCGGAACATACAAAGATGGTCAGACAAAGAAAGTATTAAAGGATACGGAAAAGTATTCAGATGGATATTTTACAAAATCAAGCTCAAAAATTCAGGGAGGCCTTGCAAAATTGTCAATGCTTGCGGCATCTTCAGTTTATAACAAAAAATATTCCAATAAGCTGATAAAAGCCTGCAAGTTTAATAAATACAAATATGTAAAAAAGACTCCAAAGAAAAATAACAATGATACCATATCATATGAAGTTGGTATTAGAAATGTAGATGGCACAAATATTGTGGCTGTTTGGGTAAAAGGTACCGGTGGTGATTATGAGTGGGTTAGCAATTGGAATCTTGGAAAAGGAAATACTCATACAGGTTTTTCCATTGCCGAAGAAAAGATGTATAAAGAAATAAAAAGTTATTTATCAAGCAACAAAGTAGGGCTGAATAAAAATTCTAAAACGAAGGTTTGGATTACAGGTCATAGCAGAGGAGCAGCGATAGCTAATTTATTTGCAAAACATATGAATAGCGTAGTAGGAAAAAATAACGTGTATGCATATACATTTGCAACACCAAGAGTATCTGTCTTGGCAAAGAAAAAAGGATATGAGAATATTTTTAATTATTTAAATCCGGGAGATTTTGTAACAGAAGTTGCACCAAAGAAATGGGGATACAAAAGATATGGTGTAGATATAACTTTGACAGAATCAAAAAAGAAATCAATGGAGAAGAAGTTTAAGAAACTGAGCAAAGCGAAATATAATGGATTCGGAGTACAGGGGAAAAACTCATTAGTAAAAGCTTTCTTAAAATATGCAGGCAATAAAAAATCTGGATACTATAAGAAAAAGCCAAATAAAACACCAGAATTTTTCTGTAAGTATGGATTAGGTTATGTCTTAGGTGGACAGTTAAAGTCCGGACTTAAAAATTGTATTGCTGCATGTAAGTCAAACAATGACGCAAAAAAAGTTATGTTAAAAATGGTAGTGGACGGCAAGGTGAATAACAAATTTGGATTTGCCCATACACAGCTGGGATATATTGCATGGCTTGATGTAATGTATTAATTTATAATTAAAATATTTTATAGAAAGAAAAGTTTTCCAACATCTTGTATGGAAAACTTTTTTAGTTTATAATGGTATCCAAAGGTGCAAATGGGTGTACTATGCCCAAAAATATTACAGCAAAGGAGAAAACATGTCTTACACAGCATTGTATAGAAAATTCAGACCAACATCTTTTGATGAAGTAAAGGGTCAGGATCATATTGTGCAAACTTTAAAAAATCAGATAAATGCAAACAGAATAGGACATGCTTACTTATTTTGTGGAACAAGAGGAACAGGTAAAACCAGTGTGGCAAAGATTTTTGCAAAAGCCGTAAACTGCGAACATCCTGTTGATGGTAGTCCCTGCAATGAATGTGATGTATGTAAGGGGATTAATTCAGGCAGTTCCATGAATGTAATAGAAATTGATGCTGCCTCAAATAATGGTGTAGATAACATAAGACAAATCAGAGATGAAATACAGTATACTCCGTCAAGTGGAAAATATACTGTATATATTATTGACGAAGTTCACATGCTGTCAATTGGAGCTTTTAATGCTTTGCTTAAAACATTGGAAGAACCACCATCATATGTATTGTTTATATTGGCAACAACGGAACCACATAAGATCCCAATTACAATTTTATCAAGATGTCAAAGATATGATTTTAAAAGAATTTCCATCGATACTATTGTAAACAGACTTGCGGAACTTATGGAAAAAGAAAATATTGAGGTTGAAGAAAAGGCACTTCAATATGTGGCAAAAGCTGCAGATGGTTCCATGCGTGATGCACTTAGTCTTTTGGACCAGTGCATAGCCTTTTATTTAGGACAGAAGTTAACATACGAGAATGTTCTAGATGTTTTAGGGGCTGTTGATAACGAGATTTTCAGCAGACTTACAAGACAAATCATTAACGGTGATGTTGTTTCATGTATTAATTTATTAGATGAAATAATTATGCAGGGACGTGAACTAGGACAGTTTGTTAAT
Organism: Eubacterium sp. AF34-35BH; assembly: GCF_003477765.1. NCBI lineage: Bacteria > Bacillati > Bacillota > Clostridia > Eubacteriales > Eubacteriaceae > Eubacterium > Eubacterium sp. AF34-35BH. The sequence goes on from NZ_QUDZ01000006.1 coordinate 160,863, forward strand.
GATTTTATTTGGTATTTACGAAATTTGATGCTTATTAAAACATCTGATGAAGCAAGTGAAATTATAGATGCTTCCCAGGAGAGAATACAGTCTCTTAAAGAAGAAGCGGATATGGTGGATACAGATGTAATTATGAGATATATTAGAATTTTTTCTGAATTGGCAGGACAAATCAAATATTCATCACAGAAACGTGTGTTAATAGAAATTGCATTTATTAAATTAACTAAACCTGCCATGGAAAGAGACATAAGTTCATTAAATAACAGAATTGCTTTAATGGAGAAGAAAATAGAAAATGGTGATTTTGTTTCAAAGCAGGTGGTCTCCGGACCTACTGCTCAGGCACAGGAGAAGCCAAAGGAAAAGAAGGTATTTGATAAACCGGTTCCGGCTGACATACAGGCAGTTGTGGATAACTGGGGAAGAATCAAGAGACACATTTCTAATCCATATAAGATTTATTTAAATGATGCAAGATTTAGCGTCAAAGGTGAAGACACCTTGCTAATTGTATTTAACGCAGGTTCAATTGGTTATGAAGGTTGTAATAAACCTGAGGTAATAGAGATGCTTACTAATGTGATTAGTGAAGAAATACAAAAACAGGTAAGAATTGAAATGACTATATTAGAAAATAATCAGAGTTTTAGTGATTATTTTATGGAAGTAGTCTCAAAAATAAAAATGGAAGTTGAAGAGGAGGATTTCTAAATGGCAAGAAGAGGAGGATTTCCGGGAGGCATGCCTGGAAACATGAATAATATAATGAAGCAGGCACAGAAGATGCAAAAGCAGATGGAAGAAGCACAGGCTCAGCTTGAAGAGTCAAGCTACACTGCAACATCAGGTGGCGGTGCCGTTGAAGTTACAATATCAGGTAAGAAGGAAATTACAAGTATTAAATTTGATCCGGAAGTAGTTGATCCGGATGATATTGAAATGCTAGAAGATTTAACAATGGCAGCAGTTAATGAAGCTATTAGAAAAATCGAGGAAGTATCAGCACAGAAAATGTCTAAAATTACCGGTGGAATGGGTGGTCTATTCTAATGGATTACTACAGTGGTTACATTACAAAGTTAATAGAAGAGCTTTCAGCATTGCCGGGAGTTGGTCCCAAAACAGCAGGAAGGCTTGCATTCCACATATTAGACATGCCTAGCGAACAGGTACATGATTTAGCGTCTGCAATTGTAGAGGCAAAGAATAATGTAAAATATTGTAAAATCTGTTGTACCCTTACAGATCAGGAAGTATGTCCAATCTGTAGCAGTAATCAAAGAGACCACAAGACAATTATGGTGGTTGAAACAACAAAGGATATGGCAGCCTATGAAAAAATAGGAGAATACAAAGGTGTATACCATGTTTTACATGGAGCGATTAATCCAATGGCCGGCATTGGGCAAAATGATATTAAATTAAAAGAATTATTTCAACGACTAAAAGATGATGTTGATGAAGTAATTATAGCTACAAATTCCAGCGTAGAGGGTGAGGCTACGGCAATGTATATTAGCAAGGTGGTTAAACCTTTGGGAATTAAAGTTACAAGAATAGCCAGTGGCGTTCCCGTTGGAGGAGATTTAGAGTGCATTGACAATGTTACATTGCTAAGGGCATTAGAAGGACGTGTAACAGTTTAACAAGTCAAAATAAAGAGGTATTCAAATGGATAGAAATGAACAGATACAAAAAATGGATGAACTAAGGGATGCAATGAAACGCAGGGATTTTGACAGAGCAGTTGACATTGCAGATTCTTTAGATTTAAAGAGAATAAAAGACAATAATATTTTAAGTTTAGTTGCAGATGCCTATGAGGTGACTCATAATTTTGAAGAGGCAAAAGAAGCTTTAACAATTGCTTATGAAAATACAAATGCAGGTAGACTTATTGCATACAAGCTATGTTTAATTTCTGTTAAAACAAAAGACTTTGCTGCAGCAAGAAGCTATTATGAAGACTTTATTGAAATGGCACCAAGAGATACTGCAAGATATATTCTAAGATATAGAATGGCAAAGGCTCAGGGAAAACCTATTGAAGAGTTAATTAATATTTTGGAAGAATATGTAAATCTTGACATGGAAGAAAAATGGGCTTACGAGTTGGCAAAACTTTATTACAAAGCCGGCAAAAAGGACAAATGCCTTGATATATGCGATGAGATTAATTTATGGTTCTCCGAAGGAAAATATGTAAAGAAAGCCTCTGACTTAAAAGAAAAAATCAATAATCCAAAGGCTGCAAAGATAAAAAAAGAAAAAAAGGCTAAAACACTGGCGGAAAACAGTGCGGATGAAATTATAGAAATTACTGATATTTCAGAAGATGGAGTGAAGGCTAAAATTGTTGAGGCTCCCAAAATGACTGAAGAACCAACTATTGCTGAAATAGTAAGTAATGAAAATGGTCAGACAAAAGAAGAAGTGAAGCCTGAACCTGAAAAAACTTCAGAGACTGTGGATGAAATCCAGTTCTTAGATGAAGACGGAAATGTTGAAGAAAAGAAAATTATTTCTAAAGCAGAAGAAAAATCACATAAGAAACAGAAAAGAACTTTTAGACCTTTTGAAATTAATCCTGACATGATACAGAAAGACACAGCTTCTGTGAACAAACCGGAAAAAGAAGAGGAGAGTGTTCCAGAAGAAGTTGAACCAAAGCAGGCTGAAAATGAAGAGAAGAATATAGAAGAATTTATTAATTTGAATTCAAGTGAAGATGATGATATGGAAGAAATTATTCTTTCTAATGAACCTGAAACAGTCGATTCAGTAACATCACAGAATGACAAGGTACCTGAAATTGTTGACGAAGCTCAGCAGGAAACAAAAACTAATGATGATCAGGTTGAAGTTACAAATAGTGACAATACTGAAACAGTTAAGGGAACAATTGAAAATGGCGAATTTGAACCGGATTTACATGACGGTGACATTACAGTTGGTCAGTTGCTAAACGATGAAGAACAGCCTAGGTCACAGGCAGATGAGAAAGTCTCAGAACAGGTTGAACCGGAAGAATCAAGAACTGAAAAATTAACAGGCATTAATGATGTAAGTGATATTTTAAGACAGCTTCAGGAAAGAGGAATTCTTAAACCTGAAACTGTAAAAGAAGCAGTTGACATTATTAATGAGGCAGCAGAAGTTAGTGATAGCAATTCTAAAGCAAAGCAAGAAGACAGCATACTTCCAATTGATGAAAGTGTTATTGAAGAGTCTGATGATGAACTGGTTTCTAAAGAAGAATTAAATGAAACAGAAGAAAAAGTTGATGGCACTGAAATTGATGATGCAATTAAGGTAGAAGAAAGTGTTCATGATAACATAGAAATTGATGAAAGCGATATTGTTTTAGAAGAAGATTTAGAAGAAAACAAAAACGCTCAGTCAACTGAGAATATCGTTCCTGATGATTTGGGGAGCACACGTATATTTGGAAAAATTCAGATTCCTTCAAGAGAAGAAGAACAACCAAATGTAAGCAGAGTTGTAAAACCACAGGTAGAGGAACAAATTGAAGAAGGACTACATGAGGAAACAGGTGAAGTTCCGGCACTTGATTTAGGCTACAAAACGCCAACAAGAGATGAAAGCAATGACTTAGGACAGAAGAAGATATACAAAAATATTGCTGCTAACTCTGATATGGGATATAAGACTGATAAACTACCAACCCGCGATGAATTGCAAAAAGCAATAAAAGAAGCAGAGGAAGTTGTATCAAATAATCAGGAAGACTCAGATGTAAGAGTTAAAGAAAACCCAACATCTAAAGTTGAAATATTAGCAGGTGCTGGTATTGTTCCGGAAGGTGAATTTGAAGTTGAGTCTAAAGAGCAAAAGCAGGCTCAAGGCAAACAAAAGTCTGATACACCGGTAGGCGAAGATAGGATTATAGATACTCCTAAAACACAGGTGGTTGAAAAGAAAACATCAGTTGGGGCAGAAGCAAATGCAGAGTCTGTTGAATCGGAAGAGAAAGCAACTACTGCTGAGGCAGAAGAAAAAGCAGATAACAAGAGCATTAACACTGAAACGAGAACAGAAGAAAAAGCTGACAATATAGAAGCAAAGATAGAAGAGACCGTTGAAGTAGAAAAAGAGGCGGATGAAGCTGCAGAAACAGAAGCGAAAGTAGAAGATGAAGCTACTGAAACGGAAGCAAATGTGGAAGAACCAGCTACAGCTACTGAAGCAAAAACGGAAGAAAAAGTAGCTGCTACAGCAGAGGCAGAACCAAAAGAAGCAACAGAAAATAAAAAGACAGAAAAGAAAGAAAATCAGACAATGGATAATAATATTGTTCGCGAGAATGTTTTATCAGAAGCTGAACTTACAGAATTTAAAAACTACTTGAATGTTGAAGGATTTGAGATTAACATAAGAGAAGTTTTACAGGAATTGATTGTTAATTATTCTCCAAATGGTAAGTCAGACCATGGAAATGTAATTATAATGGGGAATGAAAAAACAGGAAAGACAACATTAGCCATTGAATTAATTAAACTTGTAAACAGAAAACGTGGTAGAAGAAACAGAAAACTTGCAAAAGTTGATGCACGAGTGCTTAATAGAAAAGGCTTTAAATATGTATTAGGCAAGTTAGTAGGCAGTGACTTAATTATCGAAAATGCACACCAACTTGGAAAAATGACTGTTATTAGCCTGTTAGATGGATGTGGAATGTTTACAGATGACATGCTTGTTATTCTTGAAGGAAATGAAGATGGCATGGAAGAGTTACTTAAGGAGAATCCAAAACTTGAAACTATATTTAATCACATTGTTAGAATCAAGGAATACAACATTGAGGAATGGGTAGAATATGGAAAGCGTTATGCATTGAACAAAGGATACGAAATGGATGAACTTGCCAACTTGGCATTTTATAAGGCAATAGATGATTATTTTGGAGCAAATAAGGGAATTTCACAGGACAATGTTGAAGAAATAATCGACAATGCCATTGCGCATACCAAGAAGTTGGGAAGAAAGTTCAAAGGTATATTTGGTTCAAAGTCAAAAAATGACGGACTTAATTTATTACAGGAATCAGATTTTGAAATTTAGTATAATTCAGACATATAAAATTTTCATATTTAAGAAAGGAAGTAACAATGGAAAATTTACAGCTTGCAAAAATTGCAAATGAAGTGAGAAAGAATGTTGTGACAGCATTACACAGTGCAAAGTCAGGACATCCGGGTGGATCATTATCAGCAGCAGACATGCTTACATTTCTTTATTTTGAAGAAATGAATGGTCTTGATCCCAAAAATCCAAACAAACCGGATAGAGACAGATTTGTTTTATCAAAAGGACATGCAGCACCGGGATTATATGGTGTATTAGCAGAAAAAGGATTTATTCCAAAGGAAGATTTAACAACTTTAAGAAAGATTGACTCATATTTGCAGGGACATCCTGATATGAAGCACACACCTGGAGTTGATATGTCAGCAGGTTCTCTTGGACAGGGAATTTCAGCAGCAGTAGGTATGGCACTTGCCGGAAAGATGGATAACAGTGACTATCGTGTTTATGCAATGCTAGGTGATGGAGAAATCGAAGAAGGACAGGTTTGGGAAGCAGCAATGTTTGCAGGTCACAGAAAATTAGATAACATGGTATTTATTGTGGATAACAATAATTTGCAGATTGATGGAACAGTTGAGGATGTATGCTCACCTTATCCCATTGATGAAAAATTTAAGGCATTCAATTTTCATGTAGTTACAATTAACGGACATGACTTTGACCAAATCAGAAGTGCTTTAAATGAAGCAAAAGAAACAAAGGGTATGCCAACAGCAATCGTTATGAATACTGTAAAAGGAAAAGGTGTATCTTTTATGGAAAATAAAGTAAATTGGCATGGTGCAGCTCCTAATGATGAGCAGTACAAAGTGGCAATGGAAGATTTAGAGAAAGTAGGTGAAGCATTATGTCAGAAGTAAAGAAAATCGCAACAAGAGAAAGCTATGGTAATGCTTTAGTAGAGCTTGCCAAAGAGCATGATGATATTGTAGTTCTTGATGCTGACTTAGCGGAAGCTACAAAAACAGGTATTTTCAAAAAAGCTTATCCTGAAAGACACATTGACTGTGGTATTGCAGAAGCAAATATGATGGGTATTGCAGCAGGTTTATCAACTTGCGGAAAAGTACCATTTGCAAGTACATTTGCAATGTTTGCAGCAGGAAGAGCATATGAGCAGGTAAGAAACTCAATTGGTTATACACACTTAAATGTGAAAATTGGAGCTACACATGCAGGTATTTCTGTAGGAGAAGATGGAGCTACACATCAGTGCAACGAAGATATTGCACTTATGAGAACAATTCCAGGCATGACAGTAATTTGTCCATGTGATGATATTGAAACAAAGGCGGCTGTAAAAGCGGCTTACGAAATGGATGGTCCTGTATATTTAAGACTTGGAAGATTAGCAGCACCTGTTATTAACAAGGAAGACTACAAGTTTGAAATTGGAAAAGGTGTAAAAATGAGAGAAGGTAGCGATGTAACTATTGTTGCCACAGGTCTTATGGTTGGCTATGCATTAGAGGCAGCAGAAAAACTTGCAGCAGATGGAATCAATGCAGAAGTAATCAACATTCATACAATCAAACCTTTAGATGAAGATATTATTGTTGAATCAGCTAAGAAAACAGGAAAAGTAGTTACGGTTGAAGAACATTCTGTAATTGGTGGACTTGGAAGCGCTGTATGTGATGCATTAAGCAGTAAATTGCCTACAAAAGTAACAAAATTAGGTGTACAGGATGTTTTCGGACATTCAGGTCCTGCAGTAGAATTACTTAAAGAATTTAAGCTAGACGGAGAAGGAATTTACCAGCAGGTAAAGGAAACTTTAGCATAATTTCAAATAGAGCATAGTTATAAAAAGATTCTTATGACGAAATAGGAAATATAATTCCCAAACTTAAAGTTAGAAAGAACTAAATTAATAAAATGAAACAAATGGTTAAATATTTAAAACAATGTCTTAATAATTTTAGTTAAGACAGGTTTACTGTTGCAAAACAAAAAACAGATGTTATAATAGCCATTGTTAAACGAAATGCAAGGGAGCAGACGTAAAGGTCTAGCTCCCTTTTTCTTTTGTTTTTAGGAGAATAAAAGAATTTCGTAAGAAGGAAAACATACCCCTTTAAAATGTTTCCCCACAAGAGAAATCTTGTGATGAACATTTGAAAAAAGTCAATTCAAATGTTTAAGAGAAAAAATATGACTGAAAGAATGGAGGAAAAAATTATGGACGCAAAAGAAATTATTCAGGCAGCTACAGACAGTAGTTTTGCAATCTGGTTCTTAATTGGTGCTGGTTTAGTATTCTTTATGCAGGCAGGATTTGCAATGGTTGAAACAGGATTTACCAGAGCAAAGAACGCTGGTAACATCATTATGAAGAACCTTATGGACTTTTGTATTGGTACTATTATGTACATTGTATTAGGATTTGGACTTATGATGTCAGAGGATTATGTAATGGGTGTTATTGGTATTCCAAATCTTGATATTTTCACAAACTACAGTAACTTCAACTGGTCACAGTTTGTATTCCAGTTAGTGTTCTGTGCAACAGCAGCAACAATTGTTTCAGGAGCTATGGCTGAAAGAACAAAGTTCAGTGCTTACTGTATTTATTCAGGAGCAATCAGTTTAATAGTATATCCTATTGAAGCAGGTTGGGTTTGGAACCTTGGTGGACATGGTTGGTTACAGCAGTTAAATTTCGTAGATTTTGCCGGTTCAGCAGTAATTCACTCAGTTGGTGGTATGGCAGCTTTAGTTGGTGCAATTATTGTAGGTCCTCGTATTGGTAAATATACAAAGAGATCAAATGGAAAAATCAGATCAAATGCTATTGCCGGTCATTCAATTACACTTGGTGCTTTAGGATGTTTCATTCTTTGGTTTGGCTGGTACGGATTCAACGGTGCAGCAGCAACAAATGTTGACAGTTTAGCTTCAATCTTTATGAATACAACAATTGCTCCTGCAACAGCAACAGTAGTATGTATGATTTTCACATGGATTAAAGATGGTAAGCCTGATGTAGGCATGTGCTTAAATGCTTCACTGGCAGGTTTAGTAGCAATTACAGCAGGTTGTGCTTCAGTAGATACAATTGGCGCATTAATCATCGGTGCTGTAGCAGGTATTTTAGTAGATGTAGTTGTAGAAGTTTTAGACAAGAAATTCCACATTGATGATCCTGTTGGTGCAGTTGGTGTTCACTGGGCAAATGGTGTTTGGGGAACAATCGCAGTTGGTTTATTTGCAACAGGAAAAGGTGATACAGTACAGGCATTTGCAGATGGTTCAGCATACGCAGGTTTATTCTACGGTGGTGGAGCAAAATTATTAGGAATTCAGATTTTAGGTATTGTGGCAATTGATGTATATGCAGCGATTATGATGACAATCGTATTCCAGTTAATTAAACATACAATTGGACTTAGAACAACAGCAGAAGAAGAAATTATTGGTATGGATATTTCAGAACATGGTCTTGCATCAGCATACGCAGACTTCCTTCCAGCAGCACCATCATATGCAGGTGAAAGTGAAGGGGCAGTTGATTTATCAGATGTTAAACCTACACCACTTACATTAGGTGATAAGTCAGAAGGCAGATATACTAAGATTTCTATTATATGTCCTGAAGAACGATTTGGAGTTCTTAGAGATACAATGAATGCCATTGGAGTAATGGGTATGACAGTATCTCAGGTAATGGGTTGTGGAGCTGAAAAAGGTAAGACAGGTAGATATAGAGGTGTGTCAACAACAATGAACCTTTATAAGAAAGTTCAGGTTGATATAGTTGTATCAACGGTTGATCCAGGACTTGTAGTTGCAGCAGCAAGAAAAGCTCTTAATACAGAACACTATGGCGATGGTAAGATTTTCGTTACAAGTGTCGAAGATGTAATGAGAGTTCGTACAGGTGATACAGGATACGATGCATTGAAATATGATGAAAAATAATTAACAGTAATTAACAATTATTTATTAAAAAGATATTTTAGAACTCTGTTCTTAAATATATATTTTACTTAATCTCATTAAAGGGCCGGTACTTAAGTACCGGCTCATTTTTTTTTGAACAATGAGAAATTTGGAAAGAATTTCTCATTGTCCAAAAAACGTTCCACTAGGGATGCACACTAGTGCGAAAAGAAAATAGTTGCGGACGGACACCCATTGGGTGTGAAAGAATGTCATAAGTAACAGGCTTTCAAAAATAGAAAATTCTTTCAGAAGATTCATTGCATAAAAAAATAAAACTATGGTAAATAGATAAAAAACGCATAAAAACGTTACAGTATATGTGCAAAATGCACAAAAAGATAAGCTTTTATTGTATAAAAGGTCGAAATGTGTTCTATTTGTGAAAATATTATTGAAAACGTTTCCGAAAAGTGCTACTATCAGTTCATAGGAAACGTTTCCAAAGAAAGTGAGTACCACACTGGAAATGGAAATATCGGATAACCTAAGTTATTTTTTTAAGAAAAGGAGACAAAGATATGCGTAAGAAATTATTAAGTGTAGCGTTGTGTGCAACAATGGTAGCAGGATTATTAGCAGGATGTGGAAGCAGTTCTAAGAGCGATAAATCAAGCTCAGAAAAAGGATCAGTTTACTGGTTAAACTTTAAACCAGAAGCTGATGAGGCTTTACAGAAAGTAGCAAAGACATACCAGAAGGAAAAAGGAGTTAAGGTAAAGGTTGTTACAGCAGCTTCAGGAAACTATAACTCAACATTAACTTCTGAAATGGGAAAATCAGCAGCACCTACATTATTTGTAGTTGGTAACCAGGCAGCAGTTAAGACTTGGGATGATTATTGCTTAGATCTTAAGGACACAGATATTTACAAGGAATTAAGTACAGATTCATTTAACTTGAAAGATGACAAAGGCAAAGTTGCATCAATCGGTTATTGCTATGAAAGTTATGGATTAATTGTAAATAAGAAATTACTTAAGAAGGCAGGATATGAAGTTTCAGACATTAAGAACTTTGAATCATTAAAGTCAGTTGCTGAAGATATTCATAAGAGAGCTGACAAACTTGGATTTGATGCATTTACATCATCAGGAATGGATGATGCATCATCATGGAGATTTACAGGACACTTAGCAAACATGCCATTATTCTATGAAGGAAGAGATGATGGATGGAAAGAAGCTCCTGCAACAATTAAAGGAAAATATTTAGATAACTTCAAAAAAACATGGGATTTATACATTAACAACAGCAAATACGATAAGAACACTTTAGCAACAGGTGGTTATGATGCAGAAGCAGAATTCAAGAATGGTGAAGCAGTATTCTTCCAGAATGGTACATGGGAATATGATGCTTTAAAAAAATCAATTTCAGATGATGATATGCAGATGATTCCAATTTACTGTGGAGTTGATGGTGAAGAAAAAGCAGGCCTTTGCTCAGGAACAGAGAACTGCTGGGCAGTTAATGCAAAAGCTTCAGAAGCTGATCAGAAGGCAACACTTGATTTTATGAAATGGTTAGTAACTTCCGATGAAGGTACAAAAGTTATGGCTGAACAGTTTGGCGCTATTCCATATAAGAAAGCAGCAGACAGTGGAAATGTATTCTTAAAGAATGCAAACGACTTATTTGATGCAGGAAATTACAATGTTGACTGGGCATTTAACTACACACCAAATGTAGATGAATGGAGAGCAAGCCTTGTAGCAGCAATGAACAAATATGATGCAGGCGGTTCATGGGATGATGTTAAGACAGCATTTGTAGAAGGATGGGCTACACAATATAAGGCAGCTAACAAATAAATTATCCAATAAATAAATTATAATTATTGATTGGACAATAATTATTAACTAAATAATAGTTATTAATTGCTATAGGAAATAAATATAGAAACTTGATATTTAGGGGGCGGGCATAGCCCGCCCCCTCTTATTAGAAATAAGGAGGAGATTGCTGTGAAAGAAAAAAAGAAAAAACATAACAGTGGAACATCTGTAAATTCTAAACTTCTTCGCAGACCTATTCAAAGATGCTTTCTTCTATTCTTAGCACCTACTTTTGGAGCTTTTTGTATTGGATTTATTTATCCATTTTTAAGAGGAATTTATTTATCTTTTTGTGAATTTGTTACAATCGGAGATGCTTCTTTTGTAGGTTTTAGAAATTACATGGATGCATTTAGCGATGCGTCATTTATACATGCATTTTGGTATACAGCATTGTATGCAATAGTATCACTATTTTTGATAAATATACTGGCATTTGCAATAGCATATTTATTAACGTTAGGTATAAAAGGTGCAAACTTATTTAGAACAGCATTTTTCATGCCAAACTTAATTGGTGGTATTGTTCTTGGATATATTTGGAGTATGATTTTCAATGGTATATTAGGAAAAATGAACACTTCAATATTAATGGAAACAAGATATGGTTTTTGGGGCTTAATCATATTAATGTGCTGGCAGCAGGTTGGATATATGATGATTATCTATATTGCAGGGTTACAGGCAGTTCCCGGAGAATTAATTGAAGCAGCAAAAATCGATGGAGCAAGCAAATGGCAGACATTAACAAGAGTAACAATTCCAAATATTATGCCATCTATTACAATTTGTTTGTTCTTAACAATAACTAATGGATTTAAACTTTTCGACCAAAACTTAGCATTAACAAATGGTCAGCCATTTGAACAGTTAAAGGATGGTTCAGTTATAAAGACAACAGAAATGTTGGCACTTAATATTTACAACACATTTTATGGACAGTCACTTACAGGTAAGGGAGTGGCACAGGCGAAAGCCGTTATATTCTTTATTTTAGTTGCAGGAATATCAATTATTCAGCTTAAGGCAACTAGATCAAAGGAGGTGCAGCAATAATGAACAATAAAGAAACAAATAGAAATTTAAAAGATACAAAATTAGTTGCTGCCACAAAGAAGAAAAAATTAAAAGAGAACAATGAAATTCCATTGAAACATGGAAAGCTTTTAACAATAATATTATCAATTGTAACATTAATTTATGTCAGTCCGATATTTGTTGTTTTAATGAACTCTTTTAAAGCAAATACCTTTGTTAAAACAGATACATTTGCATGGCCTATAGGAAAAGCTTTAGTAGGTTGGGCTAATTACATCAAAGGTTTTACATTTGGAAATTATCCGTTTTTTAAATCAGTATTATACAGTTTTGTAATTACAGTTTTATCAACGGCTTTAATATTAGTTTGTACATCAATGGCAGCATGGTATATTGCCAGAGTTGATAGTATAGTTTGTAAGATTGTTTACTATCTGTTTGTATTCTCAATGGTAGTGCCATTCCAGATGGTAATGTTCACATTGTCAAATACAGCAGATTCATTGGGACTTAACACACCTTGGACAATCCCGGTTATATATTTGGGATTTGGAGCCGGTATGGCGGTGTTTATGTTTACGGGATTCATCAAAGGTTTGCCACTTGAAATCGAGGAGGCAGCAGCAATTGATGGTTGCGGACCTATCAGAACATTTTTCATCGTTATTGTACCAATGTTAAAACCAACATTAATTTCAGTAGGTATTCTTGAGATTATGTGGATATGGAACGATTATCTTCTTCCATATTTAGTTCTTGACTTGGATCGATACAGAACTATTCCAATTCATATTCAATACTTACAGGGAAGTTACGGTTCAGTAGATTTAGGTGCGATAATGGCACTTATTATATTAAGTATTATACCTGTTATATTATTCTATCTCACATGTCAGAAGCATATTATAAAAGGTGTAGCTGCAGGAGCAGTAAAGGGTTAAAGATTATTTAAGGAGGAACTATGAGGGCTAGTGGAATTTTATTACCAATTTCAAGTTTGCCTGGAAAGTATGGTATAGGAAGCTTTTCAAAAGAAGCATATGAATTTGTGGATTTTCTAAAAGAAGCCGACCAGAAATACTGGCAGATATTGCCTATAGGACCTACAAGCTACGGAGATTCACCTTATCAGTCTTTTTCAACATACGCAGGAAATCCTTATTTTATTAGTTTAGAAGACTTAATAGAGCAGGGACTTCTAACAGAAAAAGAATGTGATAAAGTGGATTTCGGTAGCAAAACAGATAAAGTAGATTATGAGAAATTGTATAATGGCAGATTTGAACTTTTAAAAACTGCTTATGAAAAAAGTGATATAAGCGAACGTGAAGAGTTTAAAAGATTTAAAGCTGAAAACGCTTATTGGTTAAAAGATTATGCAATGTTCATGGCTATTAAGGAAAGGTTTAATGGGCAGAGTTTTGACCATTGGGCGGAGGACATAAAACTCAGATGGGAATATTCCATGGAATATTACGAAAGTGAATTAGCTGATGAAATTACTTTTTATGAGTTTATTCAATATGAGTTTTACAGACAATGGTACAAACTGAAAAAATATGCAAACGATAATGGAATAAAAATTATTGGTGATATTCCAATATACGTTGCATATGATAGTGCTGATGTGTGGGCACATCCTGAATTATTCCAAATAGATGATGAGAGAAATCCAATTGCAGTTGCAGGATGTCCACCGGATGGATTTTCAGCAACAGGACAGCTTTGGGGAAATCCATTATACAAATGGGATTATCACAAATACACTAATTATGACTGGTGGATAAAGAGAATAGAGAGAAGTGTGAAATTATATGATGTTGTAAGAATTGATCACTTTAGAGGTTTTGATGAATACTATTCAATACCGGCAAAGGACAAAGATGCTATAGGCGGGCATTGGGAAAAAGGCCCGGGTATAGATTTGTTCAATGGAATTAAATATTGTTTGGGAGATATTAATATTATTGCTGAGGATTTAGGTTATATAACTGACACAGTAAGACAGTTAGTTAAAGACTCAGGTTTCCCTAATATGAAGGTATTAGAATTCGCTTTTGATAGTAGGGACTCATCAGGACCAAGAGATTATTTGCCATATAATTATGATAAGAATTGTGTAGTTTATACAGGCACCCACGATAATGAAACATTAAAGGGTTGGCTTGATGACATTGAACCTGAAGAAGTACAAATGATAGAAGAATACATAGGAAGAAAAGTTGAAACAAAAACACAGTTAGTGGATGAGATTATAAGAATGGCTCAGGCTTCAACTGCAAATACTTGCATAATTCCTATGCAGGACTATTTACATTTAGACAATAAGTCGAGGATGAATACACCATCTACATTAGGAGACAATTGGAGATGGCGTTTGAAATCTACACAATTAACAAAAAGGTTAAACAACAAAATTAAAAAGTTGACTGTTCTTTATGGCAGAGCATAACAGAATACAGATAATAATTTCTTAAAAGAGCTGCGAAGGGACAACTTTCGCAGCTTTTTGCATAAAGTACAGCTATGTGGTAAAATGCTAAATTGTGGAAGAAATGAAACTTATTAATTTATGCTAAATGAAAGGGGAAAGACATGGCAAATCTTACTATCAAAGACATAGCAAGAATATGTGGGGTTGGAATTAGCACTGTTTCCCGAGCAATTAATGATGACCCGGGAATTAATCAAAATACAAGAAAAAGAATACTAAAAGTAATTAAAGAATATAATTATGTTCCAAATAACAGTGCGAGAAATCTAAAAATGACAGAGTCAAATACAATAGCATTGTTAATAAAAGGAATTGACAATCAGTTCTTTCAAGGAATGCTTAAGATATTTGAAGAAGAATTGAAGAAGTTAGAATATACATTTTTAATTCATGCGCTTGGAGAAGACCAGGATGATGTAAGTGTAGCTATACAGCTTGCTAAAGAAAAAAGATTAAAAGGCCTTATTTTTCTTGGGGGCCAGATGGATTCTCTAGACAACAGACTGGAAGAAATCGGTGTACCTTATGTTTTGTGTACAGTTGCAGTTAATATGATGGCACCAAAAAGAAATTGTTCATCTGTATCAATTGATGACGAAAAGGAAAGCTATAGAGCAGTTGATTATTTATGTAAAAAAGGCCATAAGAAAATCGCAATGATTTCAGGCAGAAGCAATGATCAGGCGGTTGGTGGTCTTCGTTTAAGAGGCTATAAGAGAGCTTTGAAAGACAACGGCATTGAAATAAAAGATGAGTTAATAAGATATATGAAGGATGATATACCGGAATATTCAGTAGCAAATGGTTATGAAGTAACTAAAGAATTGCTTAAATCTAATGTAGACTTCACAGCGCTATATGCAATTTCAGATTTAACAGCTTTTGGGGCGTACAAGGCAATTATGGAAGAAGGTAAAACAATTCCCGGGGATTATTCGGTTTTAGGATTTGACGGCCTTGATATGTCAAGATATTTTCAACCATCATTGTCAACAATGAAACAGCCTTGTGAACAAATGGTTAAGTCGTCAATAAAACTTTTAATGGATGCTATAAATGGAAACGATGAAAAGAAACAACTGATTTTTGAAGCTGAATTATTAGAGAAAGAATCAGTAAAAGAATTGTAAGGAGAAATATTTGTGTTTGGAATTGACAGCAAACTATATGAGTTTTTATCAAAAATAGCAGATTTAATAATAGTAAACCTGCTATTTATTATATGTTCGTTACCTATTGTTACTATAGGAGCGTCAACAACGGCTCTTTATGGAGTAACAAAAAAAATGGCAAGTAACAGTGAAGGCTACATATTTAGGTCATACTTTAAACTGTTCAAGGAAAATTTCAAACAATCAACAATAATGTGGATTATTTTATTGGTGCTTTCATTAATCCCAACAGCCGATTTATATATAATCAATTATATGCCAAAAGGTCTGCTACCTACAGTATTAAGAGGGTTTATGTTAGCAGCAGCTTTAGCAATACTTTTCGTATTCCTTTATGCCATGGCATTACAAAGCACTTTTGAAAACACAGTGAAAAATACATTGAAAAATGCCTTCTTAATGGGAATAGGTCATTTTCCATGGACTTTGTTAATTGTGACCATTACATTACTCCCTATTATTCTACTGGTAACATTAGGAAGCGCAGCATCCTCTGTTATATATGTAATGTCATTTGTCGGATTTTCGGTACTTGCATATTTGAATTCTTTTATATTTAACAGAATATTTAAGAAATATATGTAAAGAATAAAATGTTGTTAAAGTTGAAGGTATATGTCCTGAATTTCAGATACATATCTTCAAAGTTAACAACATTTTTGATATTTGATAACCAAATACGTTTATGAAAAAATATAACTCTTTTAAAATAATAAATTACAAAATACTATAAATTACTGTACTGAATTATCTTGTATGTTTTCTCCAGGTTAAAGGATCACTACCACTTGCCGGTTTAGTAATATCCATTGAGTCATCTGTAGAAGCATAGCTTTGTCCCATAAATCCATCTGCAGAAACAGAATTATTATTAATTAAGTCTTCAACGGAAACAGTACCTTCTTTTGCAATTTCTTCAGCTGTTTTGGCATCTGTAATCTGGGTATCCTGATTAACTGATAAAGTATCAAGTGATGTTTTAAGCAATAAAGAAGCCTCATCTTCTGTAATTCCCATTGCATCAGCAAGTTCAGAAATTTCAGGCACACGACCAAGCTCTTTGCTAAGCTTGCTTGTTGTGTTGTCAAGCTGATTTAACTTGTCAGCAAGATGCTGTCCGATTCGATCAGAATTAATCTGACTGTTAATTACGTTGCGGATACCCTGTTCAATGCGTTTATCAATATAATTATTAAAATCACCACATTCCTTAGTGTATTCAGAAACGGCAACCATAAGTTCTAAGTTACCTTCCTGAATTAAGTCACCAAAAGTAACTCCCTTTCCACAATATTTTTTTGCAATATCTGCAACCTTCTTTAGTTTAGACTCTACAAGTGGAGTAGATGCAGATGCATCTCCGGCTATTAGTTTATTTACAAGCGCAGCCTGTTCTACATCTGATACAGTTTGAAGAGCGTCCATATCATCCATATACATTTTTATAAAATCAGTCTCTTCCTGTGACTGCCCATTTTCATCTTTTGCTATGTTTTCTGAGATGGCATTCATTCCATGACTGTCGTCAAAAATATTGTCGTCACTAGGAGTAAAGCCTTTAATTTCTATTTTATTAATTGATAGATAGTCGTATATAAGTTTGTACTGACTGTCATCGTCAATAAGACCATTAAAGAAAGATTTAACATCCTCCATAGTAATTAAATTATCGTGAGCTGTAGCATAAGAAACTAATTTTGCTAAAGCTTCATTAAACATTGTTTTTTTATCCATGTTTTTTATAACCTCGTCTTTAAAATATTACATCATACTTATGTAAATGATACATAAAAGCCTTGCAAAAATCAAGGATAATGGGTAACATTTAAGGTGTATGCCTTGAAGGCAAAAAAGGAGTAAATATGAAAGAATTAATTAATAAAATAAGAAAAAGCAGAATCTTTTCCCTTATATGTATTTTACTGTTTATAAGTATATGTTTTGGGATAGGGGCAGCGGCAGCATATATTAACCATGAATCAGATCCAACAGATGTGGCATCTAATTATTTTAGAGCTTTCGTTGCCATGGATTATAACAAAATGTACAGTTACATAGACAAAGAAGATGCGTATGTGGAAAAAACATTATACACTAAGAAAATGGAAAATTTGAGAAAACAATATACCATTGATTCTTATGATATAAATAAGCCTGAAACAAAAGATGGGCAGAAGTCAGTAACAATTAAATGCAAAAACGAAGAAACAGGAAAAACAAAAGATTTCGTAGTAAAAATAACATCCAAAAGAAAAGGTTTAAATATTGTACCTGACTTTTATGTAAACATAGATGATATTTTAACCAACAATTTTCAGGTTACTTTACCGGCAGGTAATGAATTACAGTTAAATGGCATTACAATTACAAACAGCAATGCAAAAGTTTCAAAAAATTCAAGTGGCCAGGAAGTATATCTTTTTAATAAAACTTTAAAAGGAAACTACAAAGCTGTAGCTACAAATGCAAGTTACGCTATGGTAAAAACTTTGAATGTAAGTAAAGACGATACAAAACTTGATTTGTCAAAGATTCAACCTGTAGCTAATGATAATTACACTAAGATAATTAACAAAAATTGTGATAGTCTTGTAGACCAGTTCTACAAAGCTGTTAGAACAAAAGACAGTAAAAGAAAAGAACTGTTGAAGTTATTTAGCACAAAGAAAACAAAAAATAAAGTCTCATCACTTGTTGACCAATCAATGGAAATCACATATCCATCTGATGACAGAAATGTATCAAAGCTAAAAGTAATTGATATGAAAATTAATAAAAAGGACAGCAGGATTGTTTATAATAAGAAAAACAAAGAGTACACTTTAACTTACAAATATTCTTACAGCTATGTATCATCAACAGATACATCCCTTACAAGCAGTTACATATACAGCATATCAGGTAAATGTGACAGCCAATTAACTGTTGTTTACACAGCTGATAAAAATCAGGTAAAAATAAAGAATATTAAGTTAAAAAATAAGGATAAAAAGAGTCAATAAGATTTAATAAAAATAATCAATTTTTAGGGAGAAAAATATGGCAAAGGAAACTTGGAAACCGGGCAATATGTTATACCCACTGCCTGCTGTTTTGGTAACAGTGGCTGACAATAGTGGCAACGAAAATATATTTACAGTAGCATGGACAGGAACTATATGTACTGATCCGGCAATGGTTTATATTTCAGTAAGACCATCAAGATATTCTTACGATATGATTAAGAAATCAGGCCAGTTTGTAATTAATCTTACAACAGAAAAACTGGCTAAGGCTACAGATTATTGTGGCGTGAAATCAGGTCGTGATGAAAACAAATTTGAAAAAATGAATTTGCAGACTGAAAAGGCTGAGTATGTTAAGGCACCACTTTTAACAGACAGCCCTGTAAATATTGAATGTGAAGTGACAGAAATTAAGCATTTAGGAACTCATGATATGTTTATTGCAAAAGTTCTTTGCGTTCATGCAGGCAAAGAGTATATGGATGAAAAAGGCAAGTTTGATTTGGCAAAAGCAAAGCCTATAGTTTATTCTCATGGTCAATATTACAGCACAGGCAAGAAACTTGGTAAATTTGGATTTGCAGTTAGAAAAACTCAAAAACCAAAAAGAAAGAAAAATAAGTAGACAGCAAATAAGTGGACAGAAAAGAAATAGACAACAAGGAAATATAGACAGTTTAATGAAAAATTATTAATAGGAGAATAGTGTTGAAGCATGATAAGATAATTTTTCATATAGATGTAAATTCAGCGTATTTAAGTTGGACAGCAGTTAAGATGTTAAAGAACGGTTATCCAAAAGACATCCGAAATATTCCCTGTATTATAGGTGGAGATAAGAAGAACCGTCATGGAATTGTTCTTGCAAAATCAATTTCTGCAAAAAAATACGGTATAGTTACAGGAGAACCTGTAGTAAATGCTTTGAAAAAATGCCCCGGTTTGGAAATTGTTCCACCGGAGCATGATTATTATTCTGAACAAAGTCATAAGTTAATGGAACTTTTGAAATCATTTACACCGGATATAGAGCAGGTAAGCGTTGATGAGTGCTATATGGATTATACAGGAATAAGAAACAAATTTTCTAACGAAATAGAAGCTGCATATACAATAAAAAACAAAGTAAAAGAACAATTTGGCTTTACTGTAAATGTAGGAATTTCAGATGTAAAAGTTTTGGCAAAAATGGCATCAGATTTTGAAAAGCCGGATAAGGTACACACTCTTTACAAAGAAGAAATCCAAGAGAAAATGTGGAAGCTTCCTGTGGAAGACTTATTTATGGCAGGAAAATCCAGCGTGAATGTGTTACATAAACTAGGAATTTTTACAATTGGTCAGTTGGCAAAAAGCCCTGTTACCATATTAGATGCTCATTTAAAAAGTCATGGCAGGGTACTGTGGGAATATGCTAACGGAATTGACGAAAGCGTAGTAAATACCAAAAGGGAAGATTTAAAAGGCGTAGGAAATTCCACAACCCTTCCAAAGGATTTAGACAATATTGTTGAAATAAACAGAATTCTTCTAAGACTTTCAGAAAAAGTTTCAGGAAGGTTACGAGAGGGAAAACAAAAGGCAAAAACAGTTGCTGTTGAAATTAAATATAATGACTTTACAAAATGTTCAAAACAAATTACAGTAGATATTGCTACTGACTCCGGAACAGAAATATATAACATTTCAAAAAATCTCTTTAAAGGTTTGTGGAGTGGCAGACCGGTTAGGCTTTTAGGTGTGAGAACAGCTAATTTAATAGAAGAAGACGAGCCGGAACAACTGACTTTTATGGATATTGATTCATGGAACAAAGAAGAAAACAATATATCCAGAGAGAAAATGAAAAAATTGGACAAGGCATTAGATTTAATTAATGCAAAGTATGGAAGCGGTGCTGTTAAAAGGGCAAGCCTGCTTAATGAAAATAGGACAAAAAATAAATAGTATACTTAATGGAAAGGGACACAATTATGAATAAAGAAAACATCGTATTAATAGGAATGCCTGGAGTTGGAAAAAGTACAATAGGAGTAGTGCTTGCAAAGGTTTTAGGTTACAAATTCATGGATTCAGATTTAGTTATTCAAGAACAGACAGACCGTTTGTTAAAGGATATTATTGCAGAAGAGGGAATTGATGAATTCATCAATATAGAAAACAAGGTTAATGCTTCAATTAACACAGAAAAATCAATTATTGCAACAGGCGGCAGTGTGGTTTATGGAAAAGAAGCAATGGAGCATTTGTCAGAAATAGGAACAGTTATTTATTTAAAACTTGATCTTGATTCACTTTCAAAAAGACTAGGAAGCTTGGAAAAAAGAGGGGTAGTTCTAAAGGACGGACAAACATTAGAAGATTTATTTAATGAAAGAACACCGTTATATGAAAAATATGCGGATATAATAATAAATGAGCATGGACATACAATACAGCAGACAGTAAAACTAATTGAAGCAAAATTGGGGGTATAGAAATTAACAGATTTAAACTTTTTAACAGGCAGATGAAAATATTGTTTCTGCCGATTTTATGTGTTTTACTTATGATAGGAATCATTATTTTTGAACAAACTACAATGGAAATATATGCATACGGTTACGTTATTAATAGAAACACAAGAGAAAAAGATTTAAATGAAAAAAAGATTAACCCGAAAATTTATAAAAAGAAAATAAAAAACAAGTCCAACAAAACATCAAAAAAGAATTTAAAAGATAGCACAAATGACAAATTAAAGAAATCATCTGTGCTATTTTTTATAAAACCGGTTAAGGGTGGAATTACATCTTCGTATTTCGGAGACGTTGTTGACAGAAATGCCTGCCACAAAGGACACGACTGGGCAGTTCCCGTTGGAACAAAGGTGTATGGCGCAGAGGCTGGCATTGTAGAACTTGCATATTATAGTGAAAGCTATGGTTATAACGTGTTAATAAAGCATAAAGATAATATGGAAACCAGGTATGCACACATGAGTTCTTTGTGTGTCAAAAAAGGTGACATTGTAAACAAAGGAGAGTTAATAGGCTTTTCAGGAAATACAGGTGACAGCACAGGACCACATTTACATTTTGAAGTAATCAAAGAAGGAGTGAAGGTCAATCCTTTGAAATATGTAGAGTAAAACAAAAATGAAACATAGCGCATAGTTTAAACTTAATTTAAGCATGCTGTATAGGTAACATAATTTGCAAAAAAACATATATATAACAATATATATTATTTAATAGTGAAAAATTTATAATAATTGGAAGAATTTGCCTTGAAATTGTGTTACTTATACAGTTTACAAAGTTGCACTTTATGTTATAATAGATGAAAGTGCGTAAAAATATATTTGTATTAGTGCGCGCAAAAATAAAAAACGATAATTAACATTTTTTAGATATAGATTTTACATATAACCAGAGGTGCATAAATGGAAAAGTATGTTATTAAAGGCGGAGTTGCCTTAAAAGGTGAAGTAGAAATTAGTGGTGCAAAGAATGCAGCATTGGCCCTTATTGCTGCAGCAATTATGGCGGATGAGAACGTAACAATAGAAAACTTACCTGATGTAAGTGATATTAATCAATTAATAGATGCAATAGAAACAATAGGAGCTACTATTAACAGAGTAGACAGACATACAGTTATTATTAACGGAGCAACAATTACTTCTCACATTGTTGAAGAGGAACAAATGAGAAAAATTAGAGCTTCATATTATTTGCTTGGAGCTTTACTTGGTAAGTTCCACAAGGCAGAAGTGGCTCTACCGGGTGGCTGTGTAATTGGAGCACGTCCAATTGACCAGCATTTAAAAGGTTTTAGAGCTTTAGGCGCCGAAGTAATTCAGGACCATGGAATGCTTAATGCATTTTCAGAACAGCTTAAAGGAAATCACATTTTCTTTGATGTGTCATCAGTTGGAGCTACTATTAACGTAATGTTAGCAGCAGTAAGAGCAGAAGGTAGAACTGTTATTGAAAATGCTGCAAAAGAACCACATGTAGTAGACGTTGCCAATATGCTTAACAGCATGGGAGCTGATATTAGAGGTGCAGGAACTGATAAGATTAGAATTACAGGTGTTCCAAAATTACATGGAACAGTTTATTCAACTATTCCTGATCAGATTGAAGCAGGTACATTTATGTGTGCAGCAGCAGCTACAGGGGGAGAAGTTCTTGTAAAAAATGTAATTCCAAGACATTTGGAATGTATTACATCAAAGCTTATAGAAATGGGTTGTTCAGTAGAAGAATATGATGATGCCGTTAAGGTAAAAGCAGGTGAATTCATTAGATGTGCAAATATTAAGACATTACCATATCCGGGCTTTCCAACAGATATGCAGCCACAGATGGCGGCAGTCTTATCAATGGCAAACGGTGTAAGTACAGTTACAGAAAGTATTTTCGAAAACAGATTTAAATATATGTCAGAACTTGGAAGAATGGGTGCTGTAAACAAGGTTGAAGGAAATACAGCAATTATAACAGGGGTAGGCAGTTTAGAAGGAGCCAGTGTGGCAGCACCTGATTTAAGAGCAGGAGCAGCATTGGTTATTGCAGGATTAGCTGCAGAAGGATTTACAACAGTAACAGATATTGTATATATCAAGAGAGGCTATGAGAAATTTGATCAGAAATTAGCAGGACTTGGTGCAATTATTACTGAAGTGGACACGGATAAAGAAGAACAGAAATTTAAATTAAAAGTAGGATGATATATTAAAAAAAATCAATAAAACTGATTAAATTTGTCACTACACAAAGAAAATGGCTTATGTTAATATATGTTCATCCTAAGAATTATAAAAGCAGTGAAGAGGAGTAGTAATTGTAGAGTGACCTTTAGAGAAGCATTGGTTGGTGCAAAATGCCAGGCACGAAACAACGAACTCGCCTTAGAGTTTCCCGCTGAAAACGTCAAGTAGGTTGGGACGGTTTTCTCCGTTATAGGAATCGGATGCATTATCATCTTGAGAGCATGTAACACATGAAACAGAGTGGTACCGCGTATGTAAAGCTTACGTCTCTGTGCTGAAAAAGCACAGGGACGTTTTTATGCATTAGGAAATTGTTTAGGAAGTTCTAATACATAAAAAACGTTCCGCTAGGGATGCACATTTCCGCGAAAGGAAAATAGTTGCTGGAGCAACCGCGCTCAGTGCATAGAATGTCGCAAGCGACATTCTATCTTATTCCGTTTATTTAAATAGGTTTTACTTGAAAAAAAGTACCATAAAGTATAGGAGATATATTGGTTTTTAGATATAAAGAAAGAAGAGGTTTTACTATGAATTGCAAAAAGTATACAAGACAGTATTTTATGCCACCGGAAGTCACATATGACTGGGTAAAAAAAGAGTACATTGATAAGGCTCCAATTTGGTGTAGCGTAGATTTAAGAGATGGAAACCAGGCTTTAATTGAGCCAATGAGCTTAGATGAAAAATTAGAGTTTTTCCAGTTACTTGTAGACATTGGATTCAAAGAAATAGAAGTAGGTTTTCCTGCAGCATCAGAAACAGAATACAATTTTATGAGAGCTCTTATTGAAAGAGATATGATTCCTGATGATGTAACTGTTCAGGTTTTAACACAGGCAAGAGAACATATTATTAAGAAAACATTTGAAGCTGTAAAGGGAGCAAAACATGCAGTAATTCATCTCTACAATTCAACATCTGTTGCACAGCGTGAGCAGGTATTTAAGAAGAGTAAAGAAGAAATCAAAAAGATTGCTGTTGACGGAGCTGTACTTTTAAAACAATTAGCAGACGAAGTAGATGGAAACTTTTCATTTGAATATAGTCCTGAAAGTTTCTCAGGCACAGAAATAGATTATGCATTAGATGTATGTAATGCAGTTCTTGATGTATGGGAACCAAAGGAAGACAACAAAGTTATCATCAACCTTCCGGCAACAGTTGAAAATGCAATGCCACATGTTTTTGCAACACAGATTGAATATATACACAAGAATTTAAAATACAGAAATGCAGTTACAATTTCAGTTCATCCACATAACGACAGAGGATGTGGCGTAGCTACAGCAGAGCTTTCAATATTAGCAGGAGCTGACCGTATTGAAGGTACATTATTTGGAAACGGTGAAAGAACGGGTAATGTTGACATTATTACATTAGCAATGAATATGTTATCACATGGTGTAGATCCAAAGCTCGAATTTGGTAACATGCCTGAAATCGTAAAATTATATGAACGAGTAACAAGAATGAATGTTAGTCCACGTCAGCCTTATGCAGGTGATTTAGTATTTACAGCTTTCTCAGGTTCACATCAGGATGCTATTTCAAAAGGAATGGCTTGTAAGGCAAAGGATCCTGAAGGAAAGTGGAATGTACCATATCTTCCAATTGATCCTGTTGATGTGGGAAGAACATATGATTCTGATGTTATTAGAATTAATAGCCAGTCAGGTAAGGGTGGCGTAAGCTATATTTTAAAACAGAACTTCGGATTATCCATACCTGAAAAAATGAGAGAAGAAATCGGATATAGTGTAAAACATGTATCAGATGAAGAACATAAGGAATTATCACCTGAATGGGTATACCAAATATTTGAAGATAAATATATTAATGAAAGCAGTGTATTTACAGTTCCAGAAGCACATTTTAAACAGACAAACGGAATCGTTGCAGAAGTTACTATTGCACAGAATGATACAGTTCGTATCGTAAAAAGCACAGGTAATGGACGTTTAGACGCTGTAAGTAATGCTTTTAAACAATACTTCAATATTAGCTATGAACTTGCTGTATATGAAGAACATTCATTAGCAAGAGGTTCATCATCAAAGGCTGTTTCATATGTAGGAATTAATTATCATGGAACAATGTATTGGGGTGTTGGAATTGATGAAGATATTATTAAGTCATCGATTCATGCATTAACTGTAGCAGTTAACCATTTAGTAAAGGCAACAGGTGATACAGCACTTCAAGATGAAAGATTAACAGAAATCATTAATTATATTAATACAAATTATTTAACAGTAACACTTGATGAATTAGCAGACCAGTTCCATTTATCAAAACCATATTTATCAAAGTACATAAAAGATAAATCAGGAAAAACATTTGGAGAATTGGTTAAGGCGGTAAGAATGAAAAAAGCCAGAACTTTATTGAAAGGCGGTAATATGACAGTTGAAGCAATTGCTGAAAATGTCGGCTACCAAAATGTAGAACATTTTAACCGCTTATTCAAAAAGAAATACGGAATGACACCGGTACAGTTTAGAAATAGTAAAAATTAATATAGGATGTGTATTGCAATAAAAAAGGTGGAACCTTTAGGGTGACACCTTTTTTTATTGCAAAAAATAACCATTTTATATTTATTTTAAACTTGAAAAGTACACAAATAGTATGTATAATATAAAAGCAACCTTACAGTTTATGTGAATTAATATAAACTATAAGGGATAATTAACTGCTAAGGAGGAAAAGAAAGTATGAATTTTAACAGACAACACAAGGATAGAATATTCTGCATGATTTTTGGGTATGAAAAGTATAAGGGCAATTTATTGGATTTGTATAATGCATTAAATGAAACAAATTATACAAACTTAGACGATTTAGAAATTACCACAATGGAAAACGCAGTGTATATGAGTATGAAAAATGATGTGTCCTGTATCATTGCCAACAACATGGCTTTGTTTGAACAGCAGAGCACATGGAATCCTAACATGCCACTACGTGGATTTATGTATTTCAGTGATTTGTTCAACAAATATGTATCAAAATATCACTTTAGACTTTATGATGATAAGTTCATAAAAATTCCAACGCCGCAATATTATGTGTTATATAATGGTTCCAGGAAAGTCCCTGACAAACAAATCTTGAAACTTTCTGACGCATTTGTCGCACCGCCTAAAGATGGGATATTCGAATGGACTGCCACTGTCTTAAACATCAATCCGGGTTATAACGAAAAACTTCTATCTGCTTGTAAACCTTTAAAGGAATATGCTATATTAATAGAAACAATAAAAGAGTACAGGCAGAAATATGATGATAAAAATGTTGCTATCGAAAAAGCTATTGAAGAGTGTATTAATTGTAATGTTTTAAAAGATTTTCTGCTGGAAAGGAAGGCTGAAGCTATGCATACACTTTTAACGGAATATGATGAAGAAGAGGCAATGGAATATTTTAAACAGCGTGCGTATGAGGATGGTATTGTGAAAGGCGAATTGCAGCTTATTGTTTCTAATATTTGTAAAAAAATGATTAAAAATAAATCTATAGAACAGATTGCTGATGAGTTGGAAGAAGATGTTTCTAAGATTCAAAAAATTTATGACATAGCAAAGGAGTTTGCACCTGATTATAATGTTGAAAAAATAATGGCTAAATTGGGATAGTGAGCACATAAATACTATGATGTCAAAATTTACTACTTGACATATGGCAACTATAATAGTAGTATAGCCATTGCAAATAAATATTTTCTCTTATTCAGAGTAGTGGAGGTACAAGGACCTAAGAAGCTACGGCAACCCCGACATTAGTCAGGAAGGTGCCAACCTGAGCAAACAGAAGTTTGATCAATAAGAGGATTTGATACCTTGATTTCAAGTCCACTGATTGTCAGTGGGCTTTTCTTTTTAATAAAATATAAAAAGGTATACTATAATAATAAATTCTCAAAAGAAGAAAATAAATATTTGTAGGATACTATAGTTAAAGCAGAAATGCACAGTAGAAAGTAAAGGAGACGTAAATGGAAAAAAGATTATTTACATCAGAGTCAGTAACAGAAGGTCATCCTGATAAAATCTGTGACCAGATTTCAGATGCCATTTTAGATGAATTAATGAAACAGGATCCCATGAGCCGTGTTGCCTGTGAAACAAGCATCACAACAGGACTTGTTTTGGTAATGGGTGAAATTACAACAAAGGGATATGTAGATATCCAGAAAATTGTAAGAGAGACAATTAGAGAAATCGGATATGACAGAGCAAAATATGGATTTGATTGTGACACATGTGGAGTTATAACAGCTTTAGATGAACAGTCAACAGATATTGCAATGGGTGTAGACAAAGCGTTAGAAGCAAAAGAAAATAAAATGTCTGACGAAGAGTTAGATGCAATTGGTGCCGGAGATCAGGGTATGATGTTTGGTTATGCAACAAACGAAACAGAAGAATTTATGCCATACCCTATAGCTTTAGCACATAAGTTGGCACTTAAGTTAACAGAAGTAAGAAAGAATGGTACTTTAGATTATTTAAGACCTGATGGAAAAACACAGGTTACAGTAGAATATGATGAAGATGGAAAACCTGTAAGACTTGATGCAGTTGTATTATCAACTCAGCATGATGCTGAAGTTTCACAGGAACAGATTCATAAGGATATTAAGAAATATGTATTTGATCCTGTATTACCAAAAGATATGGTAGATGAAAATACAAAGTTCTTCATTAACCCAACAGGACGTTTCGTAATTGGGGGACCAAATGGAGACAGTGGTTTAACAGGAAGAAAGATTATTGTTGATACTTACGGTGGATATGCAAGACATGGCGGTGGTGCTTTCTCAGGAAAGGATTGTACAAAGGTTGACCGTTCTGCAGCGTATGCAGCAAGATATGTTGCAAAAAATATTGTAGCATCAGGACTTGCAGATAAATGTGAAATCCAGTTATCTTATGCAATTGGTGTGGCACATCCAACATCAATCATGGTAGACACATTTGGAACAGGAAAGTTAAGTAACGAGAAGTTTGTAGAAATTATTCGTGAGAACTTTGACTTAAGACCAGCAGGCATTATCAAGATGCTAGACCTTAGAAGACCTATTTACAAGCAGACAGCAGCTTATGGTCATTTTGGAAGAAATGATATTGATGTACCATGGGAGAAAACAGACAAGGTTGATGTTTTAGCAAAATATGCAAAATAATTAGAAAATAATCTGTTGTAAAATATGTAGTAACAAAAGGGAAAAATGGAACTTATGTAGGTTTCATTTTTCCCTAAATTTTTACTGGAAAATATTGATTTGCATGGAAAATATAGAACATAATTTTATCTGTTTAGTAATTTCAATAAATTAGGAATCTGTGTTTCGAAATTTACTGCGTAATCAACTGCATTAGGATCCTTATAAGTGTCTTCTATACACAGGTAAGTGAAATCAGCTGCAATTTTTAAAGCGTCAAAAACACTATAGTCATTCATTAAGGCACCGGTAAAAGTGCTTGCAAAAACGTCCCCTGTTCCATGAGATTTAATAGGAACCTCCTTAGTTCCATACATAAAAAAGTCTTTATTACTGCTGTCGTATCCAATGAAACCAAGTTCGCCCTTTGGAAGTGTGACACCTGTAATTACAGCATATTTGGAACCAAGTTTAATTAACTCCAAAAGCAGTTCCTTAATAGTTACCAAAGAAGCATTTTCTCCAACATATTTTCTGTTGAGCATAAAGCATGCCTCTGAAATATTAGGTAAAATAATATCTGCCTTTGAACAAAGCTGTGACATTGTAATTGCAAAGTCAGTTGTAAAACCAGTGTACATTTTTCCGTTGTCTGCCATTGCCGGATCAACAATAATATAATTATCATTATTCCCAAAAGCAGAAAAAAAGTCAGAAACTATATTTACCTGTTCTTCACTTCCAAGATATCCGGTATATATGGCATCAAAATTAAAACCTTCTTTTAACCAGTGATTTTTTATTCCTTCCATATCATCGGTCAAATCTCTAAAGGTAAAATTGTTAAATTTGGTATGAGTAGATAAAACTGCTGTGGGAACAATGCTTGTTTCAATTCCCATTGCAGAAATAATAGGAAGGGCAACAGTTAGTGAACATTTTCCTAAACAGGAAATATCCTGAATACTTAAAACTCTTTTCATATAAAACTCCTAATTATTATTTGTAAATTAGTTTCTCAAAGTAAAGTCGTTACTAATTACAATGCTTTCATAAAATAAAAATACCCGGATTTTATATTGGAAAGTATAATCCATATGGTATTACTGCTAATATAATAACACAAAAAACAGTGATTGGTAGGTTTTAATTCTAACCACATAATGTACGACAGTTTTCCTTTTTCAATTTGGTAAAGGATAATGAGACAAACGCTACTTGACAGAGAGAATCCGTTTTTGTTAGTTTTGCATTCAACTTGCATTCAACTAATAAAAAGTTAATGCAATAAAATACTAAAGAATCTCGTTATACATATATAACAACATTTCAAGATGGATAAATAGGAGGAGCAAAATGAAAAAGAAAATTTTAAGAGTATGCTTAATGCTGGTTATTCTTTGTGGAGGGATTCTTTTAACTAATGGAAGTGTTCAGGCAAAAACACAGAATTATTACACAAAAGGAAAAACGTTAGTAGTAACAGGTCAGTTAAGGAATGGTACACATATAAAAAATGCGAAAAAGATTAAAAAGATTGTAGTGAAAGACAATATAAAAATTTTACCTACAAAACCTTTTAAGGGTTGTATAAATGTAAAAACTTTGGAAGTTCCGGGAAAATTGATATTTGTAGATGATTTTTTGGGGGAAGTATATGATAATGATAATTATGAGAACTTTCCGATAACTGTAAAAACAGTTAAATTTACAACACAGTTGTCAGATAAACCAATGTATAAGTTTTATTTAACACATAAGTTCATTGTAAGCAAAAAGGACAAAAAATACAGAAGTTACAAAGGAAGCATTTATACAAAAAACGGGAAAAAATTTGTGGCAATGCCAAGCGAATGCAAAATATTGAAAATTCGAAAAGGGTGTAAAATAGTTAATGTTGTTGGATTTTCGTATGAATCTTATAATGAAGAAAGTTGTAGTGATGATCCGGATTATTATATATTGACTTGTTGTAAGAAACTAAAAAAAGTTATTATTCCATCAACTGTAAAAAGTTATTATACAAGTGACAGCAATTTTAAAGATTATATGCGAGAGGCAATTAATGATGTTGCTTATAGGGCAAAATATGTAATAAAAAATAAAAATATATCATGCGAGGGCATGGAAGCTTTGTATGAAGTATTGGAAGATAGAATTTTTAAGATTTTTAAAAAGCAAATAAAAAAACAGGGAGATTTTTATATTTATAATAACAATATTTTAGTTGGATATGATGGATGTCAGCTGGTTGTAACTATTCCAAAAGGAATAAAGTATGCTATGAAAAATTCTCTTAGTGTAATGAAAGAATCTTCTTATAGCATAATTAGAGCTGTTAAATTACCAAAAGGTTTTAAAGATAAAAAATCAAAAATATGGAGAGGACATTCTTACTATTCAGAATGGTATAATCAGGATAAAATTGTATTAAGTAATTATTATCATTATGTTCCGTCTTCGCATGGTGTGGGGTATAAATATAATACTTTTTATACATTTGAATATTGTAAACATTATTATGGTAAGACAATACAAATTATATCTGACATAGATGGAATTATTATATTTTCAACAGATGTTCCTGTAAGGGTAACTGATAAAAATAACAATATTGTGGAAAGAGATTTAGATGGAAGTTATACGGTGTATGTAAATAAAGGAGATGCAATAAATGTACAGCTTCCCGATAAAGTTAAAGATGACGAATTCATTTGCTTAAAAGATTTTAATGGAATAGAGAACTAAAGGAGACGGAATTAATATAGTTTAATATAAATATAATGGAACATAGTGAAACCTCCGGTTGATTTGGGGATTTTTATCTGTTAAAGATAAATACCTCTATATACTGTGAGGTTTCACTTATTTTACATTTGAAAAAATATAAAGTATAATCCATATGGCATTACTGATAATATAATAACACAAAAAAACAATAATACCAGTAGATGATATAAGGTAATATATTAGTAGCTAAAATATGTTATTAAGAATTTATAGATGAAATAAATAATTAAAAAGTAACAGAGGTAAAAACTATATGCTAACATATGATTTTGAAAAAAGAGGAAAAATGTCTCTGTATGAGTATTTATATAATTGCATAAAAAATGACATTTTGTCAGGCAAAATCAAAGCGGGGGAGAAACTGCCATCAAAAAGGACCATGGCGAAAAATCATAGCATAAGTGTCATCACTGTGGAAAATGCTTATGCCCAATTGCTTGTAGAGGGATATATTTTTTCGAAAGAAAAGCGTGGATATTTTGCCAGTGAAATAAGTGGACAATATTTAAACAATGGTGGAATTAACGGAAACAAGGAAAAAATAGTAGAAACAAAAGTATCCTTGAGAAGTGGGCAAATCAAAAAGAAAATCCAGGATACAAAAAAGCAGTGGCTAGTAGATTTCAATTCCAATCACATAATGTACGACAGTTTTCCTTTTTCTATATGGTCAAGGATAATGAGACAGACTTTACTAGACAGAGAGAATTCATTTCTTTCAAGCCCATTACCAAACGGCGTAGTGGAACTTAGGGAAGCCATAGCAAACCATTTAATGGAATTTCGCGGTATGGAAGTAGATGCAGAGAACATAATAATTGGTGCAGGAACAGAATATTTATATAGCATTATTGTTCAGTTACTTGGAAGAGATAGTGTTATTGCCGTAGAGGACCCGGGCTATAGAAAAATTGGAAAAGTTTATGAAAGTAATGGAGTGGAATGTTTACATTTACCAATAGATAATTCAGGAATTCAAACAAAGGCGCTGTTAGGAAAAAAGATTGATGCAGTACATATTTCTCCATCTCATCATTTTCCAACAGGTAGAGTTATGCCTGTATCAAGAAGACAGCATTTAATCCATTGGGCAATAGAAAAAAATGGTTTTATTATTGAAGATGATTACGACAGTGAGTTTAGATTTTCAGGCAGACCAATTCCTACAATGGTTGGAATGGACAAGGAGAGAGTAATATATATGAATACTTTTTCGAAAACTCTTGCACCATCAATAAGAATTGCCTATATGGTTTTGCCGGACAGCTTAATGGAAAAATTCCATACCAAACTTAATTTTTATTCAGGTACTGTTTCAAGTTTTGAACAGTATACCTTGGCAAATTTTATTGCAGGAGGTTATTACGAAAGACATATTAACCGAATGAGAAATTATTACAGGGATTACAGAAACAAAATAATAAATGCCATTAAACAGTCAGCATTATATCCTAAGGTTACAATAGAAGAGGAAAACGCAGGACTTCATTTTATTTTAGGAATAAAAAAAGAAATCGACGATAACCGGTTCAAAAAGATACTAAGGGAAAACAATATAAATATTTCATGTGTATCTGATTACTGTTATAATGATTTAAAAGAGTTTGACCATAAGTTCATTATTAATTATTCTGCGGTGCCTGAAGACAAGCTGAAAAAAGCACTGACTATTATGAACAACGCGTTGGAATAAAAAAGAAAGAGTGAGATTATTATAGTGAATAAATATAACGGAAACAAAGAATTTAAAATAGACATTCCAAAGTCTGTAAAATTAATAATAGATATTTTGGAAAAAAACGGCTACGAGGCGTTTGCTGTTGGTGGATGTGTAAGAGATACTATTTTAGACAGAAAACCTCAGGATTGGGATATTACAACTTCAGCATTGCCTAATCAGGTAAAGGAGTTGTTTTACAGAACAATTGATACAGGAATTCAACATGGAACGGTTACAGTTTTAATTAAGGGAGTAGGTTACGAGGTAACTACTTACCGAATTGATGGTGAGTACAATGACAGCAGACATCCTGAAAGTGTAGAGTTTACAGCAGATTTAATAGAGGATTTAAAAAGAAGAGATTTTACCATTAATGCCATGGCATACAATCCGGGAATTGGTTTGGTAGATGCTTTTGACGGAATTGGTGATATAGAAAAGAAAGAAATAAGATGCGTAGGGAATCCAAGAGAAAGATTCAGGGAGGACGCCCTTAGAATACTTAGAGCAGTAAGATTTTCGGCGCAGCTGGGATTTCATATTGAAGAGGGTACAATGGAAGCCATAAAAGAACTGGCAGGCACTCTTGAAAATATTAGTGCAGAGCGTATTCATGTGGAATTAGAGAAACTGATAATGTCAAATCATCCTGACAAACTTATAACAGCTTATGAGGCAGGCATAACTAAGGTGGTGCTTCCTGAATTTGACGCCATGATGGAATGTCCGCAGGTAAGCCCTTATCATATGTATAATGTAGGGGAACATACAATTAAGGTAATGGAGAATGTGCCACCAACAAAAGAAATGAGATGGGCTGCATTGTTACACGATGTGGGAAAACCTGATTCAGTAACTTATGACAAGAAGGAGCCAACAAGAATGCACTTTTACGGTCATGCTCATGTGGGAGCTAAGATGGTTTCGACCATTTTAAGGCGACTGAAAATGGATAACAAAACAATTAAGCTTGTAACAAGACTGGTGGAACATCACGATGACAGACCGGTGGCGGACAAAAAAGAACCTGTTCAGATTCGAAAAAGTGTAAATATAATTGGCAAAGATATTTACGATATGTATTTGCAACTTGCGTATGCTGACATTCAGGGGAAAAGTCAATACGGCAGAGAAAAAGGCATGGGGGCATATATTTACTCAAAAGAGCAGTACGAATACATTGTGGAAAATAATATATGCACCTGCAAAGGTGACATGGCTGTATCAGGAAGAGACTTAATAGCAGCAGGCTGTCCAACAGGTGAGATAATCGGAAACATACTTGATGAACTGCTTAAACGTGTAATACAGAAACCACAATTGAATAACAAAGAATCGTTAATGGAAATAGCAAAAACAATGTTCTAAACAGGCTTCTTTTTTCATATTTTTAGATAATGTATTAAAAATATGGAGGGAAGGTATGAACGAAAAAGCATTAACAGTGTTAGAACAATACGATTTAAACATAAAAGGTACTTACAGAACAAAAGGAAACTATGGTTGTACAACAGATGAAGGAAAATATCTCCTAATGGAATACAACAATAGCAACGAAAAAATGGTTCTAATGAGTACCTTTTATGATTATTTGGAAAAAGCAGGGTTTGTAACGGATAGTGTTATAGCAAACAAAGAAGGAGTATATGTTTCAATAAGTGAGGACGGCTATGCGTATATTCTGAAAAAATGGTTTGATGGAGAAGACTGCAATAACACAAATAGAAAACATCTGCTACTTACAGTGGAAAATCTGGCAAAATTTCATAACGCAACAGAAAATACAACGGATATTTTTAAAGAGCAGAAATTTCATAAGGGAAGAAATCTGCTTGAAGTTATGAATAAACATAGTAGTGAAATATTGCGTATAAAAAATTACATAAAAAAGAGAAAAAACAAAAATGCTTTTGAAATGTACCTTCAAAACATTATAGAGGAATATTACATACAAAGCGTGGAGGCTTTAGGTGCAATTAAGAATTCCCGGTATGAACAGCTGTATAAGGAAAGCATTGCCAGCGAGACAATTTATCATGGAAGTTACAATTATCACAATGTACTAATTAAGGAAAATAAAATAATCATGATTAACATGATGAAAATTTCCTACAGTCCGTCAGTTCAGGATTTGTATGACTTTATCAGAAAAGTGCTTGAAAAAAATAACTGGAACATTGCTTTAGGAAATGAACTTATTAAGGCATATGATTCAGTAAGAAAATTATCAGATATGGAGAGGGCAGTATTGAAAAGTCTTCTTAGTTATCCGGAAAAATTCTGGAAAATAATAAATTATTACTATAATTCTAACAAAGCCTGGTATTCTGAAAAAAATGAAGATAAATTGAAACAGTTCAGAAAAATGGAAAAATTAAGACGAAAATTTATAGAAAATATGGGATAAATAGCAAAAGTAAAACATAAAAATGATTTTATAGTTTTAATTATTTAGGGTTTGTGATATTATGTGTAATGATTGTAAAAATATATAAAAAGGTCAAAGTTTGAATTAGTTTGAACCTTATGCCTGTAGGATGAAAACAGTTACAGACATTTCTGATTGAAACATAGGAGGTAATTATGGACTACAGAGAGTTGTATAATGAATGGCTTACAAACCCTTATTTTGACGATAACACTAAGAAAGAATTAGAAGCAATAGAAAACGATGATAAGGAAATTGAAGATCGTTTTTACAAGGAACTTGAATTTGGTACAGCAGGTCTTCGTGGAGTTATTGGTGCCGGAACTAACAGAATGAACATTTACACAGTTAGAAAGGCAACACAGGGATTAGCTAACTATATTATTAAGATGCATGGAGAAGACAAAGGTGTTGCAATAGCATACGATTCAAGACACATGTCACCCGAATTTGCTGATGAAGCAGCATTATGTTTAAATGCAAACGGAATTAAGGCTTATGTTTTTGATTCATTAAGACCTACACCTGAATTATCTTTTGCAGTTAGAGAGTTAAAGTGTATTGCAGGTATTAATGTAACAGCAAGTCATAACCCGGCAGAATACAATGGCTACAAAGTATATTGGGAAGATGGTGCACAGATTACACCCCCACACGATGTTGGAATCATGGATGCAGTTGCTGCATTAAAGGATTACAACAAAGTAAAAACTATGGACAAAGATCAGGCAGTTGCTGATGGATTATACATCCAGATTGGCAAGGAAGTTGATGATAAATATATTGAAATTCTTAAGACTCAGGTTAAGAACCCTGATGCAATTAAGGAAGTACAGAAAGATATCAAGATTGTTTACACACCACTTCATGGTACAGGTAACATTCCTGTAAGAAGAGTGTTAAAGGAACTTGGATTTGAAAATGTTTATGTAGTAAAAGAACAGGAATTACCTGACGGTGATTTCCCAACAGTTGGTTATCCAAACCCTGAATCAGCAAAAGCATTTGAATTAGCGGTTAAATTAGGTAATGAAGTAGGAGCAGATTTACTTCTTGCTACAGATCCTGATGCAGACAGACTTGGCGTTTATGTAAAAGGTAGCAAGCCTGGAACATATCACATCCTTACAGGTAACATGTCAGGCTGTTTACTTGCTGAATATGAAATCAGCCAGTTAAAGGAAAAAGGACAGCTTCCAAGTGATGGAGCTTTCATTAAGAGTATTGTTAGTACAAATCTTGCAAATGATATTGCTAAGTATTACAACATTAATTTATTTGAAGTTCTTACAGGTTTCAAATACATTGGTGAAAAGATGCTTGATTTCGAAGTTAATCACACAGGTACATATGTATTTGGTTTTGAAGAAAGTTATGGTTGCCTAATTGGAACACACGCAAGAGACAAGGATGCTATCGTTGCCTCAATGGCTTTATGTGAAGCAGCAGCTTATTACAAGACAAAGGGAATGTCTCTTTGGGATAAGATGAAAGAAATGTATGAGAGATACGGCTACTGGAGTGATGGCGTTCAGTCAATCGAATTAAAGGGTAAAGAAGGAATTGAAAAGATTCAGAATACTCTTGAAAAATTAAGAGAAAATGTACCAACTACAGTTGATAATTACAAGGTTCTTTCAGTAAGAGATTACTTAGCTGATACAGTAACAAACATGGAAACAGGTGATGTTACAACAACAGGTCTTCCAAAGTCAAATGTTTTATATCTTGATTTAAGTGAATGTGCGTGGGTTTGTATCAGACCATCAGGAACAGAACCAAAACTTAAATTCTACTATGGAGTTAAGGGCGAAAACTTTGATGATTCAAAGGCAAAATTAGCTGACCTTGGTTCATACATGATTAACATGGTAAATGAAATGCTCAAGTAATATTATTAAAACAAAAACATAATAAGAATAAAAATAAATCACTATAATATATTTTAATAAAGGTATATTATGGTGATTTTTTTATGAGAAAAAATAAAATAAAAATTCTGCTGGTACTAACGTTAGCTATTGTTGTTACATCTGCCTGCGGCTATGAAAAAATCAAAAAAACAAAAGTAAAAGACATGGACTATACTGTTGTGGCAGAAAATGAAATGCCAAAAGAAGTGAAGGAGATAATTGAAAAAAGAAAAGACAAGGAGTTTCAGGTTACATACAGCAACAATGAATATACATATATTATTATTGGGTACGGTAGACAACAGTACGAGGGTTATTCCATAAAAGTTAAGGAAATGTATGAAAGTGACAATGCCATATATATAAAAACTCAGTTTAACGGCCCAAAAGAATACACCAACGAGGAGAATGTAACTTATCCCGTAATTGTTGTTAAAACAGAGTATAGCGATAAAAGCGTAATTTTTAATGAATAAGAAAATGAAACAATGCATAGATTATAGAAGATTTAAAGGTAAGGGGGAAATATGGAATTAGAGAAAAGTAATATTCATATGAATAAAATAGTAGAAAGTCAAAGGGCAACTTTTTATGTAACAAAGGAGTGTAATTTACCAGAGCAATCAATGGAAAGCATAATAAATCATCAGGAAAAGATTACATTAGACAGTGGTATCATTAGAGGAAACCAGGTTATAATTAATGGCAATATTTCCTACGGAATAATGTTTTACGGAGAAGACAATGCACCATCAGGAGTTACAGGGGAGATTCCTTTTGAAGAAAATATTAAAATTAATACTACAGAAGAAAATATTAAGGCAAGCGTGGATTTAATTATTTTATCGGGTTCAATTAAAATGATTGACAACCGAAATTACATATATAAGATTCAGGTTATGGCGAATGTTAATATTGAAAAAATAGAAGATATTGAGGCGGTATGTGCTATCTCAAGAGAAAATACAATGACTAAATATAAAACGATTGAAAATCTCATGATATTAGCAGACAGAAATGAAACCTTTAGAATTAATGAAAGGATTTCGTTGCCATCAGGTAGTCCCGCAATAGAGAAAATAATTTGGAGCGATGTAAAAATCAGAAAACTTACAACCAAAATGTTGGAGGGCATGATTCATTTATCAGGTCAGCTGAAGGTTTTTATTATGTACACTCCGGAAGAACAGTCGATTCCCGTCCAGTGGTTTGATACTGTTATAGATTTTAGCGGCACATTAGAGGCACCTGAGGCAAGAGAAGATTTAATATCTTATATTTGCGGGGATATTCATAATGTAGAACTTGAAGCCACAATGAATCAGGACAACGAGATGAAAGATTTGGATATTAGTGCATTACTTAAATTATCTATAAAGATATACGAAGAAAACAAGATGGATGTTTTGGAAGATATATACGCACCGGATGTGGATTTGTGCCCAATGGAAAAAGAACAGAAATATGAAAAGCTGTTAGTAAAAAATGAGTCCAGAACAAAGAATATTATAAAAATTGATGTAGACCAAAGTAAGGGACATATTTTACAAATTTGCAATAGCGATACAAGACTTCAAATTGATAATATTTCAGTAGGGGAAAACAACCTTAGGGTAACAGGTAAGATTCGGGCAACAATAATTTATATTTCCTCAGATGATATTTATTCAATTTGCTGTCAGACAAAGGAAACTGATTTTGAGCATAGAATTGATACTGAGGGAATTTCCAAAGACGACAAATACTATATTAACTGGAAAGTTGAGCAGGTAAGTTCTAACATGATTAGTACAAACCAGGTGGAAGTAAAATCAGTAATAGCTTTAAAGGCTATGGTTTTTAAAGAAGAAAAATGCAATTTCGTTTGGGACATTGAAGAAAAGCCTGTTGACTGGGCAAAGTTTAATGACGCCCCTATCCTTAAAGGATATATTGTAAGAAAAGGCGATACCCTGTGGAAACTTGCAAAGGCCAATTACACCACCGTTGACAATATTATGAAAATTAATCAGTTGGAAAATGAAAAAATAAGAGAAGGGGATAAACTACTTTTGGTTAAAAATTGTCAGTAGAACTTAAAAACATTTACAAAATAAACATATAAAGATAATACTTTAAAGAAAGCCTAATTTTACAAAACAATAGATGACAAAGAGTTAAAATGTGAACAAACTTGTAAATAAATTATAAAAAAAGTATACTTAAACAGTAATTAAAAAAGAAAATATGAAAAATAGAGATTAACGAAAATAGGAGAAATGTATGGATAAGTTACAGCTAAAAGCCTATGGAAAAATAAATCTAGGTCTTGATGTTATTAGAAAACGACCTGATGGCTACCATGATTTGGATATGATTATGCAAATGGTAGATGTTTATGATGACGTTATTATTGAAAAAAAAGCAGGAGAAGAAATTGTTGTAAAAGCTGATGCAGCAGTGCTTTCCAACGGTAAGGATAATTTGGCATATATGGCAGCCAAAATGCTTTTTGATGAATTTGGAATTAAGTCAGGAGTTGAAATAACAATTCACAAAAGAATACCAATTGCAGGTGGAATGGCAGGCGGTAGCTCTGACTGCGCAACAACTTTAATTGGCATTAACGAAATGTTTAATTTAGGTTTGTCAAAACAACAGCTTATGGAACGTGGAGTTAAGCTGGGAGCAGATGTTCCTTACTGTGTGCTTGGTGGAACTGCAATAGCAAGAGGGATAGGAGAAGTTTTAACACCGCTACCTACACCACCACAGTGCCATGTAATCATTGCAAAACCGCCTATATCAGTTTCAACAGCCTATGTTTACGGGCATATCAGACCTGACGAAATAACCAAAAGACCTGACATTGAACAGATGACTTTAGCAATAAAAGAACAGGATTTGAACAAACTTTCAGATCTTTTATATAATGTTATGGAAGAAGTAACTGTGTCAGAGTATCCCGTTATTGAAAAACTAAAAAGCATTATGCTTGAAAATGGCGCGTTAAATTCAATTATGAGTGGTAGCGGCCCAACAGTTTTCGGACTTTTCGATGACAGGGAAAAAGCACAGGCTGCAATGAAAGCTCTGGATTCTAAAGAACTAACAGAGCAGCTGTATCTAACAAAGTTTATTTAATCCAAAAAGTTATTTAAAAACTTTAAATACTTAAATTTAATAATTGTTTTGTATTCCCGCTCGCCCAAGGAATCCTTCAAACGCTCTTTTGAAGAATCCGGGACAGTGCCGGAACTTGCATCTACAAAACATAATTGAGGATAAAGGACGCACCACCAGTTGTGTCCTTTTCCTTTGCCAATATATATGGTGTATGAAGTGTACTCACCTTCAGGGTAAACTACGTCCCCGTAAGTTTTCTTTGGAAAGTCATCTTTGCCAAATTTAGAAGTTACGTTATAATCAAACCCGTTCTCGTCAATTGTTTTTTGAGCAATGTTCAAAATCTTTTCGTTGTGAGTAGTAATGAACAAGCTGTATTCTTTAAGAGAATTAAGTTCCTTGGTTTCTCTGTAAATATAGTCAACAACTGCATCTTTTACCTTTAATTTGAGAGTCTGGTCAATAACGGTATCACTGTTTGCCCTAACATGAAATCTGATTGTGTTTTTAGCAAGAGCTGTACTTGCAGCTGAATATTCCATTTTGTAAAAAAGAATAAATGACATAAACCCTAGAAATAAAAGTATGTAAGGAAGCAGTAGCTTATTACGTTTAAATTTTGATTTTATTGAATTTAAGTAATTATGTTTTAAATGTTTAGACATATTGTCACTTGAACTTAAAAATTTATTTTTCATTTTTAGAATTCCTTTCCAATTAATAATCATGTTACATAAAGAGTGTTGCCGATTATTTTTTTTATATTCAAAAATCAACTCAATTTATATAAGAGTATTGAATAATTTATTGAATAAAGGTAAAATAAAAAGACGTGAAAAAAAGAAGGGTGAAAGTATTTTTATGGATAGATTTGATAACGCACCAGTTGGTATATTTGATTCCGGAGTTGGAGGATTAACTGTTGCGAGAGAAATAGCAAGACAGATTCCAAATGAAAGTTTTGTTTATTTTGGGGATACAGCAAGAGTTCCTTATGGAAGCAAGTCAAAGGAAACAATAATTAGATATTCCCGCCAAATTGTTAGATTTTTACAGACAAAGAAGGTTAAGGCAATTGTTGTTGCCTGTAATACAGCCAGTGCTTTTGCATTAGATACAATTGAGAAAGAATTGGATATTCCTGCAATAGGCGTTGTAAAGCCGGGAGCAAAGAGTGCCGTTGAGAATACAACTAATAAACGAATCGGAATTATTGGAACAGAAGGAACAATTAATAGTGAGTTATATACACAGTACATTCATAGCATTGATTCGGAAGTTACAGTTTTTGGAAAAGCATGTCCCCTTTTTGTACCATTAGTTGAAGAGGGAATGTTACATGATCCGGTTACTGATGAGATTACAAGACGATATCTTGATGAAATGAAGGAAAAAGATATAGACAGTTTGATTTTAGGCTGTACTCATTATCCACTATTAAGAAGCACAATCAGGAAAATAATGGGTGAGGGGGTTAATTTAGTAAACCCTGCCTATGAAACAGCCATTAGTTTAAAGAAAATGTTAAAAGAAAATGGTATAAGTGCTGAAAATAATGCAAAGCCACATTATGAATTTTATGTAAGTGATGCGGCTGAAAAGTTCAGAACATTTGCTAATTCAATTATGCCGTTTGAAATTGACGAAACAAACAGAATTAATATTGAAGAATATTAATTCCATGCAATGAGATTAAAGTTTAAGGAAATGTAATATGGATGAGAATGTAGTAATTAAAATTTCAGGATTACAGATAGTTGAAAATACAGGTGATAATGTTGAAGTAATTGCGAAAGGCAAGCATTACTTAAAAAAAGACAAACATTACCTACTATATGAAGAATATGAAAATGACGAAAACACAAAGACAAGCAATATGATTAAGTTTAACAATGATATTGTTGAAATTACAAGAAAAGGTCAGGTAGATGGAAAACTGATTTTTCAGGAGAACCAGAAGAAGCAGTCATTGTACAGCACTCCTATGGGAGATTTGTTAATTGAGGTCCTTACCAAGGAAATAGAGGTTAGCGATGATGACGATGAT
Source organism: Eubacterium sp. AF34-35BH (assembly GCF_003477765.1). NCBI lineage: Bacteria > Bacillati > Bacillota > Clostridia > Eubacteriales > Eubacteriaceae > Eubacterium > Eubacterium sp. AF34-35BH. The sequence continues at coordinate 203,393 of NZ_QUDZ01000006.1, forward strand.
GTGAATTTAAAAATCAAGTATCAGATTCATGTGGATGGAAACAAAGTTTCTGATAATGAAATTGATATTAGTGCCATGCACAGTTAAGAAAAGTTGAAATCTTGAGGATAGATAGCAGGGAATGTAGTTATGTATCATTTGAAGATTTCAACTTTTTTGATTTGTTTTCGCGTATACTTTCATTTCTATTTCCCACTCTATCTACGTTTTCTATTTCGTGATCCTATCTCGATTTAACTCTATTTCCTTTTAGCCTGACTTTGTATACTCATTTACGTTTCTATTGCTATATATTTTATGTTAAATCAAAAATCTAATATTTCCACATTATCTTTTAAAATTTGATACAAAATCATTTTTTTTATGACATTATATAGGAGTATGCAAAAATTTAAGGAGGATATACTATGAAAAAAAGTATTAAGCTATTTGATGGCGATAGCTTTAATCGTTACCAGTATTTCATTTGTTGGAACCGATAAAGTAAGTGCTCATCAAAAGTACACAACCAAAGGTTTGGTTATTGACACATCATTAGTGCCGCAGGATTCTAATATCTCAGTTAAGAACAAAGACGGCAATGAAGATTTTGTTAATGTTTCAAGTGACTTAAACACATTGACAGTAACAGGTAAAATATCTAAACTTGGACTTTACGAAGAAGTTGAACCTTCATATATTTTGGATAAGAAGGTTACTTATTCTGTAGACAATTCAAAAGTTGCTACAGTAGGTGAAAGCGGAAAAAGTTTAACAACTCTTTCTCAAGGGTAGATTTAGATTTCACATCATATGATGAAGAAAACAAAGATTTCAGTGTGCATTAAACAAGAAATTCACTAAATCTGTAAAAACAGTTACTACTTCAAAATTATCTTACAAGTTTAAAAAGCTTAAGGCTAAGAAGAAGTACTATGTAAGAGTACGTGGAATAAACGGTAAGGTAAAGGGACCATGGAGTTCTGTTAAGAAGGTAATTATTAAGAAGTAGCTAAAAATAACCGGATATAATTGGTATAATCGGTAATCAGCTAAAATATAAGTATACAAAAACATAATAAATTATGTAAATGTAAAGAAAATATATCCATTGTAAAATGCCAAAAGCAATTTGCATACGATTGTAATAATGTATTAAGCAAAGAATATATGATTAAAATAATAGGGAAGCGTAAAGCTTCCCTAAAACAAAAAATAAGCTACATTGAAAGATTAATTCGATGTAGCTTATTTCTATTAATGTAATGAGAAATACCTTCAAAATTTCTTATTACATTAAAACTATTCTATTTATTCTTTCGTCCAAAACGTTTCTTCTTCTTTGGAGCTTCATAAACAGGTCCGCGGATTCTTTTAAATGATGTGATGTAAATTCCGCTAACTCTTGCTTTAACTTCCTGTTTAGGAAGAATTGTTTCGTAAACCTTTGCATCAGCAATAAGATTCATAACTCTAGGACCGGCTTTAACCTTTACAATAGGTAATTTAGCACGTCTTGCATACTTAGGTGTCTGCTCTAAAACAATACTAGGAAGTCCTGCATCTTTTAACTTCAGTTTCTTTTTATCTAGAACGTATAAACTAATTAACTGTGAGTTTTCCTGCATAGTTTTCTGCTGCTCTGCCTGCTTCTTTTCTGCTTTTCTTCCAATAAAATATAGCGCTATAACGGCAATCAAAAGAATTACTACGATTACAATAAGTGCAATTGATAGTCCGCTTAGAGCTAACAATGGTGAAATGTTATTCATTTTGTACCTCCATATAAACTAATCTTGTGATATTCTATCATTTTATCACTTAATTGACAACATTAACGAAGAATAAACATAAATAAACGTTCCACTAGGGATACACCCTGATGCAAAAAGAAAATAGTTGCGGGAGGGCACGCATTGGGTGCGTAGAATGTCACAAGCAATATTCTTTGTCCTAAAACTATCTCTGAATCAAACAAGAATGATGAAAAAATAATCTGTTTTGTAAATTGATTACTGATTTGATAAAATTCGAACCTGTTCCTTAACAATAGAAGGAAGCTGCTTTTGTCCTGCTCTGTCTAACTGGTCAGTATAGATAGGTTTGCCAAAAGTAACAATAACCTTCGAGGACTTGATTCGTGGCTGCTGCTTTTCGAAAATATTATATGTTCCCTGAATCCCTACAGGAACAACAGGGCATTTTGCCTTAGTGGCAATCTTAAAACTACCTTCCTTAAATTCTCCAAGTTTGCAGTCTTTTGAACGTGTGCCTTCAGGAAAAAGAAAAATTGATATACCATTTCTAATCATGTCAGCAGCATTAAGTACCGATTTTAAACCGGCACGTGGATCTTTTCTGTCTAAAAAGATGCAGTTTACAAAATACATCCACCAACTTAAAAATGGAACCTTCTTAATTTCCTTCTTTGCTATATAACCTGTAGGTCGCTTCATTAAAGGGTATGTGACAATAATATCGTAGAAACTTGTATGATTACCTACGAACAATACTGCCTGGTCTTTTGGAATATTTTCATAGCCATGTACCTCCAGTTTGACTCCTGAAATAAGCTGAACTATTCTTAAGCCAAAGTTGACAAAAGCAAGGCTGCTTTTATTGCGGGCATTCATATTAAATCTTTCTAAAATTAATTCCAATAATTGAATAGGTAAAGAGACAATAAAATATACAATTAAAAAAACAAGTAAAATAATTAGTCTTATCATAAAAACTCCTTTGTAGAAATATTATTATAAATATGTACAACCTGGTACTTCCGTATACAAATATGTTTCATGCATAAAGTAACGGCATTGTAGTAGATTCTGCATAATAAATAATGTTACCACAATATTTAATAAATAAAAAGATTCGAAGATTAAAAGGTCAGTATTACTTCACTTGTATACTTATATTATGTATATACCGGCAGATTACTATGTTTGCCCTCCGCCTTTATTCTAACATAAATACGGGAAGAATTTTTGACACGGTAATTATAATGAGATGTTTGGTGAAATTATACAGTATTTTACCAAAGAAATTGTAAAAAGTAATAGAAACACTAATAAAAACATTTTTATTTGTTGAATTGGGTACATGTTCGTGCTATAGTAACATTAAATAGCGAGTAGTTCGCGTTTTTATTAAGAGGAGGAAATAAAATGAAAGCATTAAAGAGATTTACAGCTGTAGTAGCTTCACTTGCACTTACAGTTGGTATGTGTGTTAGTGTATTCGCAGGATCTACATGGGGAGATTACATTGGATTCGATGGCAAGCCAGGACACACATGGTACGAAGCAGCAGATGGTAAGTTTACACAGAACTCAGATACATCATGGACATGTAAGATGAAGACAATCGGTTGGGGTGGTGTCTGGGGATGCCAGGTATTCCAGGATTCAAAAAAGGGCAACGGCAAGGTTGACATTAAGAAAGGTCAGGAATACAAATTACAGTGTACATTAAAGTCAAGCGACATGGATAAGTGGATTGTAGTTAAGGTTGCAACAAAAGAAAACATTGCATTTGCAAAGTGGGTTAAGTTAAAGAAAGGTCAGAACACTACAATTAACGAAACATTCACAGCTAAGTGTGATGCAACATCTATCTACTTTGGTTTAGGTGGAGACTTTGGTGATAGAGCAGATGAAAAAGATTTATATACATATGCTGAAGGTGGCGCTAAATCAATCAGTGATGGTAATGGTGATGCAGCTGGTAAGGGTACAACAATTACATGTACAGGATACTCACTTGAATCAACAGCAGCAGCTGGACAGACAGCAACAACAGCAGCAGCCGGACAGGGTACACAGTCAGGTCAGACTGGTACAGTTAGCACAGCTCCTAGCACAGTAGCAACTGGTGACTTCACACCAATCGCTTGTGCAGCAGCAGCCGTAGTAGCAGCTTCAGTTATTGTTGTATTCGCTAGAAAAAGAGAAAACAACTAATTAAGAACTTAACTTAATACAATATATAAAAAGAAGATTTGCTTAATCCCTTTTTGGATGGCAAATCTTCTTTTTTTGAGCAATAGGTATTTATATTGCATAAAAAATTCACATTAAAGATTGTCAAAATAACAAAAAATAAGATAAATTAAAAAAACATTTCAATCCTAGTAAATATAGGCAATTAAGCTTTTATGTAAAACAGAAAAAAATGAGCAAAAAGTATCAAAACTCCCTGAACTGCCCATTATATGGTAATTGTTAATAAATTAACAATAAAAATGAATCAACTATAGTTTCAAAAGTGTGAACATTTTATGTAAACAGAAAAGAACTGTTGTTAAAATAGTACAATAAAAAAGAACCTAAAATCGTTTTTTATTGTTGATTTGTACATATTGTTGTGATAAAATCGTTATTAAGGAAGTCACTATGTGAATTCTAGTGTAGGTGAAAAAATTTTTTCAATAAGGAGGAGAATAAAATGAAAAAATTAGGCCGTAAAGCATTAGCTTTATCACTAACAGTTGTTATGGGAACATCAATGTTATTAACAGGATGTGGCTCAGGTAGCTCAGATGGAAAGGACGGAAGTGTTGATAGTCCAAAAGATTTAGGAGTTACAACAGGATTGAATGCTGATACAAAGGGCGACATTTCAATTATGGTATGGTCAGGTGATGGAAAGTATTACGAAGATATCGGAAACCCTGACAGCACAGCTGGTAAGAAATTATCAGATGCAAAGAACATTACAGCAAGCAACGTTGCACAGGTATATGCAGTGGCTCAGAAGTTCCATGAAGCATATCCTAACATTAAGATTAATCTTTGGTCAAAGAGCGGTGACCCAGATCAGTACAATACAGCAACTTGGGAAGAAGAAATGGAAAACTTCAAGGCTAAGTACGGTAAGTATCCTGATATTTGGGCTTCAACAGATGTTACATCAGATGTTAAGAAAGGTTTAGTTGCTGACTTATCAGTTTACAAAGATGATGAAACATATAAGTCATACAATAAATCTCTTATGGATAAGTTAAACTATTATGGATTCCAGGCTGGTATTCCATCATACACAATCCCTTGGGGTGTTTGGGTTAACAAGTCTTTAGCAGAAGATAACAACATTAGCATTCCAGACCCAGATTGGACAATTGATGAATTTACAAGATTTGTCACAAAGGCTGATGATAAGACATTCTGGGGAATTAAAGCAATTCCTGGAACAATCATCAACATCGGAACAGAAGCAATTGCAAGAAACATTACTAAGGAAAACAAAGTTGATTTAAATAATGAAGAAGTTAAATCATTATTAAGTTACATTCCTAAGTGGTCAGATCACACAATCGATTCTGCAGAAGGTTCAGGTGCCTTAACTAAGGAAATCGTTCAGGAAAGCCAGGCTTATACATGGTACTACTTCACAAACAACAGAACATTAGTTAACACAACAGAGCCTTGGTTCTTAACAGCAGGTGCTGATGAATCAGCAAAGGACAGCGATGCATACATCAAGGCTGCTGATTGGGATTATTATCCATTCCCATCAACTAAGTATACAGAAAACAGCGTTAAGATCGTTATGGATCCAATGTGTATACATAACTACGCACAGGATGATGGAAACACAGAATGGAGCAAGTCAGAAACACAGAAGAGAGATGTAGCTTACACATTCGCATCATTCTGGACAGCTTCAACAGTAGCAAAGAAAGCAATTAATGCTCAGAAGTTCTCTGAAAACGGAGAAATGAAACTTGCAGCTGGAGATTCATTCCCAGTTGTAACAGGCAAGGCTTATGATGAACAGATGGATTTATGGAACAGCATCGATGCTCATAAACTTTACAAAGACAAAGCAGGATTCCAGGAAGTTCTTAAGATCTGGAAAGAAGGCAAGAACACAGTTGTTGACTACGGCGATACATGCGAAAAGTGCTGGACTAAGTCAGTTACTGAAAACGGAGAAAAGAAAGATACATTATATGAATGGAATCATAATGGTGATGAACAGGTAGTTGGAGCATGGCCTGGAGATAAGGATTGGGCTGATAATGTTAAGGCTAAACTTTCAGATTGGAATTCAACAATCAACAAACGTATTGATAAAGCTCAGACACAGCTTAAAGATGCTTTAAAGAAATACTATAATATTGAGGCTAAATAGTAATTACTAATTAATTATTATAAACATAAGAGCGGAACTGCCGTTAAAGTAGTTCCGCTTTTGTGAAAAAGGGAAAGGACAACAATGAAAAAGAAGATTACTACTATTATAATAGCTATAGTTTGTATCGTTGTTGCTGCACTTGTTTTAACACAATTTGTTTTCAAAACAGAAACATCACATATCAAAGATGTAGATAGTAACACTTTTGAAAAAGCATATAATTTACTTTCTACAGCTTATCTAAGCGATGGAGAAGAAGCAGAAGTTTACTACACCGATTTCATAAAGAAGAACACAACAATTGGTGAAGGAACTCATGTTGCTAGTTTGAAAGACGGAATTGATACAAATAAGTTCTATAACAATAAGAAGAAAAACAGCACTGATGACACAACACCAAAGGCTGTTACAAACTATGATTCAACAATGACTGAATTGAATTATAATGATAAGGCTGAATATACAGTCAAAGTAGATAAAGAAGGTTTATATTACTTGAACCTTGATTACATTTCTATTGGCGAATCATTGTCTGATTATACTGTAAAACTTGCAGTAAATGGAAAACAGCAGTATTCAGAAATGAACACTATTGCATTACCAATCATATGGGCAGATGAAGACACAAAAACATATGTAGGTAGTGATAAGAAAAAGAGTTTTCCACTAGATAGCTATGGCGATGAAATCGCACCAAGTCAGAATAGAGTTCAGGAATGGACAAATACATATTTATATAACAATACATACGTTTCAAGTTTGCCCCTCTCGTTCTATTTAAAGAAGGGTGTTAATAAGATTACAATTGAAAACGTATCATCAGGTGGTTTAGCAGTTGGTAAGCTTCAGGTAGAAGCAGGAAAAGACAGCACTAAGTCATATAAGGAATACGCATCAGAACATAGTAACGCAGAATTAGTAAAAGATAGTGATGATGCATTACAGGTTGATGCAGTATACTATACTAAGAAAAATTCATCTGATGCAGTATATGGATCTGAAACAAAATCTTCACTTACAAGATTCAACATAGATAAAGAAAAATTGAATACATTACAGTGGAATGCAGCAGGTATTGAAGTTACATATACTATTAATGTAAAAAAAGCGGGTAACTATAATCTTACTTTCCATTACGATAATGGAAAGAAAGAATTTGATTCTTTCGAAACAATTAAGATTGATGGAGAAGTACCTTTTAGCGAACTTTATAACTACGCATTCGCACCAGTTTCATCAGGTTACGCTAATGAAACATTATCAGACAAAGATGGTAATGCATATAGCATTTATTTAACAGAAGGTAAACATACAATTTCTATTAAGCAGGAAAACCAGCCTGTAATGGAAGCTTACAGATATGCATTATTACTTCAACAGCACATTACTGATTTTGAATTGGAAATTACAAAGATTACAGGTAGTGATGTTGATACAGAACGTAACTGGAAAATGACAAAATATATACCGGAAATTCCAGAATATTTAAAAGCATATAAGACAGTAATTCAGCACATTAGATATATTCTTCAGGATTATTCACCTAATGGAAACTCAAGTGCAGTGCTTACATATTTAGATGAAGCGGAACAGTTTATTAAAGATATGCAGAAATATCCTGATGAAATTGCTTTGCACACAGCTGACTTAACGGGAGCTAATAACTCTATCTTAGTTTCATTAAGTAATTTCACAACAGAAGTTACAGCAAATGAATTTACTTTAGATAGAATTTATGTAACTGCTGATAAAGGTCAGATTGAAAAACCAAACCCATCAGCAGGTAGCTCAATGTGGACATCAATTAGAACATTGGTAAATACATTTACATCTGATAAATATGCTACAGGAGCAACTCAGGACAGCAAGACTTTAACTATTTGGGTAAATAGAGCTATCACTCATGTAGATTTGTTACAGAAAATGGTAGATACAGAGTTTGTTCCTTATTACAAAGAAAAAACAGGAAAAGACATTAAGGTTAAAGTTTCTACAATGCCTGATGTTGCAAAATTAACATTGGCTATTGCAGCGAAAGAAACACCTGACGTAGCATTAGGACTTATGTCTTATGTACCTTTTGATTTGTCAAGTCGTGGTGCTTTATATGATTTAACAAAGTTCGATGATTTCTGGACAGTGGCAAGAAGATTCCCAACAGGATCTTTTGTATCATACGTATACAATGAAGGTATGTATGCAATTCCTGAAACAACAGACTTTAACGCTATAGTTTACAGAACCGACATTTTTAACAACTTAGGACTTAAAGTTCCAAGTACATGGAATGAATTAATAGATATTTTACCAACATTACAGAGATATGGTATGAACTTCTACCATAACATTGCATTAGGTACAACAGGTTACAAGTGGTTCTACCAGACATCCCCAATGATTTTACAGAATGGTGGAGAATTATATACTCAGGACGAAAACGGACTTGTTACAACAGGTATTGATTCTAAGAAATCTGTAAAGGGATTGTCATTGTTAGGTAACTTATTTACAAAGTATTCACTTGAAACATCAGTACAGACCTTCTTTAACTCATTTAGATATTCAACTGATCCAATTGGTATTATTGGAATGGAAGATTATACATTGATTAACAATGGAGCAAAAGAATTGCAGGGCAAATGGGCTATCGCTCCATATCTTGGAACAGAACAGGAAGATGGTAGCATTGACAGAACATTCGTTGCAAATGGTACAGGTGGAGCAATTTTCAAGACTTCAAATAAGAAAGATGAATCTTGGGAATTCTTAAAATGGTGGACAAGCAAAAAAGTTCAGACAGAATATACTTATACATTACGTTCATCTTATGGTAAGACATTCTTCTGGTTATCAGCTAACAAGGCGGCATTACAGAATAACCCAATGGATGAAGCTGATAAGAAGGTTATTACTGAACAGCTTGACTATGTAACAGACGTTACAAGAACACCTGGTCAGTACCTATTAGAAAGAACAATTTCTAATATTTGGACAACAATGGTATTCGACGGAACAGCCGGTCAGGTAGCTGTTGATGAAGCTAAGAATGATATTAACAAGGAAATCGTACGTAAGATGCAGGAACTTGGATACTACGACGAGAACGGAAAAATGGTTAAGAAATTCAAACTTCGTGGATATGATTGGATAAAAGAAAATCAGGATAAAGCGAAAGCTAATCCGGAAGAGGAGGTAAGCAAATAATGAGTAGTGCAGCTGCAGCAGTAGAGAAAACAGCCACAAAGTCAAAAGTCGGTAAAAAATTCTACCAGACTGAAGGATTTCATTCATTTTTACTTTTGCTTCCTTACGGATTGTTATTCTTTACATTTATCTTATTACCAATAATTATAGCTATTGGTTTATCATTTACATACTTTGATGTTATAAATACACCGAAGTTTGCGGGATTAACAAACTACATTACTCTTTTTACAGGTGATGAAGTTTTCATGAAATACGTTTTACCTAACACTGTACTTTATGCTATTGTAGTTGGTATTGGTGGTTATGTATTATCGTTTATTATGGCATGGATTCTTGCTCAGGTTACTCCAAGAGCAAGAACACTATATGCTTTAGCAATGTACACACCATCTATGGCAGGTCAGATTATGATTCAGGTTATATGGAAAACAATCTTCTCAGGTGACCAAAGTGGCCTTGCTAATGCATGGTTGCAGAAATTAGGCTTTATAAATCAGCCTATTCAGTGGTTAATATCATCTGACTACTTTATGCAGATTATGATATTCATATCATTATGGTCATCAATGGGTATTGGATTCTTATCCATGTTATCAGGTATTATGAACATCGACCAGGAATTATACGAAGCAGCTTATGTGGATGGTATCAAAAACAGAGCCCAGGAAATTATTTATATTACAGTCCCATCAATGAAACCACAGATGTTATTCGGTGCGGTTATGTCAATTGTAAACGCATTTAACATGGGCTGGATAGGTGTAGCGTTGGCAGGTGCAAACCCAACACCTGATTATTCAGGTCAGTTGATAGCCAACCATATTGATGACTATGCATTCGTCCGATACGAGATGGGTTATGCAGCTGCAGTATCAGTTGCACTTCTTGCATTGGTATGGGTATGTAGTAAAGTAGCTAACACATTATTTACAGAAAAAGAAGAATATTAGAAAGGAGGATACATAAATGGCAAATTTTCAAGGTAACAGAATTAATCCATCACGTTTTTCTCGTGGTCAGATTAAGTTTCATATAATTGCATGTCCTTTATCAATATTTATGATCCTTCCGGTAATATTTATGATAAATAATGCATTTAAACCTTTGGGAGAATTATTTAAATTCCCACCAACATTGTTTGTACAAAATCCAACATTGGATAACTTTAAGAATTTATTGAACTTATCAGGAACAACAGGAATTCCAATGTCCAGATATTTCTTAAATTCATTAATCGTAGCAGTATTAACAGTAGTGCTTGGAATTCTCATTACAATTATGGCAGCTTACGTTTTCTCAAAGAAGAAATTCAAAATCAAAGGTGCTTTATGGGAAGTAAACCAGATGGCTCTTATGTTCGTAGCAACAGCCGTAGCTATTCCAAGATACTTAATTATCGTAAATTTAGGCGTGTACAATACATGGTTTGCACATATCTTACCATTGGTTGCAATGCCTGTAAGTTTATTCTTAGTAAAACAGTTCGTTGATGGTATTCCAGATGCGTTAATTGAAGCAGCGGTAGTAGACGGTGCAGGAGATATTACTATATTAAGAAAGGTAATTATTCCTTTAACAAAACCGGCTCTTGCAACATCTGTGGTTCTTACATTCCAGCAGGTATGGAACAACGTGGAAACATCAAACAACTATATTACAAACGAAGCATTAAGAACATTAACATACTATTGTAACTCCATTGGTGTAAACAATGCTGTAGCGGCAGCCGGTATGGTAGCTGCATCAAGTTTGATTTTATTCTTGCCAAACTTGATTATATTCATTTGTATGCAGTCTAAGGTTATGAACACAATGGCAAGTTCAGGTATCAAGTAAGGAGGCAGAAATGAAAAAAATTATGAAAAAAAGTTTAGTTCTGTTTCTAGCCTTGGTATTTGTGGTAATGTCAGTGTTACCAGTGGCAGCATCACAGGCAACCAGTTACTCATATACAGAAGATGATCAGGGAGAATTGGTTAGAACACAGGATGCATATTTGCCTGACAGAACTATAACAAACTTAGAATTATCAGATCCTGAAGATATGGTAATTGATGATAACAACATTGCTTACATAGCAGATACAGGAAATCAGAGAATTGTTATTTACGATTTAAACACTGAGAAAATCGTAAGAATCCTAAATGGTAAAACAGTTAACGATAAAAGATTCCCTGGATTCAAAAGTCCTAAGGGTGTATTTAGAACAAATGCCGGTGAATTATATGTTGCTGACGTAGGACAGAAAGCGGTATTCAAATTCACAAAGGATTTTAAATTCGTAAGAAGTTATTTAAAACCAACAGCAGCTATTTTTGCTGATACAAACTACGAACCAAGTAAGGTTGCAGTAGATAGCGGTAACAACATCTACATCGTTTCAGAAGGTGTTTACGCAGGTGTAATTCAGTTGGCAAACACAGGTAAGTTCTTAGGATACTTCACATCAAATAAGTCAAAATTAACACCACAGCAGATGTTCTTAAAATTAATTTATACAAAAGAACAGGAGAAAAAATCAGAGCTATTAAATACTCTTCCATCTACATTCTCTAATGTTTTTGTAGATACAAATGGTGCAGCATATTCAACATGTATGGGTATAGGAAATGACTTACTTAAGAAGCATAGTACAAATGGTACTAATATGCTTGGAAATGTTAAGACTTCTTCAGCATTAACAGATGTTACTGCAAACAAAGACGGTATTATTTACGCAAGTGATTCACATGGTATGATTTGGGTATATACAAGTCAGGGTGAAGTAATCTTTCAGTTAGGTGCAGAAGCAGCAGACAAAGATATTTCAGGTTTATTTACATCACTTACAACAATTGCTGTAGATAACAGTGGAAACATCTGGACAGCTGATGGTGAAAAAGGATACTTACAGTCATTTACACCAACAGAATATGCAACGACTATTTTCAAGGCTTTAAAAGAATATGAAAATGGTGATTATAAAGAAGCCCTTACAGATTGGAATTATGTATTAAGACTTAACCAGATGTCAGTTCTTGCTCATAACGGTGTAGCAAAAGCTTACTACAATGATGAAGTTTATGACAAAGCAATGGAACATTTTGAAATTGCCGGAAACAGAGACGGTTATTCAAACGCATTCTGGGAAGTAAGAAATAAATCAATCCAGAAGTGGTTAGGAACAGTTTTAATTGTTTTAGTTATTCTTATTGCAATTAAGATTGCTATCGGATTCATTGATAAGAATCATGTACTTAAGAAAAAGAAAAGAGCTCTTGGACAAAAACTTAAGAATACACCTGTTATTGGTGAATTAGGTTATGCGTTCAAGATAACAAAACATCCAATTGACAGATACTATGATATTAGAGTAAACAAGAACGGTTCAGTGATAGCTGCAACGATCTTATACATTGTTTTCTTCGGAGTATACATGTTATACCAGACAGGTAAAGGATTTATTTACCAGTATTCAAAAGTAGAAGACATGGATATGGGAGCGGTTATCGTAGGTTTCTTTGCAATATTAATTTTATTTATTATTTGTAACTATCTTGTAACATCAATTACAGATGGTGATGGTACATTTAGACAGGTTTACTTAATACCTGCATACGGATTAATACCTGCAATGATATCAATGGTAGCAACAGTTATTATGTCATACGTATTAACATACAACGAATCATTTATCTTAACAGTTATTATGATAATTGGTGTATGTTGGAGTATTGCTCTTATATTTGAAGGTCTTTCAACAGTTCATGATTATGACTTTAAACATACAGTAGTAAGTTTGATAATCACAGTAGTATTCATGCTTATTGCAGCAATCGTTGTTTTAGTAGTTATTATCATGTGGGAACAGTTAAAAGATTTCTTAGTAACAGTAGGAAAGGAGATTATAAGAAATGTTACAGGCAGCTAAACATAAAAAGATTAAAATTACAGCACTTGTGGTATGTCTCTTATGCGTCCTTTCACTTAGCGCTGCAGTAGCAGCTGCGTTCTTGAATACCAATAGAGATACAAGACCTGCACCTGACAAGGTAACATCTAATATGAAAGTAACAAACGCATATCAGTTACTTTGTAAGAAAGGTAATTATGAATATTATTTCAGAGATGACCGCGATATTATCTTAGTTAGAAACACAAAGACAAAATATGTTTGGAAAACAGGTGTAGATGTTGCACTTCCTAAAGAAATTGAAGAAGCTTTAGATGTTGTAACAAGTGCAAAAGAAGATAAAGATCCTTCAGAAATCAAAGATTACGCTGAGGAAAAGGGAATGACAGTTGCGCAGGTTAAAGAACTTGCCAACACACCAAAGGATTCATCATTTACTAATGACCAGTATGCAGCATTTGCAAACTCAATTGTTACAGTTGAGTATTATACAGGTTCAGGTAAGAGTATGAAGATTACAAGAGTTTCATCAGCAGCAGCTAGTGAGAATGATGGAAAATCAGGACTTAGCGAAGTTGATAAAGAAAAGGGAGAATACAAATTAGAATGTGTATTCAAACTTGGTGATGATGATTTAGGCATGAATGTATATATTACATTCGGTGATGATGGAAATATCAAATACGATATACCATATAAAGAACTTACAGGTTCAGGCATCAAGAAAATCGCTAACGTAATCATTACACCGTTCTTAGGAACAAGTGGTGGTGCTACATTAGCATATGATGAAGAAGAAGCTGACTGGGTTAAGTTACAGGGAAAAGAATTAACACCTGGTTATGCATTAATACCTGACGGAAGTGGAGCTTTAGTAAGATTCGCAACAAACAATACAAAGTTCAGTGAATATCAGGGTAAGGTTTATGGAACAGATCCATCAACAAACTTAACATATTATGCAACAAGCGATGACGTTGTTCCTGTACAGGAACCAACAATGCCGGTATTCGGTATTTCACATGGTGATGGAACACAGGCAGCATTTGTTGCTTACGCTGATAAGGGTGATGAATACATGAGCATAAATGCAGTCCCTTCAACAACAGCAGAAGGTGAAGTAAGATATACATACGCTTACCCAACATTTAAGTTCAATTCAGAATATTATCAGGTAACAAACCAGAAGGGTGATTCTTACAGAAAGACACAGGATACACCAAACAAGGTTGATATTTCAATGACATATCAGTTCTTAAGTGGCGATGGAAGTGATGGAACACCATCAGCAGATTACGCAGGTATGGCTCAGGCATACAGACAGCATTTAATTGATAATGGAACATTGAAAGAAAGAACAACAGAAGGTTCAAACATTCCAATTAGAGTTGACTTCTTAATGTCAGATTCAAAGAAAGGTGTATTCTCAACACAGCAGGTAACAGTAACAACTGCTGATGATGTAAGAAACATCTTAAGCAAGTTAACAAAAGATGGAGTTGAAAATATTAATACAGGTTTAATCGGATGGCAAAGCGGTGGAGAAACATTATCAAAGCCAAACAGCACAAGTTTTTCAAGTGCCGTAGGAAGTGAAAGTAAGTTTACTTCATTAATATCTGATTTTGCTAAGAAGAATGTTGATATTTCATTCTCAAGAGAGTTTACAACAATTAATGAAGATATGGTAAGTTACTACAGCAACGCTGCTAAGCACTTAAATACAAAATACCTTCAGGTTGATAAAACAGATATTTTACCAAAGAATGCTCCTGTAACAGAATTTGGTTATGCACTTCCTAAGAAGACAGCACAGTGGATGGATGACTTATATGAAGACTTAGGAGAAGACAGCAAGTCATTTACAATTGACGGAGCATCAAATGTATTAGTTAGTACATACAGTAGTGATGGTGTAGAAACAACAGTAAGCGATGCAATTAAGTTATATCAGAATTCATTACAGAAAATGAAGAAGAATGGTACAACACTTAACTTAGTAGCACCAAACAAATACTTATGGAAATACACAGACAGATACTTACAGTCACCTGTAGGAACATCACAGTATGTATACGAAACAGATACAGTTCCATTTTTACAGATGGTACTTAACGGTACAATGGAAGTATATGCACCATATGCAAACTTTTCATTCTACTCAACAACAGACCAGTTAAGAATGATTGACTACAATATTTGTCCTTCATTTGTATTAACACAGGAACCATCATATCTTTTAGCATCAACAACTTCATCAGACTACTATTCAACAGAGTTTGAACAGTATGAGCAACTTGTAAAAGATATTTACAACAAAGTCAACACACCATTATCTAAGGTTGTTGGATATAAGTGGTCAGGCCGTAAGGTAGTAAGTGACGGTGTTATCGTTAATACATACAAGAAAGACGGAGATACAAAGAGTATAGTAATTAACTATACAAAGGATAAAGTTACTGTAGGAAATACAGAAGTAGCTGCACAGAGTGCAGAAGTAATTGAAGGAGGTGTTAAATAATGGCTGAAGAAAAGAAGACAACAGAAGTAAAGACAACTCCGAAAAAAGACAAGCCAAAAAAGGCTAAGAAAATGCGTACATACCAGCAGAGACAGGACAGAACAGGTTATATGTTCATGGCTCCTTGGATTGTAGGTTTTGCATTATTTACATTGTTTCCATTTGTATTTACTATTTATTTAAGTTTTACAAATGTAAAGAGAACAATCAGAGGATATGAAATTGAATGGACAGGCGTAGGAAACTACGTTAAGGCGTTCATTGGAAACAGTGAATTTACACCTGCGTTAATTAAGTATTTACAGATGATTATACCTTACACATTTATTGTAGTAGTATTATCATTTATTATCGCTTACCTTTTAAATAAGATTAAAGTAGGTAAGGGTGTTTTAAGAACAATTTATTTCTTACCTGTTATTATCATGTCTGGTCCGGTTATGACACAGATTATGGAAGTGCAGGGGGCCGCAGGACAGGCCGCAGCTCAGGCTGCTACATCAGCCGCGGCGCCAGAAACAACCAATGCATATTTAAATATATTTATTATGCAGATTATAGACAGTTATTCACCGGCACTTGGAAATGCCCTAGCAGGTGTATTTGATCAGTTATCAATTATACTTTGGTTTACAGGTATTCCAATTGTATTATTTATCAATGGTTTACAGAAAATCAACCCAAGTGTTTACGAAGCAGCAAAGATTGACTCAGCCAATGCTTGGCAGATTATGTGGAAGATAACAATTCCAATGTTAAAACAGATTGGACTTATTATTACAGTCTTCACAGTAATACAGCTTGGTATGTTCAGCTCAATTAACCCATTATATGAGTTAATTCAGGAAAAGACAGGTGAAACAGGTTCAGGTCTTGGATATGCCGCAACTTACGCATGGATATACGCGTTAGTGGTACTCTTACTTGTTGGATTTGTGTTCTTACTATTTAGAGATAAGAAACCAAAAGATATCAAGGCAAGACAGAAGCAGGAAAAGAAATTAAAGAAGCTGGAAAAACAGCAGAAGAGAAGATTAAATTCTCAGAAGAGACATCAGGCAAAGGAGGCAAAGTTATATGGCAAATAAAAATAACAGTGCAAAGAAGATTGATTTGTCATCAGTTAAGAAAATCAACTTTGCCAAATTAAAGAGATTAAAAGCTGTAAACATTATTTCAAAATTTGCAATTTACTTTGTATTAATTTGTATTGGATTCATTTTCTTAGAGCCAATCTTTGAAATGATTTCCAAATCAATTATGACAACAAAGGACTTAATTGATCCATCAATTACATGGATTGCAAAACACGCAACATTAGATAACTTTAAAAATGCTATTGGAACACTTGATATTCCAACATCAATTTTAAACTCAATTTGGTACTCAGCATTACTTGCTATTGCTCAGACATTTGTATCAGCAACAACAGGTTTCGCATTATCAAGATACACATTTAGAGGAAGAAACTTCTGGTTTGTAATGTTAATTATGGCATTCATTCTTCCGGTACCACTTTTAACAGTACCAAGAATTATGATGTTCAGTACAGTTGAAAGCATTTTAGGATTTAAATTAATTAACACAGTTGTTCCACAGTTCTTATTAGCATTATTAGGACAGGGAACATACTCAACAATGTTGGTATTGATATTCTACAATTTCTTTAACATGATACCAAAGTCACTTGATGAAGCAGCAATGATCGATGGTGCCGGTTCATTAAAAGTTTTCTATCATGTAGCAATTAGATTATCAATTTCAACAATCTTAGTTGTATTCTTATTCTCATTCGTATTTAACTGGAATGAAACATATACAACTAACATACTGACAGGTGATGCTTTAGAGTTATTACCGGGAAGATTATCATTATTTGATAACGGTTCAACTTCAAATGCCGTAAGTGAGTTAAACGAAGCCATCAAGATGGCAGCTACACTTATAGCAATTGCACCATTGTTAGTATTGTACGCATGCGTACAGAGACAGTTCATCGAAGGTATCGAAAATACAGGTATCACAGGTGAATAAAACATTTTAGAACAGGTGCGTAAAGCATCTGTTCTAACAGATGAAAGTAGAGGGCAAAATATGAATAAGATGTTAAAGAAAATCACATCTGTTGCATTAGCAATCGCTATGGTTGTTACTACAGTTTATGTAGGAAATCCAACAACAGCACAGGCAAAAGTAACAATCAAGTCTAAGAAGACAGTTACTTTAATCGCAGGAAACAGCAGCAAAATTAAAGTTAAACAAAAAGGTGCTAAGTTTACATCAAGCAATAAGAAAATTGCTACAGTTTCAAAAAAAGGAAAAATCAAGGCTAAAAAGCCTGGTACTTGCAAAATTACAGTAAAAGTAAAGAAGAGCAAGAAGAAAGTAACTGTTAAGGTTACACCTGGCGCAACATCAATTGATTACGCAAAGAACACAGCAACTAATGGTATTTCATTAGAGTGGACTGGTGTAAGCGGTGCAACAGGCTACCAGATTTACTATTCAACAAACTCAAAGAGTGGATTTAAAGTAACAACAGTTGGAAAAGTTACAAGAACAACAGTTAATGGTTTAACAGCAGGTTCAACTTATTACTTCAAGATTAAACCTATTGCAAAAGTAAGAGGTAAGACTTATGTATGTTCAAAGTTCTCAAACGTAGTATCAGACAAAGTTCGTAAGATGGTTTGGAATGAT
Source organism: Eubacterium sp. AF34-35BH (assembly GCF_003477765.1). Taxonomy (NCBI): domain Bacteria; kingdom Bacillati; phylum Bacillota; class Clostridia; order Eubacteriales; family Eubacteriaceae; genus Eubacterium; species Eubacterium sp. AF34-35BH. The sequence continues at coordinate 221,830 of NZ_QUDZ01000006.1, forward strand.
GAATTTAGTGGAACAACAATTGATTCAACAAAATGGACTACAGAAGGCGCAACTGGTAACGGTGGTCCGGAAAATCCTGGCTTTGGAAACAAAGAAAGACAGAATTATCAGCCGGAATATTCAGAAGTTAAAGATGGAAATCTTATTATTAAGCCACAGTTCGAATGGAATCCTAGAACAAAAACAGTTGTAAATAATTCAATTTATTCAACAAAACTTTGGACAAGAGGATTATATACATTAACATATGGTAAGGTTGAATTTAGAGCTAAGTTACCGAAAGGACAGGGAACATGGGCTGCATGTTGGATGTTAGGTAATGATAGTAATTATGGTACATGGCCAAAATGTGGTGAAATTGATGTTTTAGAAACAATGAGTGAAGCATCAAAGACAGTTATTCCACAGTCAATTCATAATACAAAATTCAATGGTATGCCAACAAGTTCAGGTAACAAATACAAGCATACTACAGTAGCTACAGCAACAAGCGAATATCATACATATGGTATTATTTGGAATGCCAAGGAAGTTACATTTACAATTGATGGTAAGGTAACATGGTCATATAACCCATCAAGATATATGGCTACAGGAAATGCTTGGGCTAACAGCAGTATTTGGCCATTTAACAAGCCATTCTACTTAATTATTAACTGTGCTATTGGTGGAACACTTGGTGGAAATATCGGAACAAACTACTGGACAAAAGTAGGCACAAAGACTTACCCGGACGGCGGAGTTAATGATGTATATCAGGATAAGATGTACGTTGATTATGTAAGAGTATATCAGTAAAAATAAAGTAACAAGGAGGCTTTAAGCCTCCCTTGTTGCTAAACTTTCCAAGTAGATTAGGAGGATTATTGTATGGTTACAATAAAAGACGTTGCCAGAGAAGCGGGAGTGGCAATATCAACAGTTTCAAATGTGTTTAATAACGCAGATATCGTTAGTGAAGAGACAAAACAAAAAGTATTAAATGCAGTAGAAAAACTTCATTACATACCAAATATGAATGCAAAGTTATTAAAGTCTAATAGAAAAAATACAATAGGCCTCTTTTTAACAAGTTTACAAGGTGATTTCTATAAGGTATTAACACAGGCAATTCATTTACAGTGTAAATTAAATAATTACATGTTAAATATTTATATAAGTAATGACAACTCACCGGATGAAATATACAGAATGATTATTGCATCAGGTGTTGCAGGCGCAATTATTTACCATGAAGACTTAACAGGTGATTATGTAAAAAGAATTGCAACAGTAAATATCCCTATGGTATTTATTGACAGAGATAGCAAAGGTAAGAACATTTCAGGCGTTTTAGTTGATGACAAATTGGGCGCATCAATGGCAATTGATTACTTATTAAAATTAGGACATAAGAGAGTCGGTTACATGCACGGAAATGATACGGGAGATGACAAGCATCGTTATCAGGGATATGTTGAAATGATGCAGAAGCATAATCTCCCAATTGATGAAGACATTGTTTTAAGAGGTTACTACGAAGAGAGCCTGGCATACAGCGAGATGCGCTCTATGCTATCAAGTGGAATAAAGATTCCTGATGCAATGTTTTGTGCCAATGACGAAATGGCTTGGGGTTGCATAAAAGCGCTACAGGATGTGGGAATTAAGGTTCCTGAACAGGTAAGCGTAATAGGATACGATGACAGCACAATTAGTGGCTATTATGGCGTTCCACTTACAACAGTACACAGCCCAATTACAGAAATGGGTAGTGCAAGCGCAAATGAATTATTCAGATTATTAAACGATGATGGTGACAGGAGCGGTACAGTTACAAAACTTTCACCAAAGATGGTTTACAGAAGTTCATGCGGAAAACGCAAATAAAAAGGAGATTATTATGGAGAATTATAGACTTGAAGGTAAGACATTTGTTATAGATGATTATGACAGATTGCCAGCTTTTTCAAGCTTTTTACCTGGTCTTGCAGGTGTAAAGGGTATTCCAATGTGGACGTTCTACACAAACAGAGGACAGGGAATGAACAGTTTTGGTATTGATAACAAGGGCAATGCCATTATGGAATTTAATTCAGCTAATACAGCTTTTGAAAACACAACAGTAAAGGGTTTTAGAACATTCTTAAAAATTGACGGCGAATATTATGAACCATTTTTCAAATATGAAAAAGAAGCAAAACGTCAGATTAGAATGAATAAAAATAGTTTCAAGATTATTGAAACAAATGAAAAATACGGTATTGAAGTAACGGTTAATTACTTCATTCTTCCAAACGAAAGTATTGGAGCATTAGTTAGACAGGTTTCAGTGAAAAACATTTCTGATTCTGCAAAAGATATTGAAGTTATTGACGGACTTCCAAAGATTATTACATACGGAATCTCAAATGGTGAATTCAAGGAAATGTCAAACTTATTTAAGAGTTGGGCATACATTAAGAACATTGATAACAAGGTTCCATACTACACACTTAGAGCATCAACAAAGGATTCAGCAGAAGTTTCAGATGTTGAAGGTGGTTACTACTATCTTACAATTAAAGGTGGAGAATTACAGGATGTAATCTACGATGTGGATACAGTATTCGGATATGATCTTTCATTAATGACACCTGTAAGATTTATCGAAGGTGGAATTGATAACGTAAAAGCAAAAGAACAGTGTTTCGCAAACAAAGTTCCTTGCGGATTTACAGCATTCCATGAAACAGTAGCTGCAAACGAAGCAATCACATTTGATACAATGATGGGATTTGCAGGTTCAGAAGAACAGATTAATTCAAAGGTTTCTACATTTACAAAGCCTGGCTATATTGCAGACAAGTTTGTAGAAGCAGAAGAATTAGCAGATAGCTTCACATCTGACATTAAGACACATACATCTGCCGGAAAATTTGACCAGTACATTGAACAGTGTTACTTAGATAACTTCTTAAGAGGTGGTTATCCATATGTTCTTAACAAAGATGGTAATAAGTCTATAATTCATTTATTTAGTAGAAAACATGGAGATCCGGAAAGAGATTACAACTTCTTCTCTATTGCTGCTGAATATTATTCACAGGGTAACGGAAACTTCAGAGATGTTTCTCAGAATAGAAGAAATGATGTATTCTTCAATAAAGATGTTGGAGAATTCAACGTTAAAACTTTCTTCAGTTTAGTACAGGCTGATGGTTACAACCCATTAGAAGTACGTCCAAGTTTATTTAACGTAATTGAAGGAAAAGAAGACGAAGTTAATGCTTATGTAAAAGAAAACATTGACGGAGATGCAACAGCCATTGAAAAAATTGTTGCAGGTAAGTTTACACCTGGTCAGATTTCAAACACAATTGCAAAACTTGGTTTAAAAGTAAAAATTGATGATGGTGATTTCATTGCAGAAATCTTAAATGATTGTGACCAGAACATTGAAGCCGGATTTGGTGAAGGTTACTGGAGCGATCACTGGGATTACAACATGGATTTAGTAGATAACTACTTAAGTGTATTCCCTGATAAGATTAACGAATTATTATTCGAAGACAAAACATACAAGTTCTATGACAGCGTTGCATACGTTGTACCAAGAGATGAAAAGTATGTTATTAATAAAAAAGGTGACGTACGTCAGTACGGCATGGAAGTTGAAGATGAAGAAAAACTTGCACGTCCGGGATTTAACAAGTGGGCAACTAACTGGTTAAAGACAAAAGACGAAAAGATTTATGAAACATCTTTAGCTGTTAAGATGGTTATTTTAGCACTTAGCAAATTTGCTCAGCTTGACATTGACGGAATCGGTGTTGAAATGGAAGGTGGAAAGCCGGGCTGGAATGATGCCATGAACGGTCTTCCTGGATTATTCGGTTCAGGTACACCTGAAACATTTGAATTAAAGAGATTAGTAAACTTCATCATTAACAACTTTGATGGAGAAGGTGAAGTTACAATGCCTGCTGAAATTGCAAAATACTTAGATGATGTTAAGGCAGCACTTGACGAATACAACAACGGAACAATTAATGACTTCCAGTATTGGGATAAGGTTGCAACAATCAGAGAAACTTACAGAGAAACAATTAAACTTTACTTAAGCGGTGAAGAAACAGTTGTATCAAAAGCTCACATTGTAGAAGTATTCAAGGCATTCGAAGCTAAGATTGAAAAAGGTATTGCAAAGGCTGTTGAAATGGGTAACGGACTTGTGCCAACATACATTACACATGAAGCAGTTGATTTTGAACCAGTTGTAGATGAAAATGGAGAACCTGTAATTAGTCATTACGGACTTCAGAAGGCAAAGGTTAAGGAATTTAAAGCAGTTGCTTTACCATACTTCCTTGAAGGACCAGCCCGTATGATGGGTTACGAAGATGTAGATACAGCAAGAGACATGTACAACAAAGTTAAGAACACGGGTCTTTATGATGAGAAACTTGCTATGTACAAGACTTCAGCATCAATTGAAGAATGTTCAATGGAAAATGGACGTTGTCGTGCGTTTACTCCAGGATGGCAGGAAAGAGAAAATGTATTCTTACATATGGAATACAAATATCTCTTAGCTATGATTAAAGCAGGTTTATATGATGAATATTATGAAACAATTAAGGGGGCACTTATTCCATTCTTAGATCCAAATATGTATGGTAGAAGTACACTTGAAAATTCATCATTTATTGCATCAAGCGTAAATCCAAATGAAGATGTTCATGGTAGAGGATTTGTTGCAAGACTTTCAGGTTCAACAACAGAAATGATTTCTATGTGGATTCAGATGATGATGGGTGGCAAAGTATTTACTTATGAAGACGGTAAGCTTGCACTTAACTTTGATCCAAAGCTTGCAAACTGGTTATTTGATGAAGGAAAAGTTACATTCAGACTTCTTTCAACATGTGACGTAACATACATTAATAATACAGGAAAGAACACTTATGGCGTTGATGCTGCTAAGGTTTCAAAGGTTGAAATCAACGGTGAAACAGTAGCAACAGAAGGTAAGATTGTTGGCGAAATGGCAGAAGCTGTTCGTGATGGCAAGATTAATGCTATAAATGTTTACTTTGAATAAATCATTTTAAATGCTATAAATTTTTATAGAGCAAATGGTGGGGATGAGAATCTTTAGGGTTCTCATCCAACACACATTTGAAAAAGATATAAACTCTATAAGGTTCACAGCATTTTTTCTTTATAAAAGCTTGAAACGTTTTAATTTTTGGAAAGATTATAAAAGAAAGTAAATAAAAGAATTGAAATTATATCTTTTAGATTACCTAATACAAGTTCCTGCTAATTATATTTAAGAGCAAATAAAGGTATATAAAATAAATATGTAACAATTATAGTTTTTCCAAAAACTAAAAATATAATATAAAATATAAAAAGAAAATTTCCTAAAAATAATAAGCAAAAAAGACAATCTGCAAAGATGCAGACTAAAACAACTATCTGCAAAATACAGAGTAAAGACAACAACCTGCAAAAATGCAGTTTCAAACAACTATTTGAAAACTATTGAACAAAATCAATTTAAAATAAAAAGGAGAAAGGATTAGATTTTATGAGCGATTTAAAGTATTTGGACAAAAAGGGAACATTTACATTAGATGATCCTGATTTAACAAGTTATATGTACTTCCCACTTGCTAACGAAGCAGGTATGATGAGTGCAATCACACCGGATTTAGGAGGCGACATTAAGCTTGACCAAAACACATTTTTACTTGAACCGGTAAGTAGCGAAAACTTACACAACAACAAGTCTTCAAGAAACTTCTGGGTTTATGTTGAAGGAAAGGGAGCTTGGTCTGTAACAGGCCGTTCAAGCAAACAGCAGGCAAAACTTTTTGAGGATGACAAGGAAGACGTAAAACTTACAGCAGGTATTATGTGGCATCAGGTAGAAAGACAGTCACAGGAAATGGGCTTAAAAGCTGTAATGACAAGTTTTGTACCTGAAACAGAAGAAAAAGTAGAACTTACAAAGTTTGAAATTACAAATACATCTGATAAGGCACAGACAATTACATCAACAGTTGCAATACCAATGTATGCACGTTCGGCGTCAAACATCAGAGATCACAGACACGTAACATCATTGCTTCATAGAACTTTTACAGTAAAAAACGGAATAATGATTTATCCAACTCTTACATTTGATGAAAGAGGACACAACAAAAACAAGATTTTCTATGGCGCATTAGCAAAAGAAGAAGTTAACGGAGAAATGGTTTCACCTGTAAGTTTTTGCCCTGTAACAGAAGAGTTTATCGGGCGTGGAGGAAACTTCGAAAATCCATATTACGTTGTAAAAAATCAGCCATTACCATATAAGGCAGGCGAAGAAGTAGATGGATACGAAACAGTGGCTGCAATAAGATTTGCTGACTGTACATTAGAGCCGGGCGAAACAAGAACTTATATTGTAGCTTTAGGCTATGGTGAATCAGAAGCAGAAATCACAGAATTAAGTAAGAAATATTTAATAAAGAAGCATTTTGACAAATATTTAGAAGAAACAAAAGAATTCTGGCAGGAAAAAATCAACGTAAGTTACAATTCTGCTGATTCAGATTTCGATAACTGGATGCACTGGGTTAATTTCCAGCCAATGCTTAGAAGAATTTACGGTTGCTCATTTTTACCGCACCATGATTACGGAAAAGGTGGTAGAGGCTGGAGAGATTTATGGCAGGATTGCCTTGCACTTCTTATTATGGAACCTGAAAAAGTTAGAGAAATGTTAATAGACAACTTTGGCGGTGTAAGATTTGACGGTACAAATGCAACTATCATCGGTTCAAAACAGGGTGAGTTCATAGCAGACAGAAACAACATTGTAAGAGTTTGGATGGACCATGGTGCCTGGCCATATCTTACAACAAGATTATATATGCAGCAGACAGGAGATATTGAATTCCTTACAGAAGCCAATACATATTTCAAAGACGCACAGATTTGTCGTGGTGAAAAACGTGACGACCGTTGGAATGACACAATAGGAAATAAGCAGATGACAGAAGACGCACTTCCATACGAAGGAACTGTTTTAGAACATTTACTTATTCAGCATTTAACATCATTCTACGATGTTGGCGAGCATAATCATATAAGACTTCGCGGAGCAGACTGGAACGACGGTCTTGACATGGCAGAAGAGCGTGGAGAAAGCGTTGCTTTTACAGCTCTTTACGGCGGTAACTTGAAGAATCTTGCTCAGGATATTAAGGATTACAGTGACAAAACAGGAAAAGATACAGTAAGCATAGCAAAAGAAATTTTGGTGCTCTTAGAAGCAGATAGCAGCATTTATGATAGCATTGGCGAAAAGAATGCTTTACTTGAAAAATACTGTGATGAAGTTGGTCACATTATTTCAGGAGAAAAAACAGAAGTTAAGTGCGACTGGTTAGCCGATAAATTAACAGAAATGTCAAATTGGATTACAGACCACATTAGAAACACAGAATGGACTTCTGACAAGGAAGGAAATTCATGGTTTAACGGTTACTATGACAACAGCGGAAAAGCTGTAGAAGGTGACTTTGAAAGTGGAGTAAGAATGATGCTTACAGGTCAGGTATTTACAGTAATGTCAGGTGTTGCCACAGACGAACAGGTAGCAGAAATCGCAAAAGCTGCTGACAAATATCTTTACGATGAAGCAATTGGCGGTTACAGACTTAACACTGATTTCAAGGAAGTAAAAACAGATATGGGTAGATTATTTGGATTTGCTTTTGGTCACAAAGAAAACGGTGCAGTATTCTCACACATGGCTGTTATGTATGCAAATGCATTATATAGCAGAGGTTTTGCAAAAGAAGGTTACAAAGTAATCAACACATTGTACAAGCATTGCGCAGATTACCACAAGAGTAACATTTATCCTGGTGTGCCTGAATATGTAAATCAGAGAGGACAGGGAATGTACCATTACTTAACAGGTGCAGCAAGCTGGTTACTTCTTACAGTATTAAATGAAATGTACGGAATTAAAGGTGAACTTGGTGCCTTGAAACTTGCTCCAAAGCTTTTAGCTGAACAGTTCTCAAACGGAATGGCAAGTGCCACATGTATGTTCAGAGGTGCAAACATTACAGTAACATACCAGAATCCATTTGGTTTAGAAGCAGGAGAATACACAGTAAAAGAAATCTACATTGACGGTGATTTATACGGAAACACAGACACAATTGCAAAAGAAGATGTAGACAAACTTGGTGACAAGAGCCAAATTACAGCAATTTTAGGTTAGATGTTGAATATATTCCAACGATGGAAAAATATTATCGAAAGCACGCTCCCGCTGCGTTTCGCTCGTAGCGGTTCTACAAAGCCGACTTCGCTGCCTTTGTGAACCAACGGCTTCACAGCACTTTCTTATAATATTTTTTCCACGTTGGAATTATAAAATACCAGATAAAATAGTTGTAGTACGGGTAAATAATAGTATAAAAGGAGAAAATAAATGTTTGATTGGGGCAGAGCAATTTGCTATTCAGGATATAGAGAAGGACAAAGTCCAAAAACCTGTACATATCCAACATACGACCAGATTGTTGAGGATTTAAAAATTTTAGATGAAATGGGATTTAAATACATTAGAATGTATGATCCAATTAGTTATGCTGAAATGACATGTCAGGTAATTCGAGATTTAGGTCTTGATATGAAGGTAATGTTAGGACCGGATTTAATTTCAGAAGTAAATAATCCGGGATGTCCATGGTTAAAAGAAACTTACACAGATGCGGAACTTGTTAATAGAGCAAAAAGAAATGATAATAACATTGAAAAATTAATTGAAATTGCTAATAACTACTCTGATGTTATTAACGCTGTTTCAGTTGGAAACGAAAATACACCAAAATGGGGTGCTAACAATGTGCCTGTAGAACGTTTAATTAAGTTTGCAGACAGATTAAGAGAAGGAACAGGTAAACCGGTTACTTTTAATGAAGGCGCTTTTGAGTGGGTTGAATTAGAAGAACTTGCAAAGCATCTTGATATTATCAGTGTTCATTCTTATCCATTATGGTATGGAAATACAGTTGAAGAAGCTTTGGAAGTAAATAAAACATGGTACAAAAAAATTAAGGAAATGTACCCGGACAAATTTGTGCTGTTCTCAGAAGTAGGCTGGGCAACAGACTGCGCTGACTTTAAACAAATGAAAGAAGGTCAGGCAAACGAAGAAAACCAGAAAAGGTATTATGACGAGTTTTGGGATTGGACAGACAAAGAACAAATAATTGCTTACATGTTTGAAGCTTTTGATGAACCATGGAAGGGCGGAAGCAGACCAAACGAAGCAGAAAAAAACTGGGGGATTTATAGAGTGGATAGAACTCCTAAGCTAATGGTAAGATAATAATATGTTTTTTGATATAAATTTTAAGGATTAAAAATTGAATAAAAGTATTTTTATTGTGTAAAATTACTAAAAAAGAAGTGGTGGTTGCGTTGACTACGACTTCTTTTTAGTTTATATTAACAAAATATTGCTTTGTATAAGTTGCATAAAAAAAGAGAAATAAAAGTGTTTTCTTTAGTGCATTTTGTTGTTTGGAAGGTGGAAATATGGTAAAATATAAGTCAATCAAAGAGTGGAACTTTGAGATGAAAAAACGTTAATCGAAAGGAGAAAGATTATATGAGAAAGTTTAAAGGACTAAAAAAAGCAACAGCTATTACTTGTGCATTGTCTATGGTCGTAGCTGGCTTGCCAATGAGTTCACCGGTTTTTGCAGCAACAGATGAGCAGAAGGCTATGGTGGCAGATGCAACAAAGAACCTTGCATTAAGTAAGACTACAAGCTTATTTCCAGAATGTGCAGAAGGGGCTCAAGCAAACTTAAATGATGGAAAGTTAAAAGCAGATGTAACAGGAGATGCACATTGTGCATTAAGTAAGAAAGGATGGGGCTATACTGGTGAAAGTTATGCAGTAATAGATTTAGGTGATTATTATGATGCATCAACTATTGAACAGGTATTAGTACAGTATAAGGATGCTGCAGCTAATGACACATGTATTACAAGAGGTTATGAAATTCAGTTCTCATCGGATAATGCTACTTGGAATACTGTTGCAAGTGCAGGAGAAGATGTGACATTTGACGAGGATAATTGTACGGTTAATGATATTAGTACAACTGGTGCAGTTAGATATGTTAGAGCATATTATCCTAAGACTGCAGATTACGGAATCCAGATTACAGAAATTGCAGTTTTAGATACAAATGGGGACGCAAAAACAGTAGAGGTTTCACATTGTGAAAATGCAGCAGGTGTTACTGTTAAATCAGAAGATTACAATCAGATTACATATAACATAACTGCAGGAGAAAATCAGGCAGATTATAAGTATATGGTATATGATGATAATGTACTTGTAGGTAATCAGGTTGAAGCAGGAAAGGACTATAGGATAGATGGTGTTTCAGCAGGAATTCACAAACTTAAAGTTGTTTCTTCATATAATGGAACAACATCAGAAGGAATTGATAGTGAAGAAGTTACTGTAAAAGATGCTTCTGAATTATACACATCACCTAGAAATATTGTAAACAAGAACAATAATGCAGATGTTTCAATAACAGATATAAGTTCATATTATAGCGATGAATATGCTGAATCAGCAGTTAATATGATTGATGGTTTGTTAACAGCAGGAGAAGAAAAAGATGTTGCATTTAGAACTGGAAAAACATCACCACAAAGTTTTGTTATTGATTTAGGAAGAGAATATAAGACAGCTGAATTAGACAGATTTATGATTGCATATACTAATCCAAGAACATATGCAAAGAAATATTCTATTGAGTTATCAGATGATGGCGCAGAGTATAAAGAGGTTGCATCAGGAGATTCATTAATTTGTGGAACAGATGGTGTTCAACCGGCTTATAGCAATGCTGTTAAGTTAGATAAATTATCAAATTATGAAGCGGAAAATGTAAGATATGTAAAAGTAACACTTTCAGAAGGAGCAGTTAATTACGGCTATGTTATCAATGAAATTGCAATCGTAGCAAATACGGATACTCCTACATATACCACAACAGTTGATATTGATGCACCAGCAGATTTGAAAGCAGAATCAACTAAATACGGTGTTATAGATTATGAAATCGTGGCAGGTGAAGGTCAGGAAGATTATGAATACAATGTTTACGTAGATGGTAAACTTGCAGCAGAGAAAGTAAAAGCTGGAAAGGGTCAGTTAACAGGAGTTACAGACGGTACTCATAATATTAGTGTTAAGACTGTAAAAGATGGCTCATTATCAAAAGCAGTTACAAAAACAGTTGTAGTTCCACTTGATATTGTAGAAGATGGCACAAACTTAGTAAATGAAAATACTAAATGGACTCTTAACAATGAATCAGACAATTGGTCAGATAATCCATGTGGAACAGGAACATCACTAGCAACAGGAAGTGTTGTTGCCGGAGGAAACTGGTATTCATTAATGGCGCATACAACACTTGTCTTTGAACAGGGAAAAGTATATACAGTTAAGTTTACAATCAAATCAAATGTTAAGAAACAGTTCTTAGTTGCAACAAATACAAATGGAGATAAATTCTTAGCAAGTTCTGCAACAGCAACTTGGACAGGAAATGATGAAGAAGGATATACATGTGATTATTCAGCAGAGTTTGAGTGGACAGCAGCAACTTCAAAACAGAATTTTATAATTGCATTAGGACAGTTAACAACTGAAAAGGATGGAGATAGAGGAATTAAAGAAGATGACTCTATTGCAGCAGGTGATAGCATCAATGTATCAGTTACTGATATAAGCGTTGTTGGTAAGACAAAGCAGGTTGAATCTTCAGATACAACAACATCAACAACAATACCAAGTACAACAACAAATCCAAGTGTAACAACACCAGATGCATCATCAGCAGACGTTACACAGCCAGACGTATCATCAGCAGATGTTACATCACCGGATGCATCATCAGCAGATGTATCAACACCGGATGTATCAACACCAGATGTATCAACACCAGATGCATCAACACCAGATGCATCAACACCAGATGTATCAACGCCAGATGCATCAACGCCAGACACATCAACTTCAGATGAAACAACAACACCTAAGGTAACAACAGTTAAACCAACAACAGCTAAGCCAACAACAGCTAAGCCAACAGTTAAGCCAACAGTTAAGCCAACAACAAAGAAAGCTTCTCTTAAGAGTACAAAGGTTACTAAGAAGGTTTCAAAGAAACTTAGCTCAAAGAAGGTTAAATTAACATTTAAGAAAGTTAAAGGCGCTAAGAAATATGACATTCAGGTTTCAACAAGTAAGAAGTTCAAAAAAGTACTTTACAAGAAGACTGTTAAGAAAACAAAAGTAACTCTTTCAAGCAAGAAGTTAAAGGGCAAGAAGAAATTATATGTTAGAGTAAAGGCAGTTGGAGCTAAGAAGTGGTCTAAGCCGGTTAAGATTAAAATTAAAAAGTAGTTTAAAATAATAAAAACATTTTTAAGAGGATAGTCATAATGCTATCCTCTTTTTTCGTAAATTGCCCCTATTAATTAATAGGAATCAATGCTATAATCGTAAAGTATCATTTGCCAAAAAATGTATAAAAATGGGCTAAAAATACGAAAATGACAAATGAAAACATTTAACAAAGAGGAGGGAAAACACATGTTAAAAAAAGCAGTTAAGAAATTTTTATCTGTGGTGCTTGCAACAGCAATGGTAGTGAGCAGTATAACTGTTTACGGTGCAAGTGTTAAAGTGCCGGAAGACAGAGTGCTAACATCTGTAAAGGAATATAGTATAGCACCTGGAATTAAAGAGAAACACATTACAACAGTAGATAAGGATGGAAATAATCAGGTTCAGGCCTATATGGCAGAAATTGATTTGAAAACATCTAGTGTTGGAATGATGGCTGGTTATAAGAACTATGATAAGACTGGTAAATGGGGCATGCAGACAGTTCGAGATCAGGCGAAAGCAGCAGAAAAAGCAACAGGAAAAACAATCGTAGCAGCAATTAATGGTGACTATTTTGATATGGGAACAGGTCAGCCATGGGGTTCATTAGTTATGGGTGGAGATATTGTTCAGACTCAGAATGATCATCCATACTTTGCAATAATGAAAGATGGAACAGCTGATTGTAGAGAAGCATATGAACCTTTAGATGATGTAGTTGAAGCTATCGGTTCACCATTCTTTCTTGTAAAAGATGGAAAAGCTTTAGAAGAATTAGCAGCGGATCCTTATGCAATGCCAAGATGTGCAGTAGGTATTAAGGCAGACGGTTCAGTTATCATATATGAAGCGGATGGTAGACAGGCACCAAAGTCATGTGGTCAGTCACTTTATGAAACTGCAAAACAAATGGAAGCTATGGGGTGTGTTGAAGCATTATATTTAGATGGTGGTGGTTCAGCTACATTTGCAACAAAAACAGAAGGAACAGATTCATTAGAAGTAAAGAATAGCCCATCTGATGGAACAGAAAGAAAGGTTTCTTCATCATTATTCATTTATTCAGATGCAAAAGCAGATGGTGAATTTGATCATGCAACAATCTCACCTTTAGAGGAAGTATATACACCAGGTTCAACTGTACAGTTTGAAGCAACAGGTGTTGACAGTGCAGGTGGAAAGGCAGATTTACCTAAAGAAGCAACTTTTGTATTAAAAGATGATAGCTTTGGTAAAATTGATGGAACAACAGGTCAATTTGTTTCTAATGGAACAGAAGGAACTGTAGAAGTACAGTTAAAGTCAGGAGATAATGTTGTTGGTAGCACAACAATTGAAGTAAGAAAACCGGACAGCATTACATTCGTAAATGATGAAGTAAACCTTGGTTTTGAAGAAGAAACAGATTTAGGTTTAACTGTTAAGTGGAACAACAGACAGGTTAATTATGCAGATGGTGATTTTATTTGGACAACTGAAAATGTAACAGATGCTAACAAACAGCCTAGTGATTCATCAATTGGTACATTTAAGGATAATAAATTTACATCATCAGACGGAAATACTTTATATGGAACTATCAGATGTAAGTACAAAGATAGCGACATCCAGGCAACAATTAATGTTGTTGTAGGATTACAGCCAACAGTTGTATATGACTTTGAAGACCATACAATGGAAGATGGAACAGTAATTCCTGCAGCAGACTGGTATTCAACAGCAGCAGACAAGAAAGAACCAAACGCCGGATTTAAGACAATGAATTACGGCAGAGGTGGTAACGAGTCTACAGAAGTTGTTGATATTGCAAGTGGTGAGCCTGTAAGATTTGGTAATCATTCGCTTAAATTAAACTATGACTTCTCACAGTGTGGAGCTGTTACAGAAGGTGCATGCGTAGGTCTTGAAAATCCATCAGGAGACATACCTGGAACACCAACAGGAATTGGTATGTATGTATATGCACCGGAAGGAATACCAAACTTCTGGTTGAGAATTCAGCTATATGATGCTAACGGAACAGTTCTTAACTTGAACTTTACAGAAGAAGCAAAATTGGATGAACATAAACTTGGTGGTTTCGATTGGACAGGTTGGAAATATGTAGAAGCCAGTTTAAAGGATTATCAGGCACCATACAAATTCCTTGGAAACAATATGATTAGACTTATGTTCGTAAACGGAACAGGTATGGGTAAATACGACAAGGATGGAAATGAAATTCAGCCAAGCGACCGTAAGGGAGCAATCTATATTGACAACATCCAGTTCGTATATGGAGCGAATACTGATGATATAGACAACCCAAGTATTGATACAATTTCAGCCAACGGAACTGAATTAAATGATGATGCAGTGCTTGACACAAACAATGTAACATTCACAGCAAGAGCATCAGACTTACAAAACAAATACACATCAGGTGTAGATTTTACAACAGCAAACGTATGGTTAGATGGTGTTAATCTTACAAATGGCGGTAGTATGCATACTGACGTAAGTAAGGATGAAATCTCATTAAATAACCAGAAACTTGCAAACGGAAAGCATACTATCAAATTCTCTGTCAGAGATAAGTTTGGTAACGAAGCGTCAAAGACAAAGACTTTTGAAGTGAAAAATAAAGATGACAATACAGTTACAATTAATGCTACTTCACAGGGAGAAGCAAATATTGGTGACGAGGCGAACATCGACTTTACAGCAAGTGATGCAAGTAAAGTTAATGAATTAACAGCAACAGTTAAATTAGCAAAAGGTTATTCTGATTATTCAGTAAGTTATGCTGAAGGCTTTGAACAGGCAAAAGAACCTGAATATAACAAAGCATACAATCAGGTAACAATCTATGCTAAGAAAAAAGCAAGTGAAACAAGTAATCAGATTGCAACTTATGCAGATACAGCAAACGAAGACTCAAATAAGATTGCAACATTATCTGTAAAGATTCCATTAGATGTAAGCGACGGAAGCAAATTCTCATATTCAATTCCTAGCGCAACATATAAGATTGCAGCAGGTGACGGTGAAGAAACATATACATTCGTTCAGGATACAGAATATACAGATATTGGAGATTACTACACAATTTCTTTCAGTGACTTAATTGAAGGAATGGACATTACAATGTCAGTTAAAGACAGCAAGACAGGCAAGAGAGTGAAAGGTGTATCTGTTTATAAGGAGGATGGTGAACTTCTTGGTAAGACAGATTTAAGAGGAAATATTACAACATCTAAGTTTCAGGAAGCACAGGCAATTTCAGTTTATGCTCAGGATGACAATGGACATCGTTCATTTATTACAAAGGCACAGACATACGCTACAGCCGGCAATGAAGATGGTACACCAACATTTGTTAAGGTTAATGCTGTCAAAGATTCAACATCTATGAAGAATATCACTTGGGTTTCAAAACCGGGCGTAAGTGAAGACACACCTGTTGTTTTATACGCAAAGAAGAGTGATTATGAAAAAGATGGAGACGCTGCATTCAAGAAGGTTGAAGGCAAGTGCAAACTTACATCTCTTTCAGGATATTCAGATGTAAAATCAAATAGAATTATCTATGCTAATTCAGCAGAAATTAATGATTTAGATGCTGATACAACTTACGTATACAAAGTTGGAGACGGAGATTTATGGTCTAAGGAATATGAATTTACAACTGCTTATAAGAATGAAGATACTAAGTTCTTCTTAGTTGGTGATACACAGGCAGAGGATACAACAATTATTTCTAAGATTACACATATGATTTCAAAAGAACACTATGATTTTGGTGTTCAGACAGGTGACTTTGTAGATGATCCTACAAAGTACAATTACTGGGATAATATTTTAACAGCCTTTGATGGGGATGTGTTCAAGGGTGTTGATATGATTCACGTAACAGGTAACCATGAATTAGCAGGTGATCCTGAATCAACAATTGCAAAGAATATGTTCAATATTGAAAGTGAACATCACTATTCAGTAACTTATGGAAATGTATACGTTGCAGTTATTGGATACACAGCTTCAAAGAATCAGACAATTGAAGATGCAAAATGGTTAGTAGAAGATGCAGCAAAGAGCAATGCAAAATGGAAAGTTGTTGTGTCACATCAACCACCTTATGGAACAAATGAAACAACACATGACTGCGAAAACGTACATAAGTATATTTCAGAAGCATGTGACCAAGCAGGTATTGATTTTATGTTCTCAGGACATGATCATGCTTATGCAAGAACAAATCCATTAAAGGCAGGCACAAGAGACACAGAAAACGGAACAGTATATTATGTATGTGGTTCAACAGGTGAAAAATCATACCCTGCAACAAATGTAAGAGGTTATGATTTCGCTAAATTTGGAAACACAGACTACGACGGAATTTATTTCTCAGTTGATGCAAATGCATCAGGATTTACCGTTGATGTATATGATCAGGATGGAGATTTATTAGACACATATACAAAGTCAAAAGGTGAATGTGTAAATGGAATCCATGATTATGTATATCAGGGAGATGGACATTTAATATGTAAGAAGTGTGATGGCTCAAGAAAAGTTGACGGTTACACAGGTATTGCAACTAATAAGGACAATGGTCTTCCAATGTTCTTTGCAAATGGAAATCTTGATAAGAACAGATGGAAAACAAATGACAATGACAACTACTATGTAGGAGAAGACGGAGTAGCAGTTACAGGCAAGAATACAATTGACGGAAAAGAATACACTTTTGATGAAAATGGTAAGTTTGTAAGAGGCTCATTTGTTGAAGAAGTTGTTAAGGATAAGAAAGGCAAAGATGTTACTATTACAAGATACTACACAGCAGGTGGTAGCTATGCATTAATGTGGCAGGAAATTGACGGAAATCTCTATTACTTCCAGAACAGCGGTAAAGAAATGGGTCGTATGTTATCAGGCGGTCAGTGGATTATCACAACAAGAGGTAAGAATACAAAGAGAACTTACACATTTGCTAAAGACGGTAAGCTTACAGTAGGTGCTTTTGAAGATGAACTTGATTCAGATGGAAATGTTAAGGGTACAAGATATTACTGGGGTGAAAATTATGTAACAGGTGAAGTAGAAATTAAGGGCAAGATGTACAAGTTTGATGAAAACGGCTACATGGTAAAAGAGCCTGAAACTACAACTGATACAACAACAGAACCAGCAACAACAGAACCTACTACAACAACAGAAAAGCCGACTACACCGGCAACTACAACACAAAAACCAACAACACAGAAGCCAACAACTGTAGTTACAACACAGAAACTTGGTAAGGCAAGTGTTGCTAAGAAATCAGCTAAGAGAGTTTCTAAGAAGAAAATCTCATTAATGGTTAAGAAGGTTAATAAGGCTAATGGATATCAGGTAAGAGTTTACACAACAAAGAAAAATGCTAATAACAACAAGAAAGCGTTAGTAACTTGTACAAAGAAAGTTGTAAAAGCTAATAAGAACGCGGTAACAATTAAAGTAACTTCTAAGAAGTTTAAGAATAAGAAAACTTTATATGCAAGAGTAAGAGCATTTAGAAAAGTTGGTAAGAATACATCTTATGGAAAATGGTCAAAACCTGTTAAGATTAAAAACAAATAAGAATAGGAGCAGATAATGTACAGAAAAATAGTTAAGAAAATTATTTCTTGTACAACAGTTTGCACTTTAATTTTAGGTATGAGCAGTGTCAATTTCGACACTGCTTATGCTGAAAATAGGAGTGGATCCGATGTTAGTACAGTAGCTGAAAAAAATACTGAAGACACAAAAGAAAATTTGGCAGGAAATACATCAAAAGACGATTACGATGTGACAAAAAGTGGTTTGCCTGTTGTATACATTAACACAGAAGGCAATGCAGAAATTGCATCTAAGGAAGACTACATTGATGCTAATTTAAAAATTCAGGATGCAGGAACAGATGGAACAGACGGAAAAGTAGAATATGATGGGGTTACAGAAGTAAAAGGTCATGGAAATTCTACATGGAGATGGTTTCCCAAAAAAGCATATAAATTAAAATTAAATAAGAAAACAAGCCTATTTGGAATGGGCAAAAATAAACATTGGTTATTACTTGCCAATTATATAGATGAAACTCAGATGAGAAATGCGCTTTCATCAAAGATAGGTAAAACACTTGGTGTAACAGCCATGGATACTGTTTGGGTTGAGGTGGTTCTTAATGGAAAAAACCTTGGAACTTACCAATTATGTGAACAGGTAAGAATATCAAAAGACAGAGCAGATACTTATGACTGGGAAGACACTGCAGGAACAATTGCAGAAAAAATCGCCAAGAAAAATGATTTGTCTAGTAAGGAAGAAAAGGCACTTTCAACACAAATGGAAGAAGACCTTAACTGGATGACAACTAAAACAGTTACATACAATGACGTTACATACAATATCGATGACTACTATGAAATTCCAAACGCTAACGGTGGATTCTTAATGGAAATTGACAACAATGCTGATGAGGCATCCTTGTTTTATACAGATAAGAAACAGTGTGTTATGTTTAAAAATCCGGAATTTATTAAAACAAACGAAACTGTCTTTAATAGCATTAAGACATATATGCAGAATTTTGAAAATGCCACATATAGCACAGACGGTTGTATTGACATAGACGGTGTAAAAACATCTTATACACAGTTATGTGATTTCGACTCTCTTGTAGCTTTTTGGTTTGCTTCTGAAATTCAGGTAAATGAATTTGGCGGAAGAAGTACATACGTTACAAAGGAAATAGATGGTGGTTTAACTTTTGGCCCTATTTGGGATTATGATTTCAGTTCAGGCTCTGTTGCACCTTTCGGAGCACAGGGAATTGAACGTTGGACTGCAAAGGACAGAACATGGTTCTCACAGTATGTAAAAGATCCTTACTTTGTTATAAAAGCAAGAGAACTTTACATGAAAAATAGAGATTTCTTAAATAATATTTATGCTGATGGAGGCTTACTTGACGGCTGGCATGACACATTAAAAACATCAGCTACACATAATGAAAGTATGTGGTTCTATTCAAAAGGTTTTGAAGGAGATTTTGCAACTTTAAAACAGTGGATGAAGAAGAGACTTACATGGATTAATGAACAGTTTGGAACAGACGCCTCAGCAATGAAATCATTTGGTGCACCTGTAAGCAAGGATATAACTGTTTCAATGACGGAAAATAATGGCACAAATAGCAACTATGGAAGCGGAGTTACTAACACTTCGGGAGCAAATGACTCTGGAAGTGATATTAATGAAACAAGCAAAGTTGTAACAAACAGCGACAACGCATTTCATGTAAGCACCAATACTGATAAGGTTACATTGAATTTTAAGTCAGATAACAAGGCTGATACTTCATTTAACTACTACATTAACGGAAAATACATTGATAATGTAAAATCTGAGAACAATGAAGTAGTAATAACAATTCCTGCAGAATTATTAACTAATAAAGATTCAAAGAACGTCGTTACAGTATGGGCAAAGGATGCAAATGGTAACCTTACAAGAATGAACTATGCTACTGTAAACTTTACAGATAAGCAAAGTCATACAGTAACATTCGAGGATGAAAAAGGAATTGAAACAACAGAAGTTTTAGATGGCGACACTGTTTACATGGACTATCCAAAATCAGATTCAGCTAATAGAATTTTTGTAGGCTGGACTGATGGAACAACAACTTATGACAAAGAATCACGCGTAGTTGTAAAAGAAGACATTGAACTGACACCTGTCTGGGAACAGTGTGCAGATGGAGGTTTGGAACATACATGGAAAGAAGAAGTACCTGAAGGTGATGACTTTGAATGTAGTACATGTGGAAAAACTAAATTAGACAAAAACACATACAAGGACATAACAAAGATTTACTGTAATTTAAGCTTAAGATACTCTAATAGCTATACAGGTGGAGAAACAATACCAACAATTGATGTATACTATGATAATAAGAAATTAACAAAAGATGTTGATTATACAATCTCATTTAGAAATGACGTCAATGTAGGTTACGCTACATACACAATTAAGGGTATTAAGAAAAATGGCTTCAAAGGAACAGCGGAAATGTCATATAGAATAATACCAAGAGCCATTTATGCGTGTGTTTCTTATAATATTTTAGGGACTTATGAATATACAGGAAAGCCAATAGAGGCTAAGAATTATTCTGTAAGATTAATTAACAATGAACTAAACTATAATTGCCTATTAACTGAAGGAGTAGACTACACAGTAACATATCAAAATAATGTTGAAGTAGGTGAAGGAACAGCTATCCTTACAGGATTTGGTAACTTTAATAATACAAAGAATGTAAAAATGACTATAATCCCGGCAAAGGTAAAAGCTTTTGTAGGCAAAGCAAACGGCAAAAATGTAACATTGTCATGGAATAAGTCAGAAGAAGTAAATGGCTACAATGTTTACAGAAGAACAACTTCTACAGAAGAATGGACAAAAATCGCTGATGTGAAAGATACATCTTATGTAGATTCAGATATAAAAGAAGGCAAAACATATAGTTATGCAATTGAAGGCTACACTGCAAAAAACGACAAAACTTATGTAGGTAAGAAGGTTGAAATTGAAGTTAAGAATACTCAGAAAACAACAACTGAACCATCAACAACATGTAAAAAGCCTACAACAACAGCTAAGCCAACAACATCAAAGAACACAAGCAAACTTGCTAAGACAAAGCTTATAACTACAAGTAAAAAGAATAATTCTAAAAAGATTAGTATAAGTTTCAAAAAGGTTAAGGGAGCAAAGAAATATACAGTACAGATTTCTGCAACAAAGAATTTTAAAAAAGTTCTTGTTAAGAAAACAGTGAAGAAAACAAAAGTTTCAATAACAAGCTCAAAAGTTAAAAAGAAAAAGGTATTGTATGTAAGAGTAAAAGCTGTAGGCGCAGCTAAATGGTCCAAGCCAAAGAAAGTTAGAATTAAAAAATAAATACTTATTTTACTAAAATAAAAAATCAAACTGAAATATATTTGTCCGAGGAAGAAAACTCGATGTATTGTCAGTTTGATTTTTTTGTGCTATTTGCAATATAGTGAGTGACTTTTAGTTTTGTTATGTAATAAAAATTAATAAAAAAAACTTTTTTTATACAAAGAATATAAAAAATATACAGTGAATAGTGCAATTTGCGTAAAAATAATAACAAAAAATATACATAATACACAAAAAATCGCCAGGAGCCGTTACAAGGGGAAAAATTGTTTTATATAAAATTGACACTTAAAAAAAAAATGGTATACTTAAGTGGAGCCAAAAATTGGCAACAGAAGATTGAATGAAAATATTATAGGATGATTCAATCGGGTATGTTTTTTTACAATGAAAGGAGAAATAGAGATGAAAAAACAGCTTAAAAAAGCCGTAGCTATCGTTAGCGCATTAGCAATGGTAGTTGCAGGAATTACAGTAACTCCTAATTATGTAGGAGCAGAAACAACGGGAGTAGAAGCACCAGCAGAACAGTTAAAAGAAATTACTGGAGGTGCAGCAACTTGGTTCTATGATGAAGCAAAGACAAAAGGAATTACAAGTGTTGTAGAGATTCAGCACCCAGGTTTCGCTAGTGAAAAAGGTGTTTATGTAACAGTACCAGCAGCAATTTCAAAGGTTACTGTAAATGGTAATGATGAGAAAGCTTTAACAGCAATCCAGGGAGCTGGAGTTATAGTATATTTAACATCATTAACAAAAGAATACAACACAGTTGTAATTACATACTCTAATGGAGAAGGAACAGTTGTAATTAAGAATGTTAATGGAACAAAAGATACAGTAACTACAAAAGCAGACGTAACATCAGCAGACGTAACTTCACCAGATGCATCATCAGCAGACGTAACTTCACCA
>NZ_QUDZ01000007.1:0-153983 GCF_003477765.1 Eubacterium sp. AF34-35BH
TTCCCCAAAAGTACACCCCTTTTAGCAAAAAACAAGCAAAAGGGATGTATTTTCCCAAGTATGAAATTAACAAAACTAAGATGATTCCTCATAATACATCCCTTTTGACAAAAAATAGGTCAAAGGGATGTATTTCTCCATAATAATAAATATAGAACAGAAGATGTATTGAATAATAAGCATAAGTCCATTGACAGAAACTAACAAACCACTTCAGGAACATGGAAAAATTAAAACAAAAGATGTGGATATGGCAGCTACTTCTTTTGCGATGACTGTGCATTCTATGATGGATTATCAATTAGATTGTGCCGGAATGGAACAAATAAAGAATTCGGCAGAAGATGTTAGTCAGAATTATGATGAAGTTAAATATGCCAGAGAACAAAAAACGTGTGGCATGTTAGAAAATTATATAAAGTGGTTTTGCAGTGAATTTGGAGGAGATGGAAATGAAAAGAAAATCTCACATACAAAACAAGATTATCACTGCACAATATAAATTACGCAACTAACACAGTCTCCAAACAAAGTTGACGATTAATTCTTTCTAATGTAAATTAACTATAGGATTAAGTATTACATATTAACGTGAAGACAAATTTCAATTTATATGAAAGTGAGAATGATAAAATGAAAACACGTAAGTTAGGAAAGACAGGACTTGACGTAAGTGAAATCGGGTTTGGTGGTGAATGGTTAGAACGACACCCAGAAGAAGAGGGAATCGAATTAATTAAATATGCATCTTCTAAAGGAATTAATATTCTTGACTGCTGGATGGCAGATCCAAAATCAAGAGACACTATTGGAAAAGGTATCAAGGATAATAGAAGTGACTGGTTTATTCAGGGACATATTGGTTCTACCTGGAAAGATGAACAGTATTTTAGAACAAGAGACATGAAATATGTTTGGCCGGCTTTTGAAGATTTACTTAAAAGACTTCAAACAGATTATATTGATATTGGCATGATACATTACATAGATTCAGAAGAAGAATGGGAACAGATTCAGCATTCAGATTATATGGATTATGTAATGGAGTTAAAAGAAAAGAACATAATACATCACATTGGCATGAGTTCCCATAACCCAAAAGTTGCCATAAAAGCAGCACAGTCAGGGTATGTTGAGATGATTTTATTTAGTATAAATCCGGCATTTGACATGTTACCTGCAAGCGAAGATATTGACACAATGTTTGCAGAAAAATTTGATAACAACCTTAAAGGAATTGACCCTGAGCGTGCAAAGTTATACAAAATATGTGAACAGAATAATGTTGGAATCACAGTTATGAAAGGTTACGCAGGCGGTAGACTATTTGACGAAAAACGTTCTCCTTTTGGAGTAAGTTTAACACCTGTTCAGTGTATTCATTATGCATTAACCAGACCTGCAACAGCATCTATTATGTGCGGCTATGACACAAAAGAACAGGTAGATGATGCTTTGGCATATGAAACAGCTACAGAGCAGGAAAAAGACTATGCATCAGTAATCGCCAATGCTCCGTTCCATTCATACAAAGGAGAATGTACATACTGTGGACATTGCAAGCCTTGTGTGGCGAATTTAGATATTGCAATGATTAACAAATTCTATGATTTGGCGACAATGCAACCTGAGGTGCCTGCAACAGTACAATCACATTATGAACTTCTTGAACATAAAGCATCTGAATGTATTGCTTGTCATGCTTGTGAAGTACGTTGTCCATTTGGAGTAAAAATCGCAGAAAGAATGGAGAAAACAGCAAAACTATTTGGTTGCTAGAATCACATTTGCTTGTAAGGGGGCGTTTAACATTGATTAGAAGCAAAAATTACATTTTAGATTTTACACATGTATATATTGATGAGGACATACAACAAGAAAGTGGTATAAGCCTAATTGATTGTTCGGACATTGAAGGCTGTGACCTTTATTGCTCCAAGGCTGCTGAAATAGAAATAAAGAAAAGAACAGAGCAGTATGGAATTCATGGGATACATTTTATTGATTCAGGTAATTTTCATTACATAACAAAAATAAATACAGACAGAATAATGAAGCCCTTTTCATTAGTTCTATATGATCATCATACCGATATGCAGGAACCGATGATTAACAAAATGACCAGTTGTGGAGACTGGGCAGCGCAGGTTATTAATGAAAATAAAAATCTTGTTCAATTGATTCTGATAGGTGCAACTGAAAATGACATAGAGCAAATTCATATTAAGAATCGCGAAAAACTTATAACTTTTTCAGCAGAAGAACTTAGGAGTGGCAGAGGAAAAGATAAGCTTAGCAAAATAATGACAGATGTACCTTTTTACATTTCAATTGATAAAGATATTCTGGATAAAAATTATATTGAAACAAATTGGAGTCAGGGCCACATGCCACTTGATATGCTAGAGCATCTTTTACACTTTTTTATTAAAGACAAAAAGATTATTGGAATTGATATATGTGGAGAATGCCAGAGCGGGTTGCCTCTTCCTGAATATATAGAGGCAGAGGAGAAAAATTCAAAAACTAATATCGAGCTATACGAATACATTAGAAAATATAGAAAATGAAACTTATTTGATATGTCGCAATTAAAGTGGTAAAACAGTTGAAAATAATAATTAAAATTTAGGTTGGAGAAAAACTGTATTATATATTTTGATAAAATGAGCAGAAAAGTTTGTATTATATATTTTGATAAAATGAGCAGAAAAGCTTGCAACATAGATTGTGACTTAAGAGTTAAAAATGATGACATTCATTTTGAGTTAGGAGGCAGAACAAATGAACATACTCATAAGAGAATATAATCAGAATGATTTAGAAGCAATGATTGAAATTTGGAATCAGGTTGTAGAAGATGGAATTGCATTTCCACAGGAAGAATTATTAAACAACGATACAGGAAAAGAATTTTTTGACTCGCAGACTTACAGTGCAGTGGCGGAGGATAAGGATACAGGAAAAGTGTATGGCTTGTATATTTTGCATCCTAATAATGTGGGACGTTGTGGACATATCTGTAATGCCAGCTATGCTGTTAGTAAAGAATCAAGAGGGCTACATATAGGGGAAAAGCTGGTGCTTGATTGTTTGAAGCAGGGTAAGAACAAGGGATATGGAGTGTTACAGTTTAACGCTGTTGTTGCAACTAATACCCATGCAAGACATTTATATGAAAGACTTGGTTTTACTCAGTTAGGTATAATACCAAAAGGTTTTAGAATGAAGGATGGACATTACGAGGATATTTGCCCATATTATCACGAACTTGTTTAGATAATTTAATGAAAAATTACAGTTAGTTGCTAAATGCAAAGAATGTACATGGACTGAGAAAATATTGCAATATAGCAATATTGGTTATGTTAGAAATTAGGAGAAAAATATAGGTATGGTATATGTTAAAGATTTACTTCAGTTGGAATCTTTATGGTAAGAACAATGTTTCTGTCTGCAGCATTATGTGGAATAGCAGACTATTTTCAGGTAGCATGTTTAATGTGGTATTTGACTATGTGTTTATGTTCCCTATGAATTTAGGCTTTACGGGGGCTGCGTTAGCAACGTCACTTAGCCCGATTGTTACCATGAGTATATGCACAACACATTATTTAGGAAAAAGTAATCAGGTAGAATTTAAAACAAAAAGATTATCATTTCTGTCATCAGAAGTGATTACATTTACAGCGGTTATGATTGTGGCAAAGACTAACTTGAAATTCCGTAAATAAAGGTCAGTTTGTGAAAAAAAGCAATAAGTGCATGTGTTATAATACTTTAGAATTGCTGGTAGTATGTCAATAAATATTTGCATAAAGATAAGAGGAAGCAATATGGAATTTCAATATCTTCTAGAACAGAAAACAATGGATTATATTCAAAATAAAAACTTAGAATTAGTGGAAAAAAGTATGTGGAATAGTGGTGCTATTGTATATACTGTAAAGAAATCCGGCGATAACTTTGCCGGATTCTATTCACTGATAGCTATTTATTTGGAAGAAAAAGATTTTAAATTACAGGCAGAAATTTATAATTTATATAATGATAGCAGATTTAATGAAGATTTAATTCAGTGTGAAACAATTGAAGAAGAAATAGTTGATAATGGGAAATTAATCTATATAATTACAGAGAATGTTAATTCAATTATTGACATGATTTTAGATGGAAAAATAATTCTTTCTAACAAGACAGAAGAACAGAAAAAGATATGTTTATTTAATTTGCTTGCTGACATTTGCGATACCATAGTGTATGTGAAAAATAAATACAGCAATTTAAATATATACATCAATAATGAAGAATTATGTATTAACGAAAACGGTAAAGGAAAGCTCTTGTTATTTGATTTGGTAAAAAATCAAATGGCAACTAATAATGAAGCTTATGAACTTGCATATATTGGAAAAAATATTGCAAAAGGTTTAAATATTGATGTTAATATTCCGTTATTGGAAGAAAATATAGAAATGTTTAGACAGTTTTGTCTAAGGGAAATTAAATCTTGTGAAAAAGAAGAAGAAAAAAATAAAAACAAATATGAGAATAATTTAAAGAAAGCCAAAAAGGGTGATAAAAAGGCGCAATATATTGTTGGCTATATGTACGAACATGGAAAAGCTGTACCAAGAAGTATGAGTAAAGCAAAATACTGGTATGAAAAATCAGCCACAAAAAAATATACGAAAGCACTTAATAATATGGCGTATTTTTATCAAAAGGGAATACAGGTAGATAAGAGTATTGAAAAGGCAGAAGAACTTTTGAAAATCTCAGCAAAACAAAAAGATAGTGTGGCATGCTTAAATCTTGCAATAATGTACCAAACAGGAAAAAAGGGCAAAGTCGATATAGAACAGGCATTGTATTGGTATAAAAAAGCTATGAAATACGGGGATAAAGTAGCAGAAAGAATGTACAAACGTTTAATTATGCAAAAAGCAAATGAAAAAGGGTGACAAAATGGAACATATAAATACTACTGAGATGTACTATAAAGTTATAAATTGTGAAGAAGTAGATGAGTTAAAAGAAATATTAAATGCATACAGTCCATACTATTCAAAATGGAGAGATTATATAAATAATATAATGTTATCAAGGGGATTGTCTTATGAAAAGTTAGGAAAAAAATGTGGCTTTAGTAAAAATACAATAAAATCCTGGATAAAAAATAATAAAGTGCCAAAATCAAGGGAAAGCTTCATAAAACTTGGCATGGGGTTAAGGTTTAATTTACAGGAAATTAATTATATGTTACAGCGATATGGAAAATATCCTAGACTATATTCAAAATCATTAGAAGATGCTATATGTATTTATGTAATTTCACACTATCCAAAAGAAGAGAGAATTAATCCCTATGAATATTGCACTACGCTTAAGGGAAAATTTTTAGATATTTTAAAAACAAAAAACAGAAGAAAGTATTTGGCTAATTCTCAAAATGAAACCTTTGAAGTAGAAGAAAAATTAGTAAGTCTGAAAAATGAGAATGAGCTGGTCTCATTTATAAGGGAAAATGAAGTTGAATATATTAACAGTTATTACAAGTTGGTGGACTACATTGAAGCATATATAAAGGCTGAAAATTTTGGCGGTTCCTATCATAGCCTTGTAAAAGCCGAAAATCTGGATAAGGGATTTGAAAAAATGATTTCTAATTTGAAGAATTGGGGGGAAGTACCTAACAGACAAAGGTTAATTGCATTAGGAATAAAACTTAATATGTCTTATGTTGAAATCAATCAGTTACTTGATTATGCAAATATGGAAAAACTATGCCCAAAGGACAAGATAGAGTGTATAATACTTTATGTACTATCTAACATAGATATTTCTAATCCTGAATATCAGACAAATCATATGTCGTTAGTTACCAGTTACAGCAATAACCCACAAATTAAGGAACAGTGTTCACATCTTTTAAAAGAATTAACAGGGTTAAAAAATTCAGATGAAATTGAAAAAGATATGCAGTATTACATAAGTGATACTTTAAGAAACCTTGAAATGGATAAGGAAGATTATGGAATTTTAAAATTGTTTATTGGTAAAGACAATTAAAATTTATATGGAAAATAATAAGGTATTTTGTGATTAGAATATTTATAAATAAAAAATATGAGATAGTACAGCAATTACGATAAAAAATAAAAATGGGAGACAATAATGGATTCTATTTTAGGCAGAACAATATTAGGATACAATGTAATAGAAAAAATAGGTTCAGGTGGATTTGGCGATGTATATAAAGTTGAGAGAAGCAACATTGTAGGAAAGACTACAAGAGCTTTAAAAGTAATTACATTACCAAAAGATGATGAATACCTTGAAATATTAAACTCCATGGGTGGAGACAAAAACAAGACAAATGCATATTTTGAAAAAGAACTTAATCGTGTAGTTAATGAGATAAGAGTTTTTTCACTTATATCGGAGAAGGACAATCATAATATCGTTTCATATTATGAAAACGACGTAGAACAAATAGGTGAGTATAGGTATAACATATATATTTTAATGGAACTTCTTACACCGCTTAATAAATGGCTACAGCAAAATAATATTACTGTAGAGGATGGACTTAATATTGGGATTGGTATAGCAAACGGACTTGCTATTTGTCATAAGAACAATATTGTTCACAGGGATATTAAGCTAAGTAACATATTTGTTTCTAAGGATGGAGCGTTTAAACTAGGTGATTTTGGGGTATCAAAAAATATTACTAACGCAACAATGGCACATACCATAAAAGGAACACCTAATTATATTGCTCCTGAAATTTATATTGGCAAAAGTAAATATGACAATACTGTAGATATATATTCGTTAGGAATTTTAATGTATTATCTATTTAACAAAAAGCGTTTTCCATATTATCCTGAGTACCCAAAGGAATATACAAGGGAAGATGAAGATAAGGCGTTTTACAAAAGAATGCAGTATGATAAACTCCCAAATCCATTGGAGGCTCCGGATAGCATTACAAAGATAATAAAAAAAGCTGTTTCAAAATCTGATGAAAGATATCAAAGTGCAGTTGCCATTGAAAAGGACTTAATTGTGGCAAAATCAAAATTAAGCGAAAAACAGTTGAGTAGACAAATTGGTTTTGAGCCGGTTTTTGCTGACAATAACAAAATCGAAAACGAAAAGGAACATCTGTTAGTTCAGAACTTAATGGGAAAAGACTATAACAGCATCAGTTTTCAGGAGCAGGGCTTAACCATGGATGAAAGCGTTATAATATCTAAAAAGAATAACAAAAGAAAATGGTTAATTATAGCTGGTGTTATCGGTGTGGCAATATTGTTGTTTTTAATTGTGTATCTTAGCAGTTGTACAAATTCTAAAAATACTTCTGAGAAAAATATAGCCATAACAACTACTGAGAAATCAATAGTAATAAAAGAGAGTATAGTTATGGAATCTTCTGCAAAAGATACAGAATCAAATACTGAGACTACAAAAGTAAGCCAGACAACAGAAGTACAGAAAACTACTAAGAAAAAACGAAAGAAGAAAAGTCAGGTAGCTTCAGAGAAGACAACACAAGAAGTAACAACCATGCCTTCAACAAAATCAAATAATGCATACATAAATAAGTCAGCGCAACCGTCATCAAAGAAAGTTAATACAACAAATAAACCAGCCGGTCAGAAAAAAGACAGTGCAATTGACTTTGAAAATGTGGTAGAGTAAAGATATTATTTATGATTTAGATTACTCTGAATTAGGAGGGTTACAATGAAGAAAAGTTTAACAATAGTAATTATGATAGCATTAGCCATGGCTTTAGTATGGGCAGTTGTTTTCGCAATTGTTCTAAAAAGCTTAATTATAGGATTAGCCATTGGTTTGGCATTTGGTTGCTCAATGGCAATTGTAGCTTATGTTATAGTTAGCTCAAGTAGGAAAAATGATAAGTAATAAGTAAGGTATGTTTTTGAAGACAAGAACATATACATAATAAAAAACGATAACTCGTAAGCATACGGGTTATCGTTTTTTTTATGTAATAAGAAATTCCTTCATATTTTTTTATTACACAAAAACATAATGAGTAATTATTTTAGAATGTTTATTAATAATATGAATAGAATAATCAATAGACAGTTTAGATTTAACGTGGATTTTACTTTAAATGACACAAATATTTATAGGAAAAAAATACAATTAGAACAATGTATTAATAATACAAAATATTTGTGAAAAGAAATATTAAGGAGGAGAAGTGATGAGGGTAGGAATACTTACAAGTGGTGGTGATTGCCAGGGCTTAAATGGTGCAATGTATGGCTTGGTAAAAGCTCTTAATTTCAATTGCAAGGAGAAATTAGAGATATACGGAATTTTAGAAGGCTATACAGGCTTGATTAATGGTGATTACAAAAAAATGAAACATGAGGAATTTGAAGGAATTCTTAATATGGGTGGGTCCATACTTGGCAACTCAAGACAGCCATTTAAAAGAATAAATGATGCAGATGAAAATGGCGTTACAAAGGTACAGTCCATGATTAAAAATTATAAAAATATGGATTTAGATTGCCTTGTTGTGTTAGGTGGAAATGGTTCCCACAAAACAGCAAATCTTTTAAGTGAGCAGGGGTTAAACGTGGTGACTTTACCAAAAACAATTGATAATGACATTAACGGGACAGAAATGACTTTTGGTTTTCAGTCAGCAATTGATATAGCAACCAGAACGCTTGAAGAACTGCATACAACAGCCAAGTCACACAAGAGAATTATCATTGACGAAATAATGGGAAACAAAGCAGGCTTTTTAACTCTTTATTCAGGAATTGCCGGGGAAGCAGATATTATTTTAATACCTGAAATTCCTTATTCCATTGATAAAATCGTTGAGTTTATAAATAAAAAACTAAATGAGGGAAGGCGTCACATTATTATTGCGGCAGCAGAGGGAATTATATCAAAAGAAGAAAGTAAACTAACTAAGAAAGAGTTGAAGCAGAAACGTGCTACAGAGAACTATACATCAGCAGCAGTATATTTGGAGAAAAAATTAAGTGAAAAAGTCCACAGAGAAATTAGAGCAGTAGTTCCCGGTCACATTCAAAGAGGTGGCAGTCCATGTGCCTATGACAAAGTTCTAACATCAAGACTAGGGGCAAAGGGCGCAGAACTTATTTTAAATAAAGAATACGGAAGAATGGTAGCTGTTGTAAATAATGAAATTTCCAGTGTGCCATTAAGTGTAGCTGTGGAAAAGCCGAAGAGAGTTAATCCAAATGATGAAATTGTAAAACAAGTGAGAATGATGGGAATATGCTTAGGAGATTAATTGAAAAAAATTTCAAAATAAAAATTATTATAAAAAGTGAAAGAAGAAGTAATATGAAAGAAAACAAGAATACAGTGCTTCCATGTTATGACAATAGAGAGTTATCATGGTTAAAATTCAACGAAAGAGTTTTAGAGGAAGCAGAAGATGAAAGAGTACCTTTATGTGAAAGATTAACTTTTGTTAATATATTTTCAACTAACCTGGATGAGTTTTTCAGAGTAAGAGTTGGCTCAATTTATGATCAGATGCTAATTTCTGACAAGAAAAGAGAAAACAAAACTTACATGACCTCCAGTGAACAATTAGAAAGTATTTATAAAAATACAAAAGAACTTTTAAAGAAAAAGGATAGAGTTTACGATAAGCTTATTGATAAATTAAAACTATATAATATTCAGATTGTAGGTTTTGATAAGTTAAGAAAAGAAGAAACACAGTATATGGAATACTATTTTAGAACTAATGTAATGCCTTTACTTTCTCCACAAATAATCGGAAAGAAACATCCTTTTCCTTTTTTAAATAATCAGGAGATTTACGCAGTAGCCTTAGTTTCAAACAAAAACAGAGAAAAAATATGTATTGTACCATGTGGTGGTTCAATGTTTAGCAGATTAATACAGGTGTTCCCAAACAAAAACAAATACATGCTAATAGAAGAAGTTATTCTGCACTTTATGCCACAGATTTTCGAAAACTATAATGTGGAAAGTAAGTCTTTAATAAGAATAACAAGAAACGCAGATATTGATATTGATATTGATGAAATTTTTGCAGACGAAGACATTAGTTATAGAGAGTCAATGGAAGAATTAATTAGGATGAGAAAGAAACTTTGTCCTATAAGAATGGAATATTCAAGAGTTTTAGATGAAAAGGTTATTAAAAGTCTGTGTAAGGAATTAGGCTTAAACAAAAAGCAGACATTTTATTCCAAGGCACCACTTGATTTATCTTTTGTATTTAAAATACAGGATATTCTCAGAAATAATCGTGAACTGTTTTTCAAAAGAAGAGTGCCACAGATTTCTAAAAACATAGATGAAAATAAGTCGATGATGGAACAAATTGAAAACAAGGACATTCTTTTAAGTTATCCCTTTGAGAGTATGACATCTTTTATTAATTTGCTAAAAGAGGTTGCCCATAACGAAAATGTAGCTTCCATCAAAATGACATTATACAGAGTGGCTAAAAACTCACAGGTAGTAGAAGCACTGATTGATGCCGCAGAACATGGCAAAGAAGTTGTTGTAATGGTTGAGTTGCGAGCAAGATTTGATGAGCAAAACAACATAGAGTGGTCAAGAAGAATGGAGGATGCAGGTTGTCGAATTATCTATGGAATTGACCACACAAAAGTACATTCAAAAATATGCCTGATTACTTACACAAAAGACAACAAGGTAAAACATATTAGTCAGATTGGAACAGGCAATTATAACGAAAAAACTTCAAAACTTTATACAGATTTATCATTAATGACAGCCAATGAAGAAATAGCAAAAGAAGTTGGCAAAGTGTTTAACAAAATCTGTATGGAAGAGGTTATGGAAAAAACAAAACATCTTCTTGTATCTCCTAAATGCATGCAAAATAAAATTGCAGATTTAATTGATGGAGAAATTAAAAAAGTTGAAGAGGGCAAAACCGGATATATTGGCATGAAGTTTAATTCCTTAACAGACAAAGTTCTGATTGAAAAGTTAATTGAAGCATCACAGAAAGGTGTAAAAATCGACTTGGTTATTAGAGGCATCTGTTGCTTAATTGCAGGAGTTAAGGAATATACAGAAAATGTAACTGTAAAAAGTATTGTTGGCAGATACTTAGAACATTCAAGAATATATATTTTTGGAACTGAAGATGACAGAAAAATATACATTTCATCAGCAGACTTAATGACAAGAAACACTGTCAGACGTGTTGAAGTGGCAGCTCCAATTTATGATGAAAACATAAAAAAGAGAGTTAGCAAAATGTTTGACATAATGCTTCAGGACAATATTAAAGGCAGATATATGAAATCTGATGGTAAATACTATAGACCTGAAATCGCAGAAGGTGAAACATTAATAGATTCTCAAGAGTATTTCTTTGAGGAAGCTTATGGTAAAATAGAATAATTTTTTGAAATATTATATTTTTTAATTATTATATTGTTTTTTATTATATAAATAATTTTGTGATTAAGTAAAGCAAATAGTTTTGAACAAAAATGTAGCTGTGTTATAAGAATTCACAAAAAAGTTAGAACAAAAAATTTAGCTTTTTTGGGGGGATGAAGTTGTAACATGGCTATATTTTTTTTTGAAAAATTCTATTATACAAGGAACGTAAACCTGTTAAGTTGTTGATTCAAAGAGAGAAACATTATATCAAAATATGCAAATATGGAAAAATTATATAATAAGTTTTATGTTATAATTGACAATTAGAAATCCAATACCAATGGTATAATATTTTAAAATCAAGTGTAATAATACAGATCAATTTCGTAGTATAAGGTGAAGGAGGTAAAAAGTGAAAGATGAAAGAATAATTAAAGAGCTTTTTAACAGGTCAGAAGATGTTTTAAAAGTTCTAAAGGAAAAATACGAGAAGCCTTGTATGAACATTGCTATGAAATTAGTAAGTAAAGAAGATGCAGAAGAATGCGTTAATGATACCTTTCTTGCAGTGTGGAATCAGATTCCACCAAACAAGCCGGATCCTTTATGCGCATATATTTTTAGAATTACAAAAAATCTTGCCCTGAAAAAATATCACACTAATACAGCAAAAAAAAGAAATAATTATTATGATTTGGTGTTAGATGAGTTAGCAATGTGTATTCCTGACAAGGCAAATGTGGAAAGCGAGATTTTAGCAAAAGAACTGGAAAAATACATAAACAGTTTTATTGAAAGTTTAGCTGATATCGATAGGGTGATATTTGTAAAGCGATATTATTTCCTAAAGGAAATACCTGAAATTGCAATGGAAACAGGTAGAAGCAAAAATTACGTTACAGTTCATTTGCACAGACTAAGGACAAGGTTAAAGAAATATTTGTCTGAGAAAGGATGGATATTATGAGAAAAGAAGATGAAAAATTAATAAGAAAAAAACAAATGGCAGAGCACATGCTTAATTCTATTGATGCTAAATATATTAAGCAGGCAGCAGACTACAGGCCTAAAAATAATAGGAACACTGAAAGTGTTAGAAAGGTAGGAAAAACTGAAAGTGTCGGTAATGCCGAAAGCATAGGAATTGTTAAAAGTGTTAGATATGCCGGAATTGCAAAAGTAGCAATTGCAGCCTGCATAATTGTCGCATTAGTTTTATTTATAGGAAGAAATAATTTTAACAACAATAAAAATAATAATAGTTATAATGAAGTGGCACAAAGCCAATCAGTGGAAATTAAGGAAAACAACAGACTTCATTTATCAGTAGGTAAAAATGAAGAAAAGCTGCTAACAAAAGGCATGAAAGTAAATGTTGGGAAATATGAATTTTCAGTAGAATCAAGTCAGCCGGGAATTCCCATCATAGCAACTGATTCGCAGAATGGAAATTCCAAAATAACTGTAAAGTCAGACAGTGGAATTATAAGAGTGGAAAAAGATGGTGCTTACGAGACTATAGAAAAACAAACTACAATAACAAGTGGGCAGACAATTTTCTGGAGTCCAAGTCCTGGAAATGAAACAACAGCCGAGGTTGTTATATGCTTGTTTGAAAATGAAAAAATAGTTAGTGGTGTAGTTGTAAACATAATACCCTATAAAAACTCCACTTACATTGTTAAATATGTTGATGATGTGGATATTATTAATCAATATGAAGAGGTAAAAGGAAAGCTGGAAGCAGTTAAAGCATCCCAGTATGATATTGAAAAAGATTTACAAAGAGGTGCTGTGCCTGAAAACAAAATAAAGGCGGCGAAGAGTAAAAACAATAAATACAAAGGGTTTATTAAGAAGTATGAAAAGAAAATAAATGAAATGAAAAACAATCAAAAACTAGTTGATGAGTTTTTGGAAGACTACAATAAAATTACAGAAAAATAAAGAAATTTTGGAATCGTTTTCTTCTTTTACAGGATAAAGTAAAAAAGAAAACGATTTTATGTTATATATGTGCTTATATTACATTTACAGACGGGAAAAAGGAGAGTATACTGTAGCAGTAGGAATTAAAGAAGAAGGAAGGACTTATGGCAGGATATTTAATTAAAGATACAACAAAGGAAGAGAGAAGAAAAATTGTAGAGGAATCTCTTGGTAACATTGAGGCTAATTGCGATGGCTGTATGTCAGGGTTGGCTGAAATGTATGAGGATTACATTGATGGAAAAAGAGAAATAAGAGATATTAACATGGAATTTAACAGTAGATATGTTAAAGGAAATATGGATAGAGAAGATAGTAGAAGCTGTCCAATGTAAATAAATCGAGCAGTCTCAGGAAAATGTAATCATATTAATAATGAAAACAAAAGAATTTGAGTATAACAAGTAATTTGAGAAAAATTGAAAGGAGAGATAGCATTTATTGCTATTGTGAGTATTATGAACCCATTAGAAATGATGAAAATGAAAAATAAAATGACTGAATTCACAAACAGACATCCTATGTTGCCTAAATTTTTTAACAGAGCAGCTATGGAAATTAAAGAGGATACAGTTATAGACCTTGTAATAACACCAAAAGATGGAACGCCTATTAAGACTAACATCAAAGTTACAAAAGAAGATTTAGAGTTGTTAGAAACTTTAAAGAATATGAAGAATTAGTCAATAAATGATATTTATTTCAAAAGAGAGGAGATGTTAATATGGGATTTTTTAAAGACAAGACAGTAATTATTACAGGTGGTGGAAGAGCTGTTTTAAGTGATGGCAGTTGTGGATCAATTGGTTATGGCATAGCTACAGCCTATGCAAAAGAAGGTGCAAATCTTGTACTTACTGGTCGTAATGTTAAAAAGCTTGAAGATGCAAAGGAAGAGTTAGAGCGTTTATATAGTATAAAAGTTCTACCGGTTCAGGCGGACATAAGTGCATCAGCAGATAATGAGGCGGTGGTAAAGAGCGTGGTTGATAAAGCAATTAAAGAATTTGGACATATAGATGTTTTAATAAATAATGCTCAGGCTTCAGCATCAGGCGTAACATTGGCAGATCACACAAAGGACCAGTTTGACTTGGCAGTTTACTCAGGCTTATATGCAGCATTTTATTACATGAAGGAATGTTATCCTTACTTAAAAGAAACAAAAGGTTCTGTAATTAATTTTGCATCAGGTGCAGGTCTTTTTGGTAATTATGGTCAGTGTGCTTATGCAGCAGCCAAGGAAGGAATTCGTGGACTTACAAGAGTTGCAGCTACTGAATGGGGACCTGACGGCATTAATGTAAATGTTGTTTGTCCTTTAGCTTGGACAGCACAGTTAGAGAATTTTGAAAAAGCATATCCTGACGCATTTAAGGCAAACGTTAAGATGCCACCAATGGGACATTATGGAAATGTTGAAACAGAAATCGGTAGAGTCTGCATACAGCTGGCATCGCCTGATTTTAAATTTATGACAGGTGAAACAATAACTCTTGAAGGTGGACTTGGACAGAGACCATAGAGGGTTTTAAATAATATAATTATAAATACAGAAAAGGAAGAAGTATGTGGCATTTCTACTATACATCATATGCAAGAATGCTGGGAGTATATTCTGTATATAACAGGTATCCTGTTTTATAAATAAATTGAAAGGAAAAAAGGAAAAAATGAAAGGAAAAATGAAAGGAAAAAAACAAATTGCACTATTAATGTCTTTATGCCTGAGCATTGGCATGTTGAACATTACATTGGCTAACGTAAAAAATAATAATGCAGGTGTAGTAACAAAAAACGTTCAGACTTTAAGTGCAAACAAAAAAACAAAGGCTAAAAAAGTAAGCAAAAAGAAAAAAGGAAAAACAGGTTTTGTAACAAAAGAAGGTAAGAAGTATTATCTAAAATCAGGTAAAAAGCTAAAAAGCATAATTCTTGAAACAAAGAAGTACAAATATTTACTTGATAAAAACGGTGTGGTAGTTACCGGCTGGAAACAGTACAAAGGAAAATACTATTATTTTGACAGAACAAGTGGCAAAATGGCAATTAAGAAAAAAATAGATGGTATTTCTTTGGACAAGTATGGAAGGGCAAAGAAAAACAAATTAAATGCTGCCAAAATTAACACAATGATAAAGGCAAGAAAAACTGTAAACAAAGTTTGCAAAGTAAGTGACACAAAAGATCAGAAGTTAAGAAAATGTTTTGACTATATTGCAAAGGTCCCTTACAGAAGATACAGATTTTTAAAACCTATTTATCACAAAAAAGGTTGGGAGTCTACATTTGCAGATGACGTTTTTGACAAGGGTAGCGGCTGTTGTGTATCAATGTCAGCAGCATTAGCTTTTATGCTTCATGAGTGTGGTTATAGCACAGTTTATGTTGTACATGATTCAGAACACGCCTGGGTGGAATTAAACGGCAGAGTGTATGATGCTCTTTTTGCAAGAGCAAAAGATTATAATAAATATTATAATTTGTCATATGGCAATTTTAGTTGCCATCCTGTAGATAAAAGAAAAATTTAATAAATTACAAAAATAGATAAAATACAGACGGGAGAAAATTATGGTTTTTAGTTCGGCAATTTTTCTTTTTGTATTTTTACCGGTTGTATGTGCGTTGTATTTTATACTACCGGGTATGAAAACAAAAAATATATTGCTGATTATAGCAAGTTTAATATTCTATGCTTTTGGAGAGCCGGTTTATGTATTGCTTATGATTGCCTCAATCATATTTAATTATATATTTGGGCTTTTTGAAGGAAAGTTTAGTGACAGTGGAAGTATTGTTGGAAAAAGAATAGTTTTAGTGTTAGCAGTAATTGTTAATATTGGTATGTTGTGTGTGTTTAAATACACATCATTTATATTAGAGAATGTTAATTACATAGGTAACTTAAAAATCAAAATTCCTGCAATTGCACTTCCAATTGGTATATCATTTTTTACATTTCAGGCTTTATCGTATGTAATTGATGTATACAGAAATCCTGAATTAATGCAGAAGAATTTATTTAATCTAATGCTGTATGTTTCATTTTTTCCACAGCTTATTGCAGGTCCCATTATCAGATATAATGAAATTGCAAATCAGATTAATAAGCGTGAAAGTACAATTGACAAAACAGCAGAGGGGATTAGAAGATTTATCATAGGTTTAACAAAGAAACTTATTATTGCCAACGCGACAGGTTATGTTGCAGATGCAATCTTTAAACTAGATATCAGTGATTATAATTTTATTGTGGCATGGGTAGGAGCAATTACCTATACACTTCAGATTTACTATGATTTTAGTGGTTATTCTGACATGGCAATAGGTATGGCAAAAATCTTCGGTTTTGAATTTAGGGAAAACTTTAATCACCCTTATTCAGCCAAGGGTATAAAAGACTTTTGGAGAAGATGGCATATTTCCTTATCAACCTGGTTTAAAGAATATGTATATATACCTTTAGGCGGTAACAGAAAAGGTAAGTTTAGAACTGAATTAAACAAAATGATAGTATTCTTTTTAACAGGTATATGGCATGGAGCAAATTGGACATTTGTAATATGGGGCTTAATTCATGGTGTTGCAAATGTAATTGAAGATACAATTGGACAGGTAATCAAAATCAAAAACAAAATAGTAAGCAACATTATTACGTGGATTGTTGTAATTTGTGCCTTTGTTATGTTTAGGGCAGATAGTGTTATGATTGGTCTTAAGATGTTAAAGACAATGTTTACAGGATTTAATATGGGGCTAAAATCAATAAGCTATGTTGGTCAGTTACTAAGTCCATATTATGTATTTATAATATTGTTAGCAATTGCTTTTGCTTATCCCTTAAGAGAAAAAATTGTTAATGTAATCAAAAATAAATGTGGTGAGAATACATCAGGAACATTAATCTATGTTGCAGACATTTTATTTTTACTAATATGTGTTGTGGCACTTGCAACAGCAACCTACAATCCATTTATTTATTTTAGATTTTAACAGGAGAGAACATGAAGAAAAAGATATTTATAGCAATATTTTTTATTATGATATGTTTACCATCACTTGGAATGTTCTTTTATAAAACTGATATAAGTGCAGAAAAAAGAGAAGTTCAGACTTTCCCAAAAGTAAAAGAAAATGGAAAAGTAAATATGGATTTCTTTAATCAGTTAAGTGATTATTTTTCGGATAATTTCGCATTTCGTCAACAACTTATTGAGACTGATGCAGTAATAAAAAAGAATGTTTTCAAGGAGTCAGGAAACAGTGAAGTAATAGTGGGAAATAAAGGTTATTTGTTTTTTAGCGAAACCCTTAATGATTATTTAGGTCAGAACGTGTTGTCCCACAGACAAATATATGCCTGTGGAAGAGTTTTATCTCTGTTACAGGAGCATGTAGAAAACAATAATGGTAAATTTTTGTTTGTGGTAGCACCTAATAAGAATTCATTATATCCTGAATTTATGCCTGGCAGATTTGCAAAGATATCAGATAAAAACAACTATTATTACCTAAAGAAACAGCTTAAGGAACAGAAAATTAATACTGTTGATTTAAAAGGAAAATTCCTTAAATCGGGTAAGAAAGTATATCATAAACTTGACAGCCATTGGAATAATGAAGGTGCATCAATGGCGTGTGATTTTATGCTTAATAATTTAGGAAAGAAGCATTATAATTATTCAGATGAAAAGTACAGCGTAACAAAAGATTTTTCGGGAGATTTGTATGAAATGCTGTTTCCTAAAGGTAGTGAGAAGGATTACAATGTTAAGTATGATAAAAAGCATACTTATGAAGTAACATCTCACTTTAAGAAAGTAACAGATATATCAATGGCAACTGAAAACAAGGAAAAGAAAGGCTCTATTGTTATGTATAGAGATTCTTTTGGAAATGCGTTAATTCCGTTTGTAGCTGATGAATATGGAAGTGGCTATTTTACAAAGGCTGTTCCTTATGACATAAATTTGCAAAGTGAAAATAATGCTGAGGCAGTTGTAATTGAGTTAGTCGAAAGACATATACCTTCATTAATTGAGGAAGCTCCATACATGGCAGCCCCTACAAGAATTTTAAATGGAGAAGTTGTAGAAAAAGAAAATTCAGGTACTGTAAATATTGGTGACATGGAAGATTATCTCCCAATAAGCGGTCAGGTTGACGAGAAGTACATTGATGACAATGGCAAGATTTTGATTAGACTTAAGAGCAATGATAAACAGTATGTTTTTGAAGCTTTTCCTGCACCAATTAACAGTAAAATAAAAAATAAAGGTTATAATTATGGTATGTATTTGGACACTTCTTTAATAGATGGTGGCACATACGATATTGATGTTATAACTACAAAGAACAATCAGTATTATAGTTCAGGTGTGAAAACACAGCTAGAACTTGAGGAGTAAAATAACAGATTTATTTACCTCTAAGGGGAGTTTGTAATATG
Source organism: Eubacterium sp. AF34-35BH (assembly GCF_003477765.1). Classification (NCBI taxonomy): domain Bacteria; kingdom Bacillati; phylum Bacillota; class Clostridia; order Eubacteriales; family Eubacteriaceae; genus Eubacterium; species Eubacterium sp. AF34-35BH. The sequence continues at coordinate 18,878 of NZ_QUDZ01000007.1, forward strand.
AGTTTGTGTAAATAAAAACTAAAGATTTAAGAGGAGAGAGAAAATGAGAAAAATTTGTGCAATGGTAACAGTAATTGCCACAATGGTATTTATGACTGCATGTGGAGGGAACAAAGAAGAAGCTACAACTGCTGTAACAACAACACAGGAAACAACAACAGTGGCACCTACAACACAGGAGCAGACAACAGTTCAGGAAACTACAAAAAAGAAGAAAAAGAAAAAAGTAAAAGAAACAACAACAGAAGAAACAACAACTGAGGCACCTACAACAACAGTGGCACCTACAACAACAGCTAAAGCAGAAAAGCAGACAACAAAGAAAGTTGCTAAAAAGAAAACAGTTGTAAAGAAAAAAACAACTACAAAGACAACAAAGAAAGCTAAAAACGAAGGTAGCTCAAACAAAAGCATTGCTAAAAAGTATGTTGGTAAGTCACTTGATTCATTAACAGCAAAAGTAGGAAACTACAAGAAAATGGAAAAATACAAGAGCTGTCTTGACGAAGGAGAATACGATGGTTTATTCTACTTTGACGGTTTTATTGTTTCTGCATCAACTAAAAATGGCAAGTGGATTATTTCAGGTGTAGAATAAAACAAATAACAGTTAATGTTTTCTTTATAGGAAATAGTATTTAACTAAAAACTGAATATTATAGGTAATGTGCAGACGTTATCTAGCATTAAAAGAAGCATTGTAAACTTTTGATTCTTAAGGAAATAGAGTTTATAAGGCTTCTTTTTTATGTAATAAGAAATCCTTTGAGAATTTCTTATTACATAAAATACGTTCCAATAGGGGCACTCGCTTGAAAGGAAATTTTTTCCTTGACAATATACAACAATACAACTACACTACATTATATCGGTAATGTGGTAGAGAGGAGGAGAAAGCTTGAAAATTGATGAAAACAGCATGATTCCCATTTATGTACAAATCGCTGATGGTATAGAAGATGACATTCTAACAGGCAGGATAGAAGAAGGTGGCACATGTTATTCCCAGGTAACCTTAGCTAAGGAACTACGTGTTAATCCGGCTACGGCTGCCAAAGGAATTAATCTTTTAGTAAATCGTGGAATTTTAATAAAACATAGGGGGCAGGCTATGACTGTATCAGAAAATGCAATTGAAATGATTACAAAGCGTAAGCGACATGAGGAAATCGACATGGTAGTTGATAATTTAATAAAACTTGGAAAGAAATTGTCGTTATCAAAGGATGAATTAATAGAAATCATAACAAGAAAATATGAAGACTAATTAGAAAATCAAATTATGTAGAAGGAGAAGTGAATAATGGAAATAAAAATTGAAAACATATCCTTTTGGTATATGTCAAAAAGAAGAAAAGTATTAGAAGATTTTTCGCTACAATTACAGCCGGATAATATTATTGGTTTAATTGGCAGAAACGGTCAGGGAAAAACAACATTAATGAAATTGTTGGCTGGAAAGAATCTACCTGATAAGGGAACAATATTATATGATGGCGAAGAAATAAATAAAATAAATGTAATAAACAAAATAGTTTATGCTTCAGATGAATTAGGTTATATAAATAGAAAATTAGAAAGTATAGTTAAAGATTATAAATTAATGTATAAAAATTTCGACTTGGAATTTGCAGAAAAATTATTGGAATTATTTCAATTAAATAAAAAGGTAAGAATTAAACAGTTGTCTAAAGGTCAGAGAAGTTTATTTAATTTTTGTCTGGCAATGGCAACAAGATCAGAACTTACAATTTTAGATGAACCGGTTGCGGGAGTGGATGCAGTAAGCAGAAGAAAAGTTTATGATGTGATTTTAAGAGATTACATTGAGCACCCAAGAACGATTTTAGTTTCAAGTCATATGTTAGGGGAAATGGAAAATATGTTATCCCATATTGTGATTTTGGATAATAACAATATTGTATATGATGGGGACCTTGATGAAATAAGAAACAAGGCATACAAAGTTACTGGGGAGAAAGAAAAAGTTGAGAATTACATAGTAGGAAAAAATGTATTATACAAAAACATCGGGGCTTTAAATTCAATGGCAGTAGTTGAAGAAGAAATAACTGATAACATAAGGGAAGCATTAATTAAAGAAGAGTTAGCTTTTGAAAATCTTACAGCAGAAGAATATTACGTGTTTAAGACAACAAAAACGGATAGTGAAAATATGGAGGAATTATGGAAAAATTAGAATTAAGAAATATAAAGGATTTATACAAATTAAGAATAAGACAATTATCAGGTTACATTAAAGGTCTGGCAGTAATAACCATAGGTATGCTTATTTTGAATTTTTGGGAAATAGTATTAATGATGAAAAATACTTCAAATCACTGTTATGCAGTGGAATTTCCGAAAGGGGTATTTGTTTTCGCAGCCTTAATATTAATGATTGTGTTTTCATATAATACAAATATTTTTAAGGAATCAACTGGCATGTATCCACAAAACAGAGTAACAAGATATGTTGCAAGCTGGTTAAGCGACATTACTGTTTTAGGAATTTTTTCATTGCTTGAAGTTGTGTGCGTACTAATTATAAAATTTGTTATATTTATTATTTGCGCTACTACAGACTTTTCTGTTTTCACAAAAATAAATGCAAAATTTATCTTAGGTATAACAGTTTACATTTTGGCTGGCTTCCTGCTCTTAACAGCGGTGATTAAACTTACAGCAACCATTGCAAGAAAGAGCATATTAGTATTGCTGGCAATAGTCATGGGAATACTACTTTTAATAAGAAACGGGGTTATAGTATTGTCAGATTCAGATGCCCAATTTAATGTGGCGGGAAAAGACATTTTAGAAATTTTAATTATATGTGTAATCTTTTTCGTAATTGGCTTTTTACTTGAAAAATACATAAAAGACAGCAAGTTTACAATTAACTATGGAAACATTCTCATGGGTATTGTAATTGCAATGATGATTATGTTACTTGCAGTGACACCACTCCTTTATGTATCATCAGGAACAGAAGAGATGGAAGATTATGTTAAGGGAAATAAAGAAAAAGCTGAAAAGGTGGAATATAGTATTAATATACCGGCAGGCATGAAAGTAGTAGAGGGGTGTTACGGACATAACGACATGGATGCCATTGGAGTTGAAAATGTAGAAATAAGACAGGGAGATAAAGCAAAAGTAGTTGTTAGAAAATATATCCCAACTACTAAAAGTTCTTTGATAGATGATATTTTTGCTGATTCAGACATTAATGTTTCTGTAGAAAACAATAAATTCGTTATAACTAATAAATCTTTAAATAAGAAATATATAGCATTAAATGTTTATGGACTCCAAAATGCAGATATACAGAGATTCATGGGAAATAAAGTTAAAGATTCTGATGATGACTTAGACGATTTTAAAGAAATGATAAGCAGATATACAACATCTTATCGTGTTGTAATTTATGTTCCAAAGGCAAATACATCTGAGAATATAAACTCAGAGTTTATAAAAATTAAATAAATAAGAAACATTTGTGTTATAATGTTTCCTATAGCTTGATTGAAAGTGATAAAAGTAAGACTGTAGAATGTATTGTTTAAATATATTCTACAGTTTTTAAGAATACAGGAGATAATTATGAGAAAATTAAAAAGAACATTTTATATAGGAACAACTACATTCTTATTAGGTTTGGGAATTGTTTTTTCTAACAATGTTTTAGCCGCAGTGGAACAGGAAACTACAACACAGGTAGAAACAACAACTGTGGAAGAGACTACACCAAATGAAACAACACCCCCGGAACAGACAACACCCGCTGAAACTACGAAACCGCAGGAAACAACAACTGTGGAAAAATACACAGAGTCTAATCTTTCACCTGTTAAGTCCAAAATAATTTTGTTAGATCCGGGACATTGCAAAGTACATATAGGAGCTCATGGTAATGGTTTAAAGGAAGAAATAATCACATTGGATATTGGACTTGCCTGCAGGGACTATCTTAATAAGTTTGGTGACGTGACAGTTTACATGACAAGAACAAATGGTAATTGTTTATCAACTGCAAGTCTTGCAGGTTGTCTTGTAGCAAGAAATAATATGGCAAAAAGACTAGACGCAGATTTTTTAGTAAGTCTTCACATTAATTCAGACCCAAGCCCAAGCAGAACAGGAGCACTTTTGCTTTCTGCATATAATTCGGGTTACAGAACTTCTGTAGGTATAAAAACAACGGAATTAGGAAAAATAATTTTGGATAATCTTCAGCTGGCAGGGGTGTATAACGGTGGTTTCCTTTTAAGAAAGTCCGATGATTATTATCCAAACAAAGCTAGAGCAGATTACTATTCAATTGTACGAGAAGGCATTTATAACAAGATACCTAGTATTATTGTTGAACATGGATTTATTACCAACAAAAGTGACTGCAAAAAGTTTTTGAAAACAACTGCAAAACGAAAAAAATTAGGTGTAGCAGATGCAAAAGGTATAGTTGCTTATTATAATTTAAGTAAAAAGAATATTTCAGGCACTTTAAATAAAAAGAGAAAATCTACATATTACATTAACTCTAACGGTAAGAAGATTACAGGCTGGGTTAAGGTAAATGGCAGCTGGTATCATTTTAACAGCAAAAATGCCAAAATGGATAAAGGTTTCATAACTGTAGGAAAAAATAAGTTTTATCTTGACTCCAAAACAGGTGTTTTAAAAACAGGCTGGTTTATAGTTAAAAACAAAAAATATCTGGCAAAAGGCAATGGAGTTATATTAAGAAGTAAAATTTATAATGACGGTGTTAGCAGCTACTATTTTAACTCAAAAGGTTATAAGAAAAACGGTTGGGTAAACTACAAAAATGCTACTTACTATTTTTCAAAGAAAAAGGGCATGCTAAAAGGTAAAAAGAAAATAAAGAAAAAATATTATAGATTCAGCAAAAATACAGGAAAGCTTTTAAGTAAAAGATAGAATGAGGTAGAAAATGGATAAAAAAGTTGTATTTTTAGATATAGATGGAACAATAGTTGATTTCTTTGGTAACATACCTGAATCAACCAAAACAGCCATTAGAAAAGCAAGAGAAAATGGACATTACATGGTTGTCTGCTCAGGTAGAAGTAAATTCCAGATAGCGAAGGAAGTTCTGGACTTAGGAATAGACGGTATAGTTGCAGCAGCAGGAGCGTATGTGGAATATGAAGGAAAAGTTGTATATCACAAATGTATGACAAAAGAGCAGAGAGAAAAGTTAGGTCATTATTTAAAAGATAACAATTTTATTTTCAGTATTCAAACGGACACAAGACTTATTACAACGGAAAACTGCAAGGAAAAATTAACAGAAGGTTTTGTTAAGGCAGGTGCAAGTAAGAAACATATAGAAAATACTTTTGGCAAAATGGAAATAAGAGAAGATGTATGGATTCCGGACAATCAGGAGAAAGCTGTTTATCAGACAGGACCTTTTCCGGGAGACAAGGTGGCAGCTGATTTGGCACCTGATTTTGAAAATACACCACTTAGTTATAACAATCAGAAAAACGGTGGTGAGATTACCATTGCAGGTGTTAATAAGGCTATAGGCATGAGAGAATTTTTAAAAGCCGCTCAGGTATCGGTTGTCAATTCAGTTGCAGTTGGTGACGGCCCAAATGATTTTGAAATGATTGAGTTTGCAGGAACAGGCATTGCAATGGGTAATGCAATTCCTGAATTAAAGAAGAAGGCAGATATTATAACAACGGACATAAACAATGATGGCATTTATAATGCTTTTGAAAAACTTGGTTTATTGTAAGGTATTATTGTCAAAAGTGCAAAAACAAAGAGAAAAATACAGGAAAATCTATGAAAAATACTTAAAATTTTTTCAAACTTAAATTTTTTAGTTTACAATATAAAAAAATCAAAGTAATATAATGTGTGGATTGAAATTGTTTTATGGTGCATAGCACCTGATTTAGAAATTAAATATTTATGGTAAGAATACTTTAAATATAATTAATATACTAAAGTTAAGAGAAAAGGAGTTTATATGAAAGTTGCTAAGTCAGAAAATCGTAAGGAAATATTATTAAAAGATATTTTTGAAGATTTTAATAAAGATGATTTAAAAGATATTGCAAAAATGAAAGGCATTAAAGGAATATCTAAACTAAATAAAGGTCCATTAATTGAAACAATTATTGAAAAAATGTTAAGTGCTGAAGAAATGGTGAAATACTTCCAGTATATGACTGATGAGGAAATCGAAGCATTTAGAAATAGAGATAATAACGAAGAAGATGATACTACAAGCAAGATTTTATATAGTAAATTATATGGTGCTTCATACATGGGTAGAATTTCTGAAAAACAGTATACAGCACCGGCAGATGTAGTTAAAAGATATGAAGAAATTTCAGACGAAGAGTTTGAAGCAAAAAGAAAAATTAACAGTTTTCTTTTCTGTTGCTTAAAGACTTCAGGTTTTTTACACGGTATAGCACCGGTTTCAGTTATTCTTGATATGATGAAAAAAGGTGTTAAGTACGATGAAACAGAAGAACAGCTTATTGAGAGAATTGAAAGTATCCCTTATGAATTAAGTTTATACCAGGTTCACGATGGAAAAGTTTACTATAGTTTCTTTTATCCAAATGACAGAGGTTTAATAAAGGCACAGGGTGACAGAGCATATTATATTCCAACAAAGAAGGAAATTATGTCTCTTGGAACATACGGTATTTTACCTGAAACAATGGAAGCCCAGAACTTTGAAGATTATATGATTCGTAAGATGAACATGACAGAAGAACATGCAACTAACTTATGCCAGCGTGTACAGTCAGAGATTATGTCAGGGGCAGAAATTAGAGAAGTTTTTGAAATGATTAAAAACGAAGAGGGCGTTCATTTAGACAGTGACCTTCAGATTAGTGCCTTGGCACAGTATGTTCAGAATCTTTGGAACAACAGCAGAATGATTTTAAATCGTGGTTTTACACCACTTGAAGCACCAAGAAGAGTTGACTTGAATACACAGAGTAATCAGTCAAAACCAAAGAACACAGGTGTTACACATAGTAAGAAAATTTATCCTAACGATAAATGCCCATGTGGCTCAGGAAAGAAATACAAACAGTGTTGTGGAAGAAAATAAAAAATTAAAAAAATGAGGTTATGACAATGTCAGACCTCATTTTTTATGTAATAAAAATTGCTTCAGAATTTCTTTTCACATATATTGTGACGTGATATACTATAAAGTAGTTTTGAATTCAAAGGAGGAAGAAGATGAGCGATACATATATTTCAGATGCAATTAAGTACATAGGAGTTGATGACACAGACATAGATTTATTTGAAAGTCAGTATGTAGTTCCAAATGGTGTTTCATACAATTCTTATGTAATTATAGATGAGAAAACAGCAGTAATGGATACTGTTGATGAAAGAAAAACAAGTGAGTGGTTAGATAATCTGTCTAATGCATTAGCAGGCAGAAGTGTAGATTATTTAATTGTTTCACATTTAGAGCCTGACCATTCGGGAAGTATTAAGGAAGTTACAGAAAAATATCCTGAAGCAAAAATTGTACTAAGTGCAAAAGCGTTGGCAATGTTACCACAGTTTTTTGAAATTGAAAACTTACAGGAAAGAAGCATTGTTGTAAAAGAAGGCGAAGAACTTAATTTAGGATCTCATACACTTAAATTCGTAATGGCACCAATGGTTCACTGGCCGGAAGTTATGGTGGAATACGAAGTGTCAGAGAAGGTACTTTTCTCAGCAGACGGATTTGGAAAGTTCGGTGCCCTATCAGCGGATGAAGATTGGGCATGTGAAGCAAGAAGATATTACTTTAATATTGTAGGTAAGTACGGTATGCCTGTTCAGACTTTACTTAAAAAAGCAGCAGCCCTTGAAATTAATACTATTTGTCCACTTCATGGACCAATTTTAAAAGAGAATCTTTCATATTACATTGGCAAATACGCAATATGGAGTAGTTATGAACCAGAAGACAATGGTGTTCTAATTGCATGTGCATCTATACATGGAAACACTCTTAAAGCCGGTGAAAAAATGGCTGAAATCTTAAAAGAGAAGGGTGTTGAAAAAGTTTCAGTTATGGATTTATCAAGAGATGACATGGCTGAAGCAATTGAAGATGCTTTCAGATATGACAGAATGATTCTTGCAGCAGCTACTTATGACGGCGGAGTTTTCCCGGTTATGGAAGATTTCTTAAATAGATTAGCTCATAAGAGTTACCAGAAGAGAACAGTAGGACTTATTGAAAATGGCTCCTGGGCTCCATTAGCCGGAAAAGTTATGAAGGGGCTGTTAGAGCCAATGAAGGATGTTAAAGTGTGCGAGAATATGGTAACAGTTAAGTCTGTTATGAAGGAAGAAAACATAGAACAGATGGAAAAACTTGCAGAAGAAATCATCAATTGTTGATAACAAAAATGAGTTAGGAAAGGTTTATAAGCAAATGGAAAAATGGGATTTGTACACAAAGGACAGAATTAGAACAGGCAACACAATTAACAAAAACGAAGAGGTACCAGAAGGCTTTTACAGAACAGTGGTACATGTTTCTATTTTTAACAGTAAAGGTGAAATGCTTATTCAACAGAGACAGGAAGATAAGAAGTTGTGGCCAAATCTTTGGGATGTAAGTGTCGGTGGCAGTGTGATTGCAGGAGAGACAAGTAGTGAAGCTGCAAGCAGGGAAACTATGGAGGAACTTGGAATTGAGCTTGACTTAAGTGAAGTCAGACCGGCTTTTACAATTAATTTCCATGGAGGCTTTGATGATTGTTACTTAGTTGAAAAGGATGTAGACATTAAGGATGTAACAATTGCTCTAAGAGAAGTTAAAGCTGTAAGGTGGGCTACAAAAGAGGAAATTCTTGATTTAATTGAAAAAGATGAGTTTATTGCTTATCACAGAGCAAAAATTGAATTAATGTTCTTCTTGAGAGACCACGAAGGAACTCATTTAAAATAAAATGTTTGACAAAGATAATTACCACATTTATAATATTTACCTATATTATTACTAGGAATTATAACAATGCGGGTGCAGTGCATCCGCTGTTTATATGTAAGGAGAAAATAATGCTAACACAATTTTCAAGAACAGAATTATTACTGGGAAAAGAAGCAATGGAGAAGTTAAAAAACTCAAGAGTTGCTATTTTTGGAGTAGGTGGAGTAGGTGGCTACGTTGTAGAAGCTTTAGTTAGAAGTGGCGTAGGAACATTTGACTTAATAGATGACGATAAGGTTTGTTTAACTAATTTAAACAGACAGATTATAGCTACAAGAAAAACTGTAGGAAAATATAAGGTAGATGTTTGCAAGGAACGTATATTAGAAATTAATCCTGATGCAAAGGTAAACACTTATAAGTGTTTCTTTTTACCTGAAAATGCTGATGAGTTCCCTTTTGATGAATATGACTACATTGTAGATGCTGTAGATACTGTTACGGCAAAGATTTCATTAGTTATGAAAGCCCAGGAGAAAAATGTAAAAATCATCAGTAGCATGGGTGCAGGAAATAAACTTGATGCCAGTGCATTTAAGGTGGCTGATATATACAAGACAAAGGTATGTCCTTTAGCCAAGGTAATGAGAAGAGAGTTAAAGAAACGTGGTGTAAAAAAATTAAAGGTTGTATATTCAGAAGAGCCTGCGATGACACCGGTTGAAGATATGGCAATTAGCTGTAGGGCAGACTGCATTTGTCCACCGGGAGCAGAACACAAATGCACTGAAAGACGAGCAATTCCAGGCAGTGTGGCATTTGTACCATCAGTAGTTGGCTTGATTATTGCAGGTGAAGTTGTCAAAGATTTATCGGTATAATTTTGATGTAGGTTATTTAACACATGTTTTCTACAGAAAAATATTTTGGACAAAGTAGAAAAAATAATTACAAAAAAGTAGTTATAAAAATAATTATAAAAGATTATCAGTAATCAAATGATACTTATATAATATTTGGAGGAAAATTATGAACATTTCAGCAAAAGAAATGAAAGCATTGGATAAAGATTCATATCAGGTTATAGACATTAGAAGTGAATTGGATATTTCTTATGGTGCCATACCTGGTTCAATACATGTTTCCCCTGATAACATAGAGAATAATGAGAATATAGATTGTTCAAAAAAATTAATTATATGTTGTGCAAGAGGAAAAAACAGTTTAGAAATAGCAGAGAATCTTTGTGAAAAGGGCTATGATGCAGTGAATCTTGAAGGTGGTTACATTGCGTGGCTTATGGACACAATGAACGAAGAAATTGCAGAAAACAAAGCAAAGGATGTAGAGCAGAGTATTAGAAAAAAATATAAGAAAACTATCTGGTCTAAGTTTGCCAAGGCAATAAACACTTACGAACTGGTAAAACCGGGAGACAAAATTGCTGTCTGTATTTCAGGTGGTAAAGATTCAATGCTTATGGCAAAACTTTTTCAGGAATTAAAGAGACATAACAAATTTGATTTTGATGTGAAGTTTTTAGTTATGGATCCGGGTTATAGTCCTGAAAATAGAAAAGTCATTGAAGACAATGCAAAGAAACTAAACATCCCAATTGATATATATGAGTCAGATATTTTTGAGTCAGTATTTAATGTGGAAAAGTCACCATGTTATTTATGTGCAAGAATGAGAAGAGGCCATTTATATAGTTTCGCACAGGAATTAGGTTGCAACAAAATCGCATTAGGTCACCATTACGATGATGTTATTGAGACAATATTAATGGGTATGTTGTACGGTGCGCAGGTTCAGACAATGATGCCAAAACTTCACAGTACAAATTTCGAAGGCATGGAATTAATCAGACCCTTATATTTAATTCGTGAAGATGACATTAAGTCATGGAGAGACTATAACGACTTACATTTCATACAGTGTGCGTGCAAGTTTACAGACACTTGCACAACCTGTAACAATGAAGAAAACAGATCAAAGCGTGTGGAAATAAAAGAACTTATTAAAAACTTAAAACAGGTTAATCCTTATGTGGAGAGCAATATTTTCAAAAGCGTTGAAAATGTAAATTTAGATACAGTTATTTCATACAAGAAATCAGGGGAGAAACATCACTTCTTAGATGACTATGACAGATGAAACTTATGCTGTAAACTGTACTGTTGATGGCGAAACCAAAAGAGGTCGCAAAATAATGTTTTTTGCGGCTCTTTTTAGTTGGTGCTATTGGATGGTTGGTTCAGTAATTGGTGGTGTGGTTGGATATATGTTACAATTTCGTTTATAATTGAAAAAGAAAGGGTTTACAAATATGACTTTACAGCAGTTAAAATATGTGATAGCAGTTGCAGATACGGGAACTTTGACAAAAGCTGCAAAACAGTTGTTTATATCGCAGCCCAGTTTGACTAATTCCATACATGCCCTTGAAAAAGAAATGAACATTGAAATTTTCAGAAGAACCAATAAAGGCATTGTTATTTCAAAAGAGGGTGAGGAGTTTTTAGGCTATGCAAGACAGGTTTTAGAGCAGTCACAGCTTTTAGAGGAAAGATACAAGGGCACAAGTGGCAGAAAATTAAAGTTTTGTGTTTCTACACAGCATTATTCTTTTGCTGTAAATGCTTTTGTAGAACTTATTAAGGAATATGGAAAAGAAAAATATGATTTTAGTTTAAGGGAAACACAGACTTACGAAATCATAGAAGATGTGGCAAAAATGAAAAGTGAAATAGGCGTTCTTTATTTAAATGACTTTAATCAGGTGATTTTAAATAAGGAGTTGAAGTCAAATGAGCTAAAGTTTACTGAACTTTTAGTTGCAAAACCACATGTTTTTATAAGCAGTAAACATCCTTTGGCGAAAGAGAAAAAGGTTACTTTTAAAGATTTGGAAGAATATCCGTATTTGTCCTTTGAACAGGGTGAACATAACTCTTTTTATTATTCTGAAGAAATTTTTTCAAGTGAGGAAAAAAAGAAAAATATTCGTGTAAGAGACAGGGCTACTTTGTTTAATCTTTTGATTGGTCTTAATGGTTATACTGTTTGCAGTGGCGTAATTGATAAGGAATTAAATGGAGCAAACATTATCGCAGTACCGCTTGAGGGGAATGAAAACATGAGAATCGGATATATTACCCACAAAAAATCAGGTTTAAGCCCACTGGGAAAAATATATGTGGAAGCTTTGAAGAAATATATTGGTAAATAAGAAAATATATTTCAAAATAAGTAGTAAATAAATTAAAAAACAAAAATTTATTTCAAAGTAAGTAGTAAATAGATTAGAAAACAAAATTATATTTTAGATCGGGTAAGAAAGATATTAGAAAACATACATTGAAAAGTAGTAATTTAAATATCACAGCCATAGTTTAAAACTATAACCAAGTAAAAGAAAAATGTATTATACAATTTTTTTTATCGTTGATATATTAACATCATAGCAATTAGCAATATATAAACGAATAGGAGAAAAATATGTATAATAAAACACCATTTAGATACGACCACGTTGGTAGCTTTTTAAGACCTGAATATTTAAAAGAAGCAAGAAAGCAGTACGAACAGGGTGAGATTACAAAAGAACAGTTAACAGAAGTTGAAGACAAGGCAATTACTGAACTTGTAGTCAAGGAAAAAGAAATTGGCTTACATGCCATTACAGATGGAGAATTTAGAAGAGCCACATGGCATTTAGATTTCATGTGGGCTTTTGACGGTGTAGGTCACAGCAAGACAGAACATGGTCTTCCATTCCATGGAGAAGATGCTATGATTGATGACACTTATGTAGTTGGAAAAATCAAGTTAAGTGGCAAGCATCCTTTTATTGAACATTATGAATTTTTAAAACAGTTTGAAGATGAGAATACTGTAGCAAAGCTTACCATACCTGCACCGGCTCAGTTTTTAGAACAGATGATTATGCCTTTTGCATGGGAAAATACTAAAAAGTATTATGATAGCAAGGAAGAATTAGTAAAGGACATTGCAGATGGTTATAAGAAATTCATTAAAGATTTATATGACAAGGGCTGCAGAAATTTACAGTTAGATGACTGCTCATGGGGAATGGTTGTTGATCCAAATGCCTGTGCAATTTTTGATACAGATGAGGAAGGCTTAGAAAAAATCAAGAAACAGTTATTAGATATAAATAATTTAGCAATTGACTCAGCTCCGGAAGATTTGACAATAAATACTCATGTTTGCCGAGGAAATTTCCATTCAACTTACGCAAGCTCAGGAGCTTATGACAGTGTAGCTGAAACATTATTTGCAAAGGAAAATGTTAATGCATATTATTTAGAATATGATGATGAACGTTCAGGTGGATTCCAGCCACTTAAGTCAGTTGGTGAGGATAAGAAAGTTGTACTTGGATTAATTACAACAAAATCTCCTGAATTAGAAAACAAAACAACAGTAATAAACAGAATAAAGGAAGCATCTAAATATGTTTCTTTAGACAGATTATATTTAAGTCCACAGTGCGGCTACGCTTCTTGTGAAATTGGAAATAAATTAACAGAAGAACAGCAGTGGGCAAAGATAAAATTAGTAAAAGAAATTGCCGAAGAAGTTTGGGGATAATATTTCAAGTCCGGCTTTAATTTACAAAAGAATATAAAACATAAAAGATAGCATTTTTATAACCCTATTATATAGGATTATGGAAGTGCTATTTTTATTCTTCAAAAAGAGATAAAAACAAAACAATATTCTTGCCATAAAAGAAAAATACACACCCAAGGTATGCACTAAAACTACCAAGGGGTGTAGAATAAAACATTTAAACCATATAAAATTCATATAGAATAACTATGGAGATGACAAATGAAGAAAAAGGAAATAACGAAAGAAAATATTGAAATAGGTCAGCGTGTTAAGGCACTTAGAAGAGAGCATAATCTGTCTCAGGAAAAAATGGCATCAATATTGGGGATTGAGTCAGTTCCTTTTTATCAGAATATTGAAAAAGGTGAAAATGATTTACAAATAGACAGATGCATAAAACTTAGTAAGTATTTTGACGTTAGTACAGATTACATATTAAAAGGCGAGGTTAGCGACTGTAGGGAGTTTCAATTGTATTTTGAAAGCCTCAGTGGCAGAGAGAAGAAAAGAGAATTTGATATATTGTTAAACAAAACATTTAGTAAATAATTATAGCTAAATAACTAAATTGAAGCAATTCAATCAAAATGGCTAAGTTTAATAAATCAAAATAATTAAATTTGAAATTTTTAAAAGGAATAATTAACTAAAAAATAAGAAAAAGGGGATTGAAAAACAAATGCAATCAACAGATAAACAAATATTGATAGTGGAAGATAACAAGAGACACATGGATAGAGCCTGCGATATTTTAGAACAGCTTGAAGATGTTGTGATTTTTAAGGCAGATAATTGTGCTGATGCCTACAGATATGCCATGGAATATAGTATCGATTTATTTATTGTAGACATAATTTTGGAAAAAACAAAAAACGGTGATATGTCAGGTATGACTTTTGCTGATAATATAAGAGAAATAGAAAGGTACAAGGCAACGCCAATTATTTTTACAACATCGCTGGAGGATCCCAAACTACACGCCTATGCACATTTACATTGCTATCAGTATTTTGATAAATATTACAGAGAAGATGAATTCAAAGAAGCAGTTCAGTTTACTCTTAAAAATTACACAGCGAAAAAGGAAAGAGAATATATTTATTTTAAAACAAATGGTATTGTCTGCCCGGTAAAAATAAATGATATTGTTTACATAGATAACAAAATTTCTACATTGTCAATTTATTGCAAAGATGGAGAGATTGTAGAAGCACCTTACAAGTCGACAAAACAGTTAATTCTTGAATTAGGTTCAACGAAATTTCTGAAGTGTAACAAAAGTGAAATAGTTAATTGCGACTATGTTAAGTTTGCAGATTATTCCAATTATCTTATTAAATTAAAGGAAGATTTCGGAGAGTTAAAAATTGGCAGACGTATTTTGAAAAGTTTTAAAGAAGGCTTTGAAAATAGAATATAAAACCATTGAATAAAATAGGTCTTTAGTGTTAAAATAGTTGAACGCTAAGGACTTTTTTTGAAGGAGAAGATAAATGATTAAGGCAGTAATTTTTGATATGGATGGGCTCATGATTGACAGCGAGAGAGTTACTTATGAGTGGTATCGAAGATATTTACAAAAAAGAGGAGAAGACATGACAGTGGATTTTTACAAAAATCTACTGGGAAAAATACAACCTGTCTGCAAAAGTATTATAGCTAATGAATATGGCGAGGATTTCCCTTATGAGGAATGTATAGATTATGTTCATAAGGGAATGGCAGAAGAGTTTGAAACAAAGGGAGTGCCATTAAAAAAAGGAATTGTTCAGTTACTTAAATATCTTAAAGAAAACAATTACAAAACAATGGTTGCAACTTCCAGTAATAGAGACAGAGTTGATGTGATTTTAAAACAGGCAGGAATTGCACAGTATTTTGACGGCGAAATTTGTGGTGATGAGGTTGTTAATGGAAAACCTAATCCTGAGGTATTTTTAAAGGCATGTAAGAAGGTGAATGTACAGCCTGAGGAAGCACTTGTTTTAGAAGACTCAGAGGCAGGCATAAAAGCGGCTCATGACGGCGGAATTAAAGTTATATGTATACCTGACATGAAATATCCTGAGGAAGAATACAGAAAAATGACTGAAGAAATCTTTGAGGACTTGTCAAAGGTTGTAACTTATTTTTAAAAGTTGTAACTATTTTTTAACAGTTGTTGAGATTATAAATAATAGTGCTATACTATAGATGTTGCCATGAAGTTATTCATTGCATTAACGATAAGAATGTGGAGGAAAATCTCATGAAGATTATTATTGCTGGAGATGGAAAAGTAGGTGCAAATCTTACTAGGAAGTTATCAGCGGAAGGTTATGACATAACCTTAATAGACACTAATGGAGAAGTATTAGACGCAAGCTTGGAGAGATACGATGTTATGGCTGTTAATGGAAATTGTGCCTTAATGTCTGTTTTGTCTGAAGCAGGAGTTGACAGAGCTGATGTTTTAATTGCATCTACAAGTGCAGATGAAATTAATTTGCTTTGTTGCATGACAGCACATAAGATGAATCCTGAACTACATACTATTGCAAGAATCAGAAATCCTGAATACAGTGAACAAATATATACCATGCGCGATGCCTTTGGCTTATCTTTAACAGTTAATCCGGAAAAGCAGACAGCAGTGGAAATTGAAAGATTGTTAAAATATCCTGGATTTTTACAGAGAGATACTTTTGCAAAAGGAAGAGTGGAATTAGTAGAACTTAGAATAAATAGTGACAGCATTATAAAAGATGTTTCATTAAATGATCTTTATGGAATTGTAAAATGTAAGGTATTGGTTTGTGCCGTTAGAAGAAACGGCGAAGTGCATATTCCAAATGGTGATTTTATCTTAAAAGAAGGAGATAGAATTTACGTTACAGCACCATCACAGAACCTTACTATTTTATTGAAAAACTTAGGCTTTTTATCTCACAAGGTAAAACATGCAATTATTTGCGGTGGTGGAAAAGTAAGCTATTATCTGTCAAAGATATTAATTGACTTGGGAGTAGCCGTAGAGGTAATTGAAAAAGACGAAGATAGAGCAAGGGAGTTAGCTGAGCTTCTTCCTGAAGTTGCTGTAATTCATGGTGACGCAAGTAGAAAAACATTACTTGAAAGCCAGGGCATAAGTGACTGTGACGCTTTTATTACCTTAACAGGAATGGATGAGTTAAATATAATTATTTCTATGTATGCTAAGGCATGTGGCGTGGAGAAAGTTATTACAAAAGTAGGACATACTGACAGAAGCAGTATTCAGGACAGCCTTAATTTAGGTAGTGTAGTATGCCCAAAGGAATTATGTTGTAATACAATAGTCGGCTATGTTAGAGCCTTAGGGGCACAGACAGGAATGGCTATATCAGTTCATAATATTGCAGATGGACAGGCGGAAGCAGTAGAGTTCATTGCAGATGAGAAAACACAAAATTGTGGTGTTCCACTTAAAAACATGAAATTAGTAAATAATGTTATTATTGCATGTATAACACATAAAGGAAAAACAGAAATTCCAAATGGTGAATCATATTTCCAAAACGGAGATACTGTTATTGTTGTAGCAACAGGGGATATAGTATTACATCAATTAAATGATATATTTCAATGATTGAGAGGAAGTTATGAATTATAAAGTTGTAGGAAAATTTATATCACAGATTTTAGCTGTAGAAGCGGCATTTATGCTTCCGGCATTAATTATTAGTGCAGCATGTCAGAATTTGAATGCAGTTATAGGATTTATAGTTTCTATTGTAATTATATTAGGTATTGCTTCGTTGCTATATGTATTATGTAGAAAGGCAAATAAGCGATTTTTTGCAAAGGAAGGTTTGGTTTCAGTGGGTATAGGCTGGATTGTTCTTAGTATATTAGGCTGTTTACCATTTTTTATTTCAAGAGAAATTCCTTCATTTGTAGATGCATTATTTGAGACAGTATCAGGTTTTACAACAACAGGAGCCTCAATTTTAACAGATGTTGAAGCTATGTCAAAAGGCATGCTTTACTGGAGAAGTTTTAGTCATTGGCTTGGGGGGATGGGTGTCCTTGTATTTTTACTTGCCATTGCACCGGCTGATGGAAAAAGCAACAGATTCACAATGCATTTGTTAAGAGCAGAAAGTCCGGGACCAACAGTTGGTAAGCTGGCTCCAAGAATGAGAGATACAGCACTTATTTTGTATTTAATGTATATAGGACTTACGGGACTTAATTTTATATTTTTAATTATTGGGAAAATGCCTGTTTTTGATGCAGTCTGTACAGCATTTGGTACTGCAGGAACAGGTGGCTTTGGTATTAAAGGAGACAGTATGGCAGGCTACAGCCCATACATTCAGAACGTCTGTACCATCTTTATGCTGTTATTTGGCGTGAACTTCAGTTGTTATTATTTAGTATTATTAAGAAGATTCAAGTCAATAATAAAGGATAGTGAACTTAGAACATACGTTGTTCTTATTTTATCAAGCGTAGCTCTTATAACAATAAACATTTCAGGTATGTTTTCATCAGTAAGAGAAGCACTACATCATGCGGCATTTACAGTATCAAGTATTATTACCACAACAGGTTTTGCTACAGAAGATTTTAATATGTGGCCTAATTTTTCAAAAACAATAATACTTATGCTTATGTTTGTTGGTGCCTGCGGGGGAAGCACAGGCGGTGGTCTTAAATGTGGCCGTTTACTTATTATTTTAAAAAGTGTAAAAAGAAACATTAGAAAGACTTTAAATCCAAGAAAAGTTGAAGTTATCAGAATGGGTGGAAATGTTGTAAAAGAAGAAGTTGTTTCGGCGGTTAATAGTTACTTTGTTGCATACATAGTTATTGTTTTCTTAAGTTTCATTTTCATTTCCGTTGATGGTCACAGTATACTTACTAATTTTTCAAGTGTAGCATCATGCTTTAACAATATAGGACCGGGACTGGATATGGTTGGTCCGGCATCAAACTATTCAATGTTTAGCGATTGGTCTAAACTGGTTTTAATAGGTGACATGCTTGCAGGAAGATTGGAAATATTCCCAATATTAATTTTATTGTCAAAAACCACATGGAGTAGAAAAAGATAACATGAAGAAGAGTAGACATATATCAACATCAAGATTTATATTTTTCGGGTTTTTAGGCGTTATAGTTTTAGGAACCTTTATTTTGACGCTTCCAATTTCAAGTAGCTCAGGAGAATTTACATCTGTAGTGGATGCCTTATTTACAGCAACATCAGCTACATGTGTAACAGGACTTGTAGTTCACGATACGGCTACTTACTGGTCAGCCTTTGGTCAAGGTGTTATTATAGTTTTAATTCAAATTGGCGGCATGGGTGTTATAACAATAGCACTACTGTTAACAAGAATGTCAGGTAGAAAAATAGGTTTAAGGCAGAGAACACTTATGCAGGAGGCAATATCAGCACATAAAATGGGTGGTATAGTAAGACTAACAGGTTTTATTGTGAAGATGATGCTTATTTTTGAATTGGCAGGCGCAGTGTTAATGTATCCTGAATTTGCAAAACAGTTTGGCATTATAAAAGGTATATGGTATTCATTATTTCATTCAATATCAGCCTTTTGTAACGCAGGTTTTGATTTAATGGGTGTAAGAGAGCATTATTCTTCACTAACAACATTTTCATCTTCAGTTTTAATTAATGTTGTAATAATGCTTTTAATTATAATTGGCGGTATTGGCTTTGTTACATGGGATGACATAAAAAAGCACAAACTTCATTTTGGAAGATACAGAATGCAAAGTAAAGTTATTCTTGGAGTAACATCAATATTAATAATTGTACCGGTGCTATATTTTTATTTTTTTGAATTTGGAAAATCAACTTGGAATTTCGATTCAGAAAAAGACAGGGTTTTGGCATCTTTATTTCAGACCGTGTCACCTAGAACAGCAGGCTTTAACACAGTAGATTTAAACCAATTATCAGGTGTGGGACAGTTAATTACTATTATTTTAATGCTTATAGGTGCAGCACCCGGTTCAACAGCCGGTGGTATGAAAGTTACTACAGTGGCAGTATTATTTTCAACAGCCGTAGCAGTTTTTAGGAAAAGGCAGGATGCAAATTTATTTAAAAGAAGACTGTCCAATGAAGTGGCAAGGTCAGCTTCGGCAACACTGTTAATGTACACATTTTTGTTTATGTTTGGTGGTATTGTTATTAGTATTGCAGATAACATTCCTATAATGAAATCTTTGTTTGAAACAGCATCGGCAGTTGGAACAGTAGGTTTAAGCTTGGGAATTACACCATCTTTGTCCATGGTTTCCAAAATAGTATTAATTGTGTTAATGTTTTTAGGCAGAGTTGGTGGCTTAACAGTTATTTTTGCAACTTTATCAAATAAGAATTATAATGTATCTAGATTACCTCAAGAGAAAATTATGGTAGGATAAAGTAAAATAGTAAAGAATTATAATGCGTCATGATAAATGAAAAATCAGGAATGAAAATGAATGAGGCGTAAAAATACAAGAAATAGAAATGTATATAAATTGTATGGAGGGAAAATGAAGTCAGTTTTATTAATTGGATTAGGTAGATTTGGCAGACATATTGCTAAAACATTAGATGAATTAGGTCATCAGACAATGGCAATTGACGTAAAGGAAGACAGGGTTAATGCGGTATTACCTTACGTCACAAGTGCTCAAATAGGAGACTCGACAAATGAAGAATTTTTGGATACATTAGGTGTGGATAATTTTGATGTTTGTTTTGTGGCAATTGGAGACGATTTTCAAAATTCTTTAGAGACAACATCTTTGTTGAAAGAAAAAGGTGCCAAGATGGTTGTCTCAAGAGCTGCAAGAGATGTACACGCCAAGTTTTTGTTGAGAAATGGAGCAGACCAGGTAGTTTATCCTGAACGTGAACTTGCTAACTGGACAGCAATAAGATATACAGCTAATCATATTTCAGATTACATTGAGGTGGGAGAAGGCTGTTCAATAATTGAAGTTGAGATTCCAAAAGAGTGGATTGGAAAAGAAATACAGGATTTAGATTTAAGACGAAAATACAAAATAAATGTCTTGGCAATTAAGAAGGAAAATGATATGAATTTGCAGGTTATGCCTGACACTGTCCTGAAAGAAGGGGCTAACTTATTGGTACTTGGAAAAACACACGACATACAAAAGTGTTTCCATATTTAAATTAAAAGTAATAGGAATATGATAGTAAAAATTTGCGGTATTACAGATGTTGAAGAAACAGAATATTTAAATGAAAATAATGTAGACATGGCTGGCATGGTTTTATATTTTCCAAAAAGTAAAAGAAATATAACTTTGGAGAAGGCAAAAGAAATCATGGCTTCTCTAAATGAAAATATAAAAAAAGTTGCAGTGGTTGTGTCGCCTAGCATTGAGCAGGTAAAAAGCATTGAAAATGCAGGATTTGACTTTGTGCAGATTCATAAAGACTTGCCGGATGGTTTGTTTAATGAAACATTAATTGATGTTTTAAAGGCTTTTAATGTAAACGATGTAGAAGAACTTGGAAAGTACAAAAACATAGAAAATATAAAAGGCTATGTTTTTGATGCCCCAACATACGGCAGTGGAGAAACTTTTGACTGGAGCTTATTAAATAACATTAAACGAGACGATAAGTTATTTATATTAGCCGGCGGACTTAACGGAGATAATGTAAGAGATGGCATAAAAGCAGTACAACCTGATGGCGTAGATGTTTCATCAGGAGTTGAAAACGACAACGGAGTTGGCAAAAGCAGAGAGAAAATCAGAGAATTTGTTATGGCTGCTAAAGTAATCTAATTATGTAGATAGTTGAGTAAAAATAAAGTTAAATTAATTGATAAAAAAATAGTTGAGGCAGAATTAGTATAAGAAAAAAGTAGTTATGCAAGAACCGGGGTAAGTAAAATTTAGAAAATGATTGAAGCAAAAAGTCATAAAATCAATAATATCCGTAAACAGATAAAAGGAATAGAATGAAAAAAATATTAATTGTTGAAGATGATGTATCCATAAGGAATGAGTTGCAGAAGTTACTTGTAAACAGTGGCTATGAAACAATAGTAATGGATAACTTTGAAAATCAAATAGAATTTATTTTAGAAAGCAAAGCAGATTTAATATTGCTTGATATAAATATACCAATTCTAAATGGAGAAATGGTTTTAAAAGAGCTACGAAAAAAATCAGATGTGCCGGTAATTATGGTTACCAGCAGAACAAGTGAAGTAGATGAAGTTTTGTCCATGTCCTACGGGGCTGATGATTTTATTACAAAACCTTATAACCCCACAGTTCTTCTGTTAAGAATCCAAAATATTTTTAAAAGAATGGAAGTAAAAACTGACAATGTTAAATACAATAATCTTAATGTGGAATTAAGCAGGGGCATAATAAAATCAGAGACTAAGCAGGTTGTTTTAACAAAGAATGAAATGATTATTTTTGCATTGCTGTTAAACAACAAAGGCAGAATTGTTTCAAGAGATCAGTTAATGACAGATTTGTGGAACAATGAGGAATATATTAATGACAATGCGCTTACTGTCAATATTAGCAGATTGAGAAATAAACTGGCATCTCTTGGATGCGCAGATGCAATAGAAACTCGAAAGGGACAGGGTTACATATTATTATGAAATTAATTAAATACATAAAAGATAAATGGCTGACAATAACAATTAGTGCTGTCAGCTATTTTGTTATTTTAATGGTTATGAGAGTTTTTGCCTTACCTGTTGAAATAGTTGCAATAATTACATTTTTGTATTTTTTTACAGGCGGGCTGCAATTACTAATTAATTATTTAAGAAAAAGAAAATTCTATAACAGACTTCTTCTTAATGTGGAAAGATTGGACAAAAAATATTTAGTTTTGGAAACCTTAACTAAACCGGATTTTTATGAGGGGGAACTTATTTGGGAAAGTCTTTATAAAATTAATAAATCCATGACTGAAAACGTAAGTGATTACAGGGAAAACGTGGAAGATTTTAAAGAATATGTTGAAATGTGGATTCACGAAGTGAAAATTCCTATAGCAAGTCTTGTTTTAATGTGTCACAATCACAAAAATGAGTTGGACGAAAAATACATAAAGCAAATCAAACGTCTGGATAATTATGTTGAACAGGTTTTGTATTATGTAAGAAGTAGCTGCAGTGAAAAAGATTACATAATAAAAGACGTGAATTTGGAAGAGGTTGTTGGAAAAGTTCTTATGAATAACAAGGACGATATTTTGGGAAAAAATATTGAACCACAAATAAACATTAAAAACATAACAGTAAAATCTGATAAAAAATGGCTGGAATTTATTATTAATCAGATAGTAAATAACAGTATTAAATACTGCAAAAATATTGCAATGTCTGATAATGATACAAAGGCTGTGCTGAAAATAAGTGCCACAGAAGAAAAAGAAAAAGTCATATTATCCATCTATGATAACGGAATCGGAATCCCAAATCAGGATTTGAAAAAGATTTTTGAAAAATCATTTACAGGTGAGAATGGAAGACTGGGACAAAAGTCTACAGGCATGGGGCTGTACATAGTAAAAAATCTATGTAGCAAATTAGGTCATCAGGTTTCTGCCTGGTCTATCCAAAATGAATATACAGAAATAAAAATCGTGTTTGGTAAGAATGATTATTATGGGGTTTAGATTTAAATAATGTTAAAAATATAATGCTAAAAAATAATATTTAAGAAATTAATATTAAAAATCTAACAATAAGAGCAAATATGAGAATTATTAAAATATAAACATAAAAAACTAATATTACAAAATTGTAATGTTTAGTAATATTAGAAATGCGACAAATCTCAAGGCAAAGTATACACTGTTTATGTAATGTGAAGATTATAAAGCTTTATGAATTACACAAAACATGTGGAAAGGAGATAACAATGGATAATATTTTAACTATTGATAAAATCGAAAAATATTACGGAAGTAAATCAAGTCTTACAAAAGCAATTGACGGGATTTCTTTTGAAGTGGAAAAAGGAGAATTTGTTGCAATTATGGGGGCATCAGGCTCAGGAAAAACAACTTTGCTTAATTGTATCTCAACAATTGATAAAGTAACAGCAGGTCATATTTATGTTGCAGGTCAGGACATAACAGCCTTAAAGTCAAAGGAGTTAAATAAGTTTAGAAGAGAGGAACTTGGTTTTATTTTTCAGGACTTTAATTTGCTTGATACTTTAACAGCTTATGAGAACATTGCATTAGCATTGTCCATTCAAAATGAAAAGTATAAGGAAATCAATTTAAAAGTAAAAAAAGTAGCTTATGACTTAGGAATTGAAGATATTTTAAATAAATATCCTTATGAAATGTCAGGAGGACAGAAACAGAGAGTAGCCAGTGCAAGGGCAATTATTAATAATCCAGAACTTATTTTGGCAGATGAACCAACAGGGGCTCTAGATTCTAAATCTTCAAGAATGTTATTAGAAAGATTTGAGTATTTGAATAATTTATTGCAGGCAACAATATTAATGGTTACCCATGATGCTTTTTCAGCAAGCTACAGTTCAAGAGTTATTTTCATTAAGGATGGCAAAATTTTTAACGAAATTGTAAAAGGCGATAGAAGTAGAAAAGAATTTTTTAATGAAATAATCAATGTAGTTACAATGTTAGGGGGAGATTTAAATGATGCTCTTTAAACTCTCGGCGAAAAACATAGCAAAGAGTATAAAAGATTATGCCATCTATTTTTTTACTCTTATATTAGGTGTGGCTATATTTTACGTGTTTAATGCCATTGATTCACAAACAGTAATGCTGGATGTTTCTAAAAACACATCTGATATTATAAAATTAATGACAGGCATGCTTTCAGGTGTAAGTGTTTTTGTGTCAATTATATTAGGCTGTTTAATAATATACGCTTCTATTTTTTTAATAAAAAGAAGAAATAAGGAATTTGGAGTTTATCTGACTTTAGGTATGGAAAAAAGAAAAATATCCCTTGTACTTTTCTTTGAAACACTGATAATTGGCATAATATCCCTTATAGTTGGGTTAATAATTGGCACAGCATTTTCTCAACTAATGAGCATAGTTGTGGCAAATATGTTTGAGGCAGACATGCGCAAGTTTGAATTTGTATTTTCAAAAAGTGCCTGCATAAAAACACTAATATATTTTGGCATAATGTATGTTTTCGTAATGGTATTTAATACCTGGACAATTGGCAAATGCAAACTTATAGATTTGCTAAATGGAAGAAAAAGAAATGAAAAAATAAAAAACAAAAATTCTATTGTATGTATAATGATTTTCATTATTTCATGGGTAGTTTTAGGTAGAGCATATTATTTAGTAACCGTTGGCGTTAATGAATTAGAAAGTTCAATGGACATTTTAATTCCAATAATGCTTGGAATTGTTGGCACATTGCTGTTTTTCTGGTCAGTATCGGGACTAATACTTAAAATCGTAATGGCGAAAAAAAGCACATATTACAAAGGTTTAAATAGTTTTGTTTTACGACAGATAAGTAGCAAAATAAATACAACAGTTGTCCAGATGACTATTATATGCATTATGCTTTTTGTAACAATTTGCGTTTTATCAAGTGCATTTTCAATTAAAAATTCTTTATCAGAAAATATTCAGAAAATGTGCCCGGCGGATGTTCAAATTACTGTTGGAAAAGAAGTAAAAAATGATGTTATAAATAATAAGCAGGTGAAGGTAAAGAGCATATTGGAAAGCGCTGGCTGTAAGATAGAAGATGAGTTTAGCGAATATGTGGAATATGATACTTATAAGACACAGAAGCTTACTTTAAGAGATGTTGTTGGAAACAGCTATAATGAAATAGCAAAAACATATAAGGGAATAACTTTAAATAGTCAGGAAGATATAATGAAAATAAGTGACTATAACAAGGTGGCAAAACTTTATGGACAAAAGACTTTTAAACTAAAAGAAAATCAATATCTTGTTGTAGCAAACTTTCAGGGAATGGTTCAATTAAGAAACATTGCGTTGAAAAATGGTGAGAAAATTAAATTAGGTGGAAAGGAATATTCTCCCCTATATAGAGAGTGCAGATATGGATTTGTTAATTTATCAGGTAATGAAGAAAATTCGGGTATCATTGTATTGCCTGACAGTGCGCTTAAAAATGCAGAAGTATATGACAGTACTTTAGTAGGAAAGTACAATACAGCGCCAAAGGATGAAATAATAAAAAACAATGACCGGATAACCAAAATAATGGGTAAGAAAACTTACAATATGATTTCGATAAATACAAAAATGGATGTAGCAGAAGCATGTATCGGGCTTGGAGCCATAGTTACATTTATTGGCATGTATTTAGGAATTATTTTCCTGATTTCATCAGCAGCAATACTTGCATTAAAGGAATTATCTGAGTCAACAGACAATAAAGAGCGTTATTTAATGCTAAGAAAATTAGGTACAGATGACAAAATGATTAACAGGGCATTATTTAAACAGATTGGAATATATTTTATGTTTCCACTAATTATTGCCATTATTCATTCTGTTGTAGGCTTGAAATTTGCTACAACAATTTTAGCAACCTTTGGAAAAGTTGGTTTGCTTGGTTCAATTATATTAACTGCAGTTGTTTTAGTTTTAATTTACGGCGGGTATTTCTTAATAACATATTTCTGTAGCAGAAATATTATTAAGGAAAGATAAAGCAGGCAATACAAAGTTCAGTTAAAAAATAGGATAATAATGAAAAGAAGATGGAAAATAATAGTAAAATAAATATCAGACAATAAAAATTATAAATGATAAACCAATGGTAAAAAATAAGTAGTAAATAAAATGGCTGATAAATGCATATTATATTAAAAGATTTAGTGTAATATACATTTAATCAGCTATTATTATGTCTAGTAAATCATCAAAAGGAATTTTGGTGTTTACAATTTGTATGATTCTGCTGTCGTAATTGATTTTAGCAATCATACCTGTAAGTTTGATATATTCCTCTTTGCAGTAGTAGACAACTGTTATAATAGAACCTGCTTTTAAACTTTTAAGTTTAAGATTAAGTTCTTCGGCATAGTCTTGTGTAAGTTCTTTTTTGGGAACGATGATTTTCTCTTTGGAAGCTAAGGCTTCCTCAAGACCTTTTAAAGCTGAAAAAGGCATAAACTGTTTGGCACGTTCCTCTATTGGCATTTTTTGTTTTGGTTTAGATGGCATGACTTTCTCCTTAATTTTCGCCACTTTTATGACCACCAATTTGTCGGTTTCTCTCAATAGCAGTGGCATTTTTTTGTAAATCCATTCCCCTAAGAACGGCATTCTTTCCAAATTTTGACTTGATTTCAATCATTGCTTTTTGAATTTTCTTATTCCGTTCCAAAGCTTCAATGTCCATAAAGAAAGTATACTGAGTGTAACCTTCAGGCATAACATTATTAAATGTAATGTTAATTCTTCTTATGCCAATGTTAGGTCTTATGATTTCCCTGTATAGATTGGTAACGGCTGGAATAATAAGTAAGTCTGAATTAGTGTTGATATCAAGTCTTGCTGTACCATGAGCAGGTTTCATGTTAAGGGCATTAGAGTAACCTACATGCAAAGTTACCGAGCCTGTAACAAGTTCCTGATCAACCAAATCAAGACAAAGAGCATCAACCATTTCCTTGACTACAAGAAGACCATCATCAAAATTGTAATCACACATAAGAACCTGACCACTTGTTAAACAGTTACTTTGTGGCTTGTAATGCTTGATTTGGTACATGGTAGTTGGCTCAATGCCAAAAGCATGGTCTATTAAAAGCTCCGCGTCAACACCAAAAGCATTGTAAAGTACGTCCTCGTTAGCTTCTGCAATATCTTTCATGGTATAAATACCCATTGTGGCAAGACGCCTTACAGTCCCCGGACCTACACGCCAAAAGTCAGTTAGTGGAGTGTGATCCCAAAGAGTTTCTTTGTATAAATCTTCATCCAAAAAGCCGATGAAATCAGGTGAATGTTTTGCTGTGATATCCAAAGCAATTTTGGCTAAGTACATATTAGTGCCAACTCCACAGGTTGCCCGTAAGCCAAAAGTGTTGTAAATATCTTCCATTATTGTACGCCCAAGTGTAATTGCATCCATTTGATAAAGGGCAAGATAATTGGTAACGTCCATAAACGCCTCATCAATTGAGTAAACGTGGATATCATCTTTTGAAATATATTTAAGATAAATACTGTAAATATCTGCAGAGTAATCAATGTATCTTTTCATACGGGGAACAGCAGTAATATATTCAACATTCTTAGGAATTTCAAACAATCGGCAACGGTTTTTTATGCCGAGAGCTTTCATTGCAGGTGTAATTGCCAGACAAATGGTTTTATCTGTTCGCTCTTTATCTGCAACAACTAAATTAGTTGTCATGGGATCAAGCCCTAATTCAATGCACTCAACTGATGCATAGAATGATTTCAAATCAATACATAAATAATATTTCTCTGACAAAACAATATCTCCTAAAATTAATAATTCTCTAAAATTAATATCTTCTAAAAGTAATAATCGTCTAAAGCTAATATCTTCTAAAGTTGATAGCTTCTAAAGCTTTTGAAGTTCGTGGTACAACTTACTAATTGGAAGCCCCACAACATTATTATAATCTCCACTGATTTCCTTAACATATACTGCAAAATTACTCTGTATACCATATCCTCCGGCTTTGTCATAACAGTCACCTGTGTTGATATAGTCGTTAATTTCCTGAGATGACATTGGATACAAATGCACCTGAGTACAATCGTTGAAAGTTATATGTCTCCTTGCCTGTGTGTCAAAATCGTACACAATAGCAGTAACACCTGTATATACCTGATGGGTATTTCCCTGAATGGAATCAATCATATTATATGCTTCATTATGATTCTTAGGCTTGCCGAGAATATTGCCGTTACTGCAAACAATTGTATCGGCTCCAATAACCATAAGGGATAAACCACCAAAAGCCATAAGAGACAAATCTACAGATTTCAAAATCATGTTAAGAACATTGTCAGCTTTTTGAAATGACAGTTCTTCCACAACTGCCTCCGGTTCAGTTTTTGTTATAACTTCTTCCATGTTAGACGCAATTATTTCAAATTCATAACCTGCCTGCTTCATAAGCTCGCTGCGTCTTGGCGACTGAGAAGCAAGTATAATCTTGGTTTTTTCTAAATTAATCATAAAAAGAGTATAACATAAATCGAATGAATGTTCACCCTTAAAAATAAAAAATAAAAATTTTATGAAAACTGTTGAATATATTAGAAAACGTTATTATATTAGTAGATAGTGATTCATAGTATGGATAAAATAACGGATTTTTATAATAAATCTAAAAAAGATGATGGCAATAGAGTTAATTAACATAGGTCGATTTCATCCATTTAAAAAGAGAGGTGAAAATTGATCTTTTTGTGCTGAAATTATATAAAAAATGGGAAGTAGAAATAAAGAGAATGAATTTTATAAAAGAAAAAATAAATAAATTAAGTTTTGATAAGAAAACTGTAATAAAAGCAGTTAGTATTTTGGTGGTGTTTGCAGTTGCGATTGGAACAATTGTATTAATTGGGCATAATGGAAAAACAACGTCAAGTAAGGAAGTTCAAACAACAACTGTGCAGGAAACAACAACACAGGCAGAAGTAGCTAAAACAAAAAAAGTGACTAAAACTAAGAAAACTAAAACAAAAAAGAAACAACCGCTATATGGCAAAAAATATAAAAAATTAAAAATTGTTAAAGTTTACGATGATAAATCTTTCGAAGAGATAGATGATATTGATGACGATATAGCAGAAGTTTACAAGGACAAATCCATGGCAAGCGATGAGGCAGGAGTTGCTCTTGAAGGATGCGTTGTAAAGGTCGTAGAATCAGGTAAAGAGTGGACTAAAATCAAGTCAGGTAAAGTAGAAGGCTACATTGAGAGCAAGTATGTTGTAAAGGGAAAAGAAGCTAAAAAAGTGCTACTTAGAACAGAGCATGTAATTGCAAAAATAAAGTCAGAAAACGTAGCTATAAGAAAAGACGGCAACAAGAAGGCAGCATCAATAGGTGTGGCATACAAAAAGACAGAATATCCTATTGTTGAAATTAGCAAAAATGAAAAATGGGTAAAAATAAAAAGGTCTGAAGCAGTAACAGGGTGGATTCCGGCAGGACAAATGACTTTGAAGGTACAAAAAGAAAAAGTATATACTTCTGAGGAGTATGATGAGATGGTAGATACCCAGTGGACTGGTGGTATTGTTGGTTATAGTCTGGCCGAAAAAGATTTGCCTAAAAAAGGTGAAGCAAGGGACTTGATAAAGTATGCTTCAAAATTCCTTGGAAACAGATACGTTTGGGGTGGTACAAGCTTAACAAGAGGCGCTGACTGTTCAGGATTTGTACAGTCTGTTTTTAGAAAGTTTGGTCATTATCTTAACAGAACAGCAGCAGAACAGGCAAAAAACGGAAGCGCAGTCTCATTAAACAAATTAAAGCCTGGAGATTTGGTTTTTTATCACACAGACAAAAGAGATAAAAACAGAATCAGTCATGTGGCAATTTATATTGGAAATGGAAAAGTAATACATTCCGCCAATAGAAAAGTCGGTATGGTAATTAGTGCGGTAGGAAGTCCATGTGCAGCAAGAAGAATTTTAACAGCGGAGAATCTAAAGTTAAAATCAAAAAAAGAAGTGGAGACAAAAAAAGCTAAAAAGAAAAAAGAAACTAAACATAAAAGTAAGGATAAGACAAAGAAAGAGCAAACCACAAAAGCTCAACCTGAAACAAAAAATCCTGAAACGGAAACAAAGAATACAGAGTCTGAAACAACAAAAGAAATTGAGACAACAATAGAAGAAAACAGTAGTGAAATTTAACTCACTACTGTCTTTTTAAACGCTCTTTTAATCTGTCTAAAAATTCCTTTGAGGCACCGCTAAATATTTGATATCTTTTCCATATAATTGAAAGATTAAGTGTGGTTTCCGGTTCCAGTGGGACAAAACAAAGATTATTAAAATGTATA
Source organism: Eubacterium sp. AF34-35BH (assembly GCF_003477765.1). Classification (NCBI taxonomy): domain Bacteria; kingdom Bacillati; phylum Bacillota; class Clostridia; order Eubacteriales; family Eubacteriaceae; genus Eubacterium; species Eubacterium sp. AF34-35BH. The sequence goes on from NZ_QUDZ01000007.1 coordinate 49,524, forward strand.
ATCCATATCATAGAGCGCCTGAACAGAAATTTGTAGAAGCGATAAACAAATATATAGAAAATCAACCTAAAAAATCTGCGTTGAAAGAGTATATATTAATCTTTATTTTTTACTTGATATATGGTATTCTAATTCTAGGTTTTGACTAAAATCGGTTATAAATAAAGAAAGGAATGTAAATGCAAAATTTATTTTGTGTTTACGTCTTTTATTTGTGTAAATACTAATAAAGGACTAGGTGAGAAGAATGAATAGAGTTTTACTTAAATTAAGTGGTGAAGCTTTGGCAGGAGATAAGAAGACAGGTTTTGATGAAGAAACCTGTGTGGCTGTTGCAAAGCAGGTAAAGGCTATAGTAGATAAAGGGGTTCAGGTTGCAATTGTTATCGGTGGTGGTAACTTTTGGAGAGGACGTACAAGCAATAAGATTGACAGACCAAAGGCAGACGGGATTGGTATGTTGGCAACAATTATGAATTGCATGTATGTTTCTGAAATATTTAGAACAGAAGGTATGGATACTAATGTATATACACCGTTCTTATGTGGAACTTGGACAAAACTTTTCTCAAAAGATGAAGCTGTTGCAGATTTAAATGGAGGTAAGGTTGTATTTTTTGCAGGCGGTACAGGACATCCATATTTTTCAACAGATATGACTATGGTCCTTCGTGCAATTGAAATTGAAGCAGATTGTATTTTAGGAGCTAAGGCAATTGACGGAGTTTATGACAGTGATCCTGCAGTTAATCCTAATGCAAAGAAATATGATGAATTACCTATTTCAAAGATTGTTGACGACAGACTTGGTGTAATTGATTTAGCTGCAAGTGTTCTTGCAATGGAAAACAAAATGCCAATGTTATTGTTTGGTCTCAACGAAGAAGACAGTATTAATAAAGCAGTTTCAGGCGAAAAGATTGGTACAAAAATTACAGTAGAATAAGAATATTGCAGATTAAGATATTTAAGAAAAAACTTTTAAGGAGATTATTTATTATGGAAGAATTATTAATGACTTACGAAGAAAAAATGGAGAAGTCTTTAAAAAATTTGGATGACGAATTTGGAGCAATTAGAGCAGGTAGAGCTAATCCAAGAGTGTTAGACAGAATTACAGTTGATTACTACGGAGCACCTACACCACTTCAGCAGGTAGGTAACATATCCGTACCGGAAGCAAGAGTAATTGCCATTAAGCCATTTGATCCTTCAATTTTAGGTGATATTGAACACGCACTTATGGCATCAGACATTGGTATTACACCAACTAATGATGGAACAGTTATCAGACTTGTATATCCTGAATTAACAGAAGAGAGAAGAAAAGAACTTGCAAAGGATATTAAGAAAAAAGGCGAAAATGCAAAAGTTGCAATCAGAAACATAAGAAGAGATGCAATTGATGCAATTAAGAAAAAAGGAAAAGAAGATTCAATTTCAGAAGATGAAATTAAGGGATATGAAGATGATGTTCAAAAGAGCACAGATGCATATGTAAAGAAGATTGATGATGCAATTGATGCTAAGTCAAAAGAAATCATGACAGTTTAATTTTGAATTAATGACAAAGAGGAAACGGTGCGTTTCCTCTATTTTCAGTTATTGAAAGAACGTATAAATGAGTAAGGAGACCGGGATGGCAGAGAAAATTGATTTAACAGGAATGAACATTCCAAATCATGTTGCCATTATTCTTGATGGAAATGGCAGATGGGCAAAAAAGAGATTTTTACCTAGAAAAGCAGGACATGCCGCAGGTGCAAGAACAGTAGAAAAAATACTCGAAGATGCACATGATATTGGTATTAAATATGTAACAATGTATGCTTTTTCAACAGAGAATTGGAACAGACCACAGGATGAAGTGGATGCACTTATGAAACTTCTTAGAAAGTATTTATCGGACTGTATAGAAAGAGCAAATAAGAATAATATGCGTTGTATGGTTATCGGCGATAAAACAAGATTAGATGACGATATTGTTGCCAAAATCAATGAATTAGAAGAGTGTTCAAAAGATAATGATGGCATAACATTTATTATTGCACTTAATTATGGTAGCAGAGACGAAATAAGAAGAGCTACAACAAAGATGGCAATGGACTGTAAGGAAGGAAAGTTAAATCCTGAGGATATAACAGAAGATACAATTAGCAGTTATTTAGACACAAGAGGAATTCCTGATCCTGATTTGTTGATTAGAACAAGTGGAGAAATCAGATTATCTAATTATTTATTGTGGCAGTTAGCATATACAGAATTTTATTTTACAGATGTATTATGGCCTGATTTCAACAAAGAAGAACTAAAGAAAGCAATAGTAAAATACAATCAGCGTGACAGACGTTTTGGAGGAGTTAAGTAAAATGGTTTTAAGTAAATTTGCAAATAAATCTTTTTTTACAAGATTAATTAGTGGCATTGTTTTAGTTGCACTTATTCTTGTGACAATTATACCGGGAGGAAACATTTTATTTTTCTTTAATATGTTTTTGTCAGTTGCAGCTTTGTATGAATTGTATAAAGTGTTAGGCTTGGAAAATAAACTACCGGGTATTACAGGATATATTGCGTTAATAGTTTATTATGCGTTGATTTACATAGGAAAAGAAGATTATGTAATTACATTACTTGTTGTATTTTTAATTTGCTTATTGGCAGAATATGTATTTATGTTTCCTAAATATAAAACAGAGGAAATTTCAAATGCAATAATGTGTATGTTATATGGCGGAATACTATTGTCATATATTTATTTAGTGAGAAATGGAGAAAACGGAACTTATTTAGTTTGGTTGATTTTCTTATGCTCATGGGCAAGTGACACATGTGCGTATGTTGCAGGCGTAGCTTTTGGAAAACATAAGATGGCACCGGTTTTAAGCCCTAAAAAGTCAGTTGAGGGTGCTGTTGGCGGTGTAGTTGGAGCAGCGGCGTTAGGTGCAATTTATGCAGCAGTATTTTCAGATAAAATTAACTTAAGTATTAATCCTGTAATTGCGTGTGCAATTATATGTGCCATAGGTGCATTAATTTCTATGATTGGCGATTTGGCAGCGTCAGCAATTAAGCGTAATCATGATATCAAGGATTACGGAAAATTAATTCCGGGACATGGCGGAATTATGGATAGATTTGACAGTGTTATTTATGTGGCACCAATTATTTGGATATTAATACAATTGTTTTAAATTTTTAGAGGAAAGATAAATGAAGAATATTTCAATTTTAGGCTCTACAGGTTCAATAGGAACACAGACTTTAGATATAGTTAGAGCAAATGATGATTTAAACGTTGTGGCAATTGCTGCAGGCTCAAATATTAAAGCGTTAGAAGAGCAGGTTAGGGAATTCAATCCTGAATTGGTTTGCGTCTATAACGAGGAAGCAGCGAAGAATTTAAAAACAGCCATAAATGATACTAATACAAAAGTAGTAACAGGCATGGATGGCTTGATAGAGGCAGCTACAATAAAAAGTGCCGAAATAGTAGTAACGGCATTTGTTGGCATGATTGGAATAAGACCAACATTAGAGGCAATTAAGGTAAAGAAGGATATTGCACTAGCTAACAAGGAAACTCTTGTTACAGCAGGTCATTTGGTAATGAAGGCTGCAAAAGATAATGGTGTTAAAATATTGCCGGTTGACAGTGAACACAGTGCAATTTTTCAGTCATTAAATGGAGAAAATCCAAAGGAAATTGATAAGATTTTATTAACAGCATCAGGTGGACCATTTAGAGGCTACACAAGAGAACAGATGAAAAATGTTAAAGTTGAGGATGCCTTAAAACATCCAAATTGGTCTATGGGACAAAAAATAACCATCGACTCTGCTACAATGGTTAATAAAGGACTTGAAGTAATTGAGGCAAAATGGTTATTTAACGTGGACATTGACAATGTAAAACCAATAGTTCAACCACAGAGTATTATACACTCCATGGTGCAGTTTAAGGATGGGGCAGTTATAGCGCAACTAGGAACTCCTGATATGAGGCTTCCAATTCAGTATGCTTTATATTATCCTGAAAGAAGATATTTATCAGGTGACAGACTGGACTTTGCAAAAATTGGTCAGATAACTTTTGAGGAACCTGACTTAAATAATTTTGTTGGTCTAAAAATGGCTTTTGAAGCAGGTAGAATCGGTGGCTCAATGCCAACAGTATTTAATGCAGCAAATGAAAAGGCAGTTGCAAAGTTTTTAAACAGGGAAATTAGTTTTCTGGAAATAACAGACATAATACAATACTGTATGGAAAATCACAAAGCACTTGAGAATCCGACAGTAGAACAAATATTAGAAATAGAGGGATGGGCTTATGAGCTCATTGAGAAAAGGTGGTAATTAATGGAGACAGCAATCAGTATAATTATAGCATTAATAATTTTTGGCTTATTAGTTTTAATACATGAATTTGGTCATTTTATTGTGGCAAAGAAAAACGGTGTATTTGTAAATGAATTTTCAGTAGGTATGGGACCTAGAATTTTAAGTAAAGTTGCAAAAAGCGGCACAAGATATTCCTTAAAGATTTTACCTTTAGGTGGTTCCTGTGCAATGCTTGGAGAAGATGAAGATAACGAAGAGGAAGGCTCTTTTAATTCAAAATCAATCTGGGCGAGAATGGCAATAGTATTTGCAGGTCCGTTTTTTAATTTCATATTAGCTCTTTTACTTGCGTTTATTGTAATAGGAGCAAAGGGTGCGGATGTATCATATGTTACAAATGTTGACAAGGCGTCACCGGCGTATGAAGCAGGACTTAGACAGGGAGACAGAATCGTTAAGTATAATGGCGCTCATGCAACACTTGGAAGAGAAATATACTTAGAAGATTATGTTAATCCATTAAACGGTGACGACATAACAGTATCTTTTGTTAGAAATGGTGAGACAAAGACAATTAAGTATTCACCTGAAATTGAAAAAAGATATATAGTAGGTATGCAGTATGCACCAAGCGATGCAGAAGCTGAAATAACTCAGGTAACAAGAGGTTCAGCGTTCTTTAAGGCGGGCGTTCAGGCAGGAGACGTAGTTACTGAAATTGACGGCACTGCAATCAAAACAGGCAATGACATGAACGATTATTTAACAGAGCATCCTTTTGGTGAAAATGAAGTTAAGATTACTTTGGACAGAAAAGGAAAAACTGTAAATGTAACTGTTAAACCTATAATGACAAAGATTGCAAGCAGGGGCTTTGATTACAACATTGGAAGAGAAAAACAGTCTATAGGCGGCGTAATCAAGTACAGCTTTACAGATGTAAGATACGAAATAGCAACAGTTTTAAAGAGCTTAAAAATGTTAGTTACAGGAAAGGTATCAGCAAACGAAATTTCCGGACCTGTTGGTATTGTTAATGTAATTGGCAATACTTATTCAACAGCTAAGTCTCAGGGAACAACTGTAACTATTTTATCCTTGATTAATTTGGCAATAATGTTAAGTGCCAACTTAGGTGTAATGAATTTATTACCATTACCTGCATTAGACGGTGGAAGATTATTCTTATATATTATTGAGGTTATCACTAGGAAGAAGATTCCAAAGGATAAGGAAGGTATGATACATTTCATTGGATTTATTTTATTAATGGCATTAATGGTATTTTTATTATTTAATGATATTAGAAAATTAATTTAAATTATGATTTATCGGATAGGTGAAGATTATGTATAGAGATAATACGAAAGTAATTAGAATTGGAAATAAAGTTATTGGTGGAGGAAATCCAATAATGATTCAGTCAATGACTAACACAAAGACTGAAGATGTGGAAGCTACAGTAGCTCAAATAAAAGAATTAGAGGCTAGTGGATGTGATATTATCAGATGTGCGGTTCCAACAATGGAAGCTGCTAAGGCAATTGCGGAAATTAAAAAGCAGATTTCAATACCACTTGTAGCAGATATACATTTTGATTATAGGCTTGCCATTGCTGCCATGGAAAACGGAGCTGACAAGATTCGTATTAATCCGGGAAACATTGGCTCTGTAGACAAGGTTAAGGCTGTAGTGGAAGTGGCTAAGGCGAAAAATATTCCTATTAGAGTTGGTGTAAACAGTGGCTCGTTAGAAAAAGATATTTTAGAAAAATATGGTAAGGTTACAGCGGAAGGTTTAGTTGAAAGCGCTTTAGACAAAGTAAAAACAATCGAAGATTTAGGTTATGATAATCTTGTTATCAGTATTAAATCTTCTGATGTAATGATGTGTGTTAAAGCCCATGAATTAATAGCTACAAAGACTAATTATCCACTACATGTTGGAATTACAGAATCAGGAACAGTTACATCAGGAAATATTAAGTCAGCCATAGGACTGGGCCTTATTTTAAATCAGGGAATTGGCGATACAATCAGAGTATCCCTTACTGATAATCCGGTTGAGGAAATTGCCAGTGCCAAACTTATTTTAAAAACATTAGGTTTAAGAAAAGGTGGCATATCAGTTGTTTCATGTCCTACTTGTGGTAGAACTCAAATTGATTTAATTGGTTTGGCAAAACAAGTGGAAAAAATGGTGTCAAAGTATGACTTAGACATTAAAGTTGCTGTAATGGGATGTGTGGTTAATGGACCCGGTGAGGCAAGAGAAGCTGATCTTGGAATAGCAGGAGGAAAAGGAGAAGGTCTTTTGATTAAAAAGGGCGAAATAGTAAAGAGAGTTCCTGAAAACGAATTATTAAACACACTGGAAAAGGAATTAAAAAACTGGAGGAATTAAATTGGCAAAAAAGAACTTTTTAGAAGTTTTTGATAATCTTCAGTTAAATGATGAATTACGAGGTATTTTAGAATTAGTAGATATAACGAGAATTGTTACTAATACAGAACATACCAAAATAAGAATCTATATTGAAAGCAGCAGACTTATTGAAAAGTCTGCTATTTTCAAAATTAGGGAAGAATTAGCAAGAACTTTAAGAACAGGCAAAAAGATAGGTATAGAAATCATAGAGAAATATTATTTGTCTGCTCAGTATACAACGGAAAACTTATTTGAAATATATAAGGATAGTATTGTGCTTGAATTAAATGAACATAGTCCCATAATTGCTACTATGTTAAAGAAGGCACCAACATCCTTTGATGAGAAAGGCAGACTGGTTATTAATCTGGAATCAAGTATTATTTCGGAAGCCAGAATGAAAACTTTAAAGGATACAATTGAGAGAATTTTTAGAGACAGATTTAGTATGCCTTTAGAAGTTAAAATCAAAAAGCATGCCATTGACGGAAATAGATACGCTAAACGAAACGCTAAACGTTTGAAAAATGAAGTGGATGTTCTTTTAAGCAAAAATGAAGAGAAGCAGCCAGAGGAAGCAAAGAAGGTAGAAGAGAGACCTAAAAGACTTAAAAAGGCTACATATTCAGATAATCCTGAAGTGGCATACGGAAGAGACTTTAAATTTGATTCAGACACAGCCTTATGTGATGTGTTTGAGGGAACAGGCGAGTGTGTGGTTAAAGGTCAGGTTATGACCATGGATGACAGAGAATTAAAATCAGGAAAATACCTTGTCAGCTTAGAGATAACAGATTTCACAGATAGTATTGCAGTAAAGATTTTCTTAGGAGATGAAAATGCCAAGAAGGAATTTACTTCAAAGGTAAAAAAGAATACTTTTGTAAGAATCAAAGGTGTTGCGATGTATGACACCTATGACAGACAGGTGGAAATCAGCCGTGTGGATGGTATGAAGGTTATACAGCCGTTTTCAACTGAAAAGAGAAAAGATACTGCAGTGGAAAAAAGAGTGGAACTTCATTGTCATACCAAAATGAGTGATATGGATGGTGTAAGTAACTGTAGCGATTTAGTAAGACGTGCTTATGAATGGGGACATAGAGCGATTGCCATAACAGACCATGGCGTAGTACAGGCATTTCCCGATGCCTGGCATGAGTATTGTGACATTAAGAAGGAATGTTCAAAGGTAGGAAAAGATTGTGACTTTAAGGTAATATATGGTGTTGAAGCTTATCTGGTAGATGACTTGAAAGATATGATTGTTAATCCCAGAGGTCAGAGCTTAGATGACACATACGTTGTATTCGACTTGGAAACAACAGGATTTAGTGCAAAAAGTGACAGGATTATTGAAATTGGAGCTGTAAAGGTACAAAATGGAAAAATAATTGACCGTTTTAGTACATTTGTTAATCCTGAAATACCTATACCTCTTAGAATTGAACAATTAACAAGTATTAATGACAATATGGTTATTGATGCTCCTAAGATAGAAGAAATTTTACCTTCATTTATGGAATTTTGCGAAGGCTCAGTAATGGTTGCCCACAATGCAGACTTTGACATGAGTTTTATTGCAGCTAATTGCGAGAGAATTGGCTTGCCATGTGATTTTACAATCGTTGATACAGTTGCAATGTCAAGATATTTGATTATAGGACTTGGAAAATACAAATTAGACAGAGTTGCAAAGGCATTGGGAATTGTTCTTGAAAATCACCATAGAGCTGTAGATGATGCAGAGTGTACAGCTCTTATTTTCCTAAAACTTTGTAAGATGTTAAAGGATAAAGGAATTAATAATCTTGATGAAGTAAACAAAGAAGGAAAGAAGTCAGACAATCTTATAAATAAGCTTCCTGCACATCACGCAATTATTTTGGTTAAAAACCAGACAGGAAGAGTTAATTTATATAAGTTAGTATCTATTTCCCATATAGATACTTTTGCCAACAAAAGACCACGTATATTAAAAAGTGATTATTTAAAATACAGCGAAGGTCTGATGATTGGAAGTGCCTGTGAGGCAGGTGAATTATATCAGGCTATATTACATGGAAGAACTCAGCAGGAAGTTGCAAGGTTAGCAGAATTCTATGATTATTTTGAAATTCAACCTTTAGGCAACAATGAGTTTATGTTAAAAACAGGTAATCCTGATATAGATAATAAGAAAAAATTCTTAGTTGATTCAAGGGAAGAACTAAGAGAGATTAACAGGAAGATAATTGAACTGGGAAGAAAATTTAATAAAATAACAGTTGCTACATGTGATGTTCATTTTATGGATCCGGAAGATGAAATTTATCGTAGAATCATACAGTATGGTAACGGATTTAAGGATGCAGATAATCAGGCACCTTTATATTTGAGAACAACAGATGAGATGCTTGGTGAGTTTGATTATTTGGGTAGTGATTTAGCAGAAGAAGTTGTAATTACAAATCCAAACAAGATTGCAGATATGATAGAAAATATTTCACCAATTCATCCTGATAAATGCCCACCGGTTCTTGATAATTCGGAAGAAAACCTGAGAAATATCTGTTTCCAAAAAGCCCATGAAATTTACGGCGAAGATTTACCAAAAATTGTTGAAGATAGATTGGAAATTGAACTGGATTCTATTATTGGTAACGGTTATGCGGTTATGTACATTATGGCTCAGCGATTAGTTTGGAAATCAAATGAAGATGGATATTTGGTAGGTTCAAGAGGATCTGTTGGTTCATCTTTTGCAGCTACAATGTCAGGTATTACAGAATGTAATCCTTTAGCCCCGCACTATTATTGTGAGAAGTGCAAAAGTTCATTTTTTGAGGATGAGTACAGAGCACCTGAAGGGACACCTATAGATGAAATTAAAAAGATTCAGGCAACAATTAAAGAGGAAAGAGCAGAGGGTGGTCTTGGATTTGACTTGCCTGATGCAGTATGTCCACACTGTGGAGAAAAACTTCATAAGGATGGCTTGGAAATTCCTTTTGAAACATTCCTTGGATTTGGTGGTACAAAGGAACCGGATATCGACCTTAACTTCTCCGGTGAATACCAGGGAAATGCACATGCGTATACAGAAGTTATGTTTGGTAAGGGCCATACATTTAGAGCGGGAACATACGCAGGTGTAGCCGAGAAAACTGCATTTGGTTATGTGAAAAATTATTACGATGACCATAACGAGATTAAGCGTACTGCGGAAATTGACAGAATAGCAAGAGGCTGTACAGGAATCCGTAGAAGTACAGGTCAGCATCCTGGTGGAATTGTTATTGTTCCAAGGGATAAGGAAATATATGAATTTACGCCAATACAGAAACCAGCTAACGATATGACGGTAGATACAATAACTACTCATTTTGAATACCATGCAATTGATGCAAACCTGTTAAAGTTAGATATTCTCGGACATGATGATCCAACAATGATTCGTCGACTTGAAAAACTAACAAACACTAATGTTCAAACGGATGTGCCTTTTGATGACAAAAATGTAATGTCATTATTCCTTGGCCCTGAGGCTTTAGGAATTACAAGCGATGACATTGACGGCTGTCCAACAGGTTCCCTTGGTTTACCTGAACTGGGAACAGATTTCGTTATTCAAATGTTAGTAGATACTAAACCTACAAAAATTGCCGATTTAGTTAGACTTGCAGGCTTGTCTCATGGTACTGACGTGTGGCTGGGGAATGCACAGACACTTATTCAGGAGGGCAAGTGTACAATTTCTACTGCTATATGTACTAGAGATGATATTATGGTTTACCTAATGGATAAAGGTATAGAGCCACAGGTAAGTTTTGATATTATGGAACATGTTAGAAAGGGTAGAGGTCTTCTTACTTTTACAGACAAGGAAACAGGAGAAGACAGGAAGGAAGAAGATGTAATGCGTGAACATAATGTACCTGAATGGTATATTTGGTCATGTAAAAAGATTAAGTATATGTTCCCTAAGGCACATGCGGCTGCTTACATTATGATGGCTTTACGTGTTGCCTGGTACAAGGTGTATCACCCATTGGCATATTATGCAGCATATTTTGGAATTCGAGCAAAAGCTTTTGACTATGAAACAATGTGTCAGGGAAAAGAAAAACTTGAATACTTTATGGCAGATTTAAAACGTAAGAAGAATAATCATGAAGCATCTAAGAAAGATGAAGATTCTTTAGGTGACATGAAGATTGTTCAGGAAATGTATGCAAGAGGATTTGAGTTCTTACCGTTGGATATTTATACTGCAAAGGCTCATGAGTTCCAGATAATAGATGGTAAGTTAATGCCTAGCTTGGATTCTATTGAAGGACTTGGAGAAAAAGCGGCAGATGCTTTAGTAGAAGCAGTTGGAAATCAGAATGGACCATTTGTTTCTAAAAATGATTTAAGACAGAAAAGTAAGTTAAGTAAAACAGTAATAGATACAATGTCAGATTTGGGATTGTTAGAAGGAATGCCTGAAGACAGTCAGTTGTCTATTTTTGATTTTTAATTTTATGAGTTTCAAATTTCAAATTTAATTTTGAATTATAAATTTAAATTTAATTTTAAGTTTGAAATTTGAAATTTGAAATTTTGAATTTTTATAAAATAAAAGACAAAGAAAAAGCACTGCATACCGAATGTTCGGTAGCAGTGCTAACTAAAAGGAAAATACATCTTTTAAAAAAGATGTAAAATGAAAAAAATAAAAATAATAATAAAACAAAAAGAAAAATAACTCATATGGGAATCGACCCCAATTATTAACTAAGACCACTCGAGCTAACAATGAATATTATATCACAAAATTGTTATAAGTAAAGAAAAAATTACAAAAATATTGCTAAATTTTACAATTATTGCAAGTGCTATAACATTTGTATCAAAATTGAAAAAATCGTGTTGCTTTATACATTGCAAAATGCAACGGAAAATATCACACGAAATATCACACGAAATATCACACGAATAGTTTTAAATACAAGAAAAGCCCTTAAAATAAGGGCATAAAAAACAGCTCGTACGGGAATTGAACCCGTGATTCCGCCTTGAGAGGGCGGCGTCTTAACCACTTGACCAACGAGCCTGAAAAATGTTACTGTATTATTATAAACAGCAAAAGAAATTTTTGCAAGTGATTTTTGAAAGGATTTAATTTATGGACTGGATATACGGAAAAACAATTCTTATAACAGGGGCATCCTCAGGATTAGGAAGAGCCATGACGCTACAGCTAATCAGAGAGCATGGATGTATGGTTTTAGGAATTGGACAATCTGAAGAAAAAATGAAAAGTTTAATAGAAGAACTGTCTTATTTAAGAGATCAGTTTAAATATTGGATTTTTGACGTGAGCCAGGAAGAAAATTGGAATACATTTAGAGAAGAACTTACTTATAATAATATAAACGTTGATTTGCTAATTAATAATGCAGGTATGTTATTACCTTTTGAGAAGTCAGTTAATTATACGGAAGAGCAGGTTAAGAGATGCATGGACGTTAATTTTAACAGTTGCAGATATTCCATTAACGCAATGCTACCTATATTAAGAAAGTCCACTATGGCAGGGATTGTTAATGTATCAAGTTCAGGAGCGCTTGCACCTTTAGTTGGAACAGGTGTCTATAGTGCAAGCAAAGCCGCAGTTAAAGCTTATACAGAAACTTTAATAGGGGAACTTGGAAGAGAAATGTACATAGGATATGTGTGTCCGGGATTTATAATGACAGACATATTTAGAAGTCAATATTACAAGACAGAAAGCAAGTTGATGAAAATTATTGCAAATAATGTTGATAAAGTTGCTGCAAAGATTATAAAAAAGATAATAAAACAGAAAAATAGAATAATAGTAGGAAAAGATGCAAAGTTTATGAACTTTACTTCAAAATTCTTTCCGGTATTAGGGTTAAAATTTTATGAGCAGTTTATCAAACATACAAAAATAGATATTTTTGAAAATGTAAGATAGTAGTCAGATAAGATTGCACAATATTAAAGTTAAGAATAAATATTATAATTTTAACAGATATAAAAGTTGGAATCAATGAAGGCAGCTGAAAGTTGCAGATGAATTTTACAATGAAAGTTACGATTTTTACAGGGGTTGACAGGAAAATAATAACGTCGTATACTATGTAGTGAATATTGACTAGCGTAGAAGGAGCGAACCGCAAAGGTTCGCTCTTTGTTATGTAGTTAAATTTTTCAAAGAACATTAGAAAATGTTCTTTATAATAAAAGATACTAACAAACACAGCAAAGTCAAATAAGGAGGTTAAGGTGTCTAGAAAAGAAGAATACGAAGCAAAGACAGAAGCACTACTGTTACCCATTGTTGAAGAAAAAGGGTATGAAATGGTAGATGTGGAATATGTTAAAGAAGGAAGCAACTGGTATTTAAGAGCTTTTATTGATAAGCCGGGTGGAATCACAATTAATGATTTAGAAGGCGTAAGCCGTAAGTTAAGTGATTTACTTGACGAAGAAGACTTTATTAGCGATGCTTACATATTAGAAGTAAGTTCACCAGGACTTGGTCGCCCACTGAAAAAAGACAGAGATTTTGACAGAAGTATTGGCGAGGAAATTGAAGTACATTTATATAGAAGCCTTAACGGAAACAAACAGTATGTAGGTTTATTGAAATCTTATGACAAGGATACAATTACTATAGAAGATGAAGATGGAAGTGAGATTGCTCTTGATAGAGTGAATGTTTCACTTGTTAGATTAACTATTGATTTTTAGGAGGATATTGGAAAGATGAACAATGAATTAATTGCAGCATTAGACGTGTTGGAAAAGGAAAAAGGTATTAGCAAGGAGTCTTTATTTGAAGCTATTGAAAGTAACTTGGTAGTTGCTTACAAGAACAACTTTAATAAAGCAGATAACGTAGCAGTAACAATGGATAGAGAAACAGGTGATTTCCATATTTATTCTCAGAAAGAAGTAGTTGAAGAAGTTATGGATCCTGTATGTGAAATCTCATTGGAAGATGCAAGAAATATTAAGGCATCATACGACATTGGAGATTCAGTTAATGTAGAAATTCAGTCAAAGGATTTTGGTCGTATTGCTACACAGAGTGCTAAGAATGGTATTTTACAGAAGATTAGAGAAGAAGAAAGAAAGAGTCTCTATGAAGAATATTATGAAAAGCAGGATGATATTATTACAGGTACAGTTCAGAGAATTAACGGAAAGAACATTAGCGTAAACATTGGAAAAATCGATACTGTATTAATGGAAAAAGAACAGTCTAAGGGAGAATACTTTAGACCAAATGATAAAATTAAATTATATATTACTGAAGTAAAAGATAATGGTAGAGGACCTAGAATTAATGTTTCAAGAACTCATCCGGGACTTGTTAAGAGATTATTCGAACAGGAAGTAACAGAAATTCAGGACGGAACAGTTGAAATTAAGAGCATTGCAAGAGAAGCAGGTTCAAGAACAAAGATGGCTGTTTGGTCAAATAATGAAGCAGTTGATCCTGTTGGAGCTTGTGTAGGTATTAACGGCGCAAGAGTAAATGCAGTAGTTGAAGAATTACAGGATGAAAAAATCGATATCATTAACTGGAGTGAAAACCCAGCTATTTTAATTGAAAATGCATTAAGCCCATCAAAAGTTATTGCAGTTTTAGCAGATCCTGATAATAAGGAAGCTTTAGTTGTAGTTCCTGATTTACAGTTATCATTAGCAATTGGTAAAGAAGGACAGAATGCAAGACTTGCAGCTAAGCTTACAGGTTTTAAGATTGATATTAAGAGTGAGTCACAGGCAAAAGAAGAAGGCATTCAGTATGTTTTCGATGAAGATGATTATTATGATGATGACGAATATTATGATGGAGAGTATTACGATGACGAATACTACGACGGAGAATATTACGATGATGAATATGATGAAGAAAGTGAAGAAGCTGATTCAGTAGAAGAAGCATCAGAGGAATCAACAGAAGAATAGTAACTGATGGATTCAATTAGAACATAGGAGATTATGGCATGGGGCAGAATAGAAAAATACCAATGCGAACATGTATTGGTTGCAGACAGTCAAAGGAAAAAAAAGAGCTAATAAGAATTGTTAGAGACAAGGAAAACAACGTTTTTGTTGACTTAACAGGAAAACAAAACGGTAGAGGTGCATATATATGTGAAGATGTGCATTGTTTGGAAAAAGCCATGAAAACAAAAGCTTTGGAAAAAACATTAAAGGTATCCGTTGACAGTGAAATTTTTGAAAAATTAAAAGAGCAGTTAGGAGATACAAATGAATAAAGTTTTTTCAATGATAGGCTTGGCAACCAGGGCTGGAAAAACTGTTGCAGGTGAGTTTTCTGTAGAAAAAGCGGTAAAACAAAAGAAGGCATGGTTGGTTATTGTCTCAGAGGAAGCTTCAGATAATACAAAGAAACTGTTTTTTAACAAGTGCAAATATTATAATATTCCATGTTTTGTTTACGGAAGTAAGCAGGAATTAGGCGAGGCAACTGGAAATGACAGTCGTGCGTCAATAGCCATAACGGACAGAGGATTTAGTGAAACCATCAACAGATTGATAGAAAGTTAGACGGAGGTAGTATATGTCAAAGATGAGAGTACATGAATTGGCCAAAGAATTAGATATAAAAAGTTCAGACATTATAGAAGTGCTTGGAGAAAAAGGAATTGATGTAAAAGCTCAAAGTTCAATTGACGAAGCTTCAATTGAAATTGTGAAAAAGAAGTTCCCTTCAGCAAAATCTGAAAATAAAAAAGAAGAAAAGTCAAAACCTAGAGTTTTAATTACAAGCAAAGGTGTTGTTAAAACAGGTGAAAGAAGAAGACGTAGACATAGTAGTGATGGAGAGCATAAACATCGTTCGAAACATTCTTCTGAAGTAAAAGAAGAAGTAAAGGAAAATGTTAAGCCTAACGAAACAGTTGAAAAGGCAGTTGAAGAAAAGACAGCTCCAAAAGATACAACTGTTCAGGCTAAAGAAACTACTCCTAAGGCAGAAGAAAAGAAACCTGTAGAAGTAAAAGAAGTGGCAAAAGAAGTGGTAAAGGAACCTGTAAAGGAACCTGTAAAAGAGGTGGAAAACAAAGAAAATAAAATTCAAGAGGTAAATACTACGGAAAAAATGGCACAGAGAGAAACAAAACCGGCTGATAATAAACAACAGCCTAAGGAAAACAATAATAACAGACAGGTAAACAACAACAGACAGCAGAGAGATAATCGTTCAAACGACAATAGAAATAACGATAGAAACGATAATAGAAACAACGACAGAAATAACAACAGAAACGATAACAGAAACAACAATAGAAATAACAACAGAAATAACGGAAGATATAACAACGATAGAAACAATGACAGAAATAACGACAGAAACAATGGAAATCGTAAAGACAACCGTAATTTCAACAAAGACCGTAACGGAAATGGCAGAAATGACAACAGAAACAACAACGGAAACAGAAACAATGACAGAGGCAATTTCAGAAACGGAAATAATGGCAACAGACCAAACAATGATAGAGGCGGCTTTAGAAGAAATGACAGAAATGATGCCCCATCAGAACCAATTCAGGATAAGAACAGAAAGAATAGAGAAAACAAAATCCGCCAGGATAGACAGGAACGTAATAAGAAAAATTACGAAGATGGCAGAAGAGGTAAGAATGGCAAGAAGGGTGATTTCTCTAAACCTACATTAGAAAAGCCAAAGAAGAAGGAAGAAAAGAAAGAAGAAATTAAGATTATTCAGGTTCCTGAAGCTATTACAATTGGCGAGTTAGCAGAAAAGATGAAGATGACAGCATCAACACTTATTAAGAAGTTATTCTTAGAAGGAAAGATGGTTACTGTTAACACAGAAATTGATTTTGACAGTGCAGAAGAAATCGCTTTAGGATATGACATCATGTGCGAAAAAGAAGAAAAAGTAGACATGATTGAAGAACTTCTTAAAGAAGATGAAGAAGATGAATCACTTATGGTTAAACGTCCACCTGTAGTTTGTGTTATGGGACACGTAGACCATGGTAAAACATCACTTCTTGATGCAATTAGAGAAACAAATGTAATTTCAGGTGAAGCAGGTGGTATTACACAGCATATCGGTGCTTCAGTTGTAAAAATTAATGACCAGACAATTACATTCCTTGATACACCGGGACATGAAGCATTTACATCAATGCGTATGCGTGGCGCACAGTCTACAGATATTGCAATCTTAGTTGTAGCTGCTGATGATGGTGTTATGCCACAGACTGTAGAAGCTATTAACCATGCTAAGGCTGCAGGAATTGAAATAATTGTTGCAATTAACAAGATTGATAAGCCGGGTGCAAATATCGAGAGAGTTAAGCAGGGACTTGCTGAACATGAATTATTAGCATCTGACTGGGGCGGAGACGTGGAAATGGTTCCTGTTTCAGCTCACACAAGAGAAGGTATTGACGATCTTCTTGAAATGGTACTTTTACAGGCTGACGTATTAGAATTAAAGGCTAATCCAAACCGTCAGGCAAGAGGTATTGTTATTGAAGCAAAACTTGACAAAGGTAAAGGTCCTGTAGCTACAGTTTTAGTACAGAAAGGTACTTTAAAAGTAGGTGCACATATTGCAGCAGGAGCTAACCATGGTAAAGTTAGAGCCATGACAGATGATAAGGGAAATAGAATTAAGACTGCCGGTCCTTCAACACCTGTTGAAATTTTAGGCCTTAGCGGAGTTCCAAACGCAGGTGAAGTTTTCGTTTCAACAGAAACAGCTTCAGAAGCAAAAGACTTTGCTAACACATTCGTTGAAGACAGCAAGGCAAAACTTATGGAATCTAATAAATTTAGAATTTCTCTTGATGATCTTAACTCACAGATTGAAGCCGGTGAATTAAAAGAACTTAACATTATCGTTAAGGCTGACGTTCAGGGTTCAGTTGAAGCAGTTAAGCAGAGCTTACTTAAACTTTCAAATGATGAAGTTGAAGTTAAGATTATCCATGGTGGTGTTGGTGCAATTAACGAATCAGACGTTATTTTAGCATCTACATCAAATGCAATTATTTTAGGATTTAACGTAAAACCTGACACACAGGCTGAAATTACAGCAAACAATGAAAATGTTGATTTAAGACTTTACTCTGTAATTTACAATGCTATTGAAGACATTGAAAGAGCCATGAAGGGTATGCTTGAGCCAATTTATGAAGAAAAAGTTATTGGTCATGCAGAAATCCGTCAGATATTTAAGGCATCTGGTGTTGGTAACATCGGTGGTTCTTACGTATTAGACGGCTTTATGCAGAGAGGCTGTTCAGCTAGAATTACAAGAGACGGAAAGCAGATTTTTGAAGGCCCTGTTGCATCACTTAAGAGATACAAAGATGATGTTAAGGAAGTAAAAGCAGGTTACGAATGCGGTCTTGTATTTGAAGGCTTTAACGAAATTGCTGAATTAGATCAGGTAGAAGCTTACATTATGGTAGAAGTTCCAAGATAGGTTTTGATATCAGGCATAAAATAGGTCTAAACAAAATTAATATGGCTTATTTTATGAAAAATGGATATTTTATATAGTGTATGACAATCTTTTGTATAAAGAAAGTTGGAATGATTATGAGAAAAAATAGTATTAAGAATACAAGAATAAATGGTGAAGTTCAAAGAGAACTTAGTAATATCATACGTGAGTTGAAAGACCCACGTGTTGGTATTATGACTACCGTTACGGGAGTTGAAGTTGCCCCTGACTTAAAAACATGCAAGGCATATATTAGCGTGTTAGGAGATGAGCAGGCAAAAGCCGACACAATGGCTGGTTTAAAAAGTGCAGCAGGTTTTATTAGAAGAGAACTTGCGAGAACTGTAAATTTAAGAAATACTCCTGAAATTAGATTTATTATGGATGAATCTATTGAGTACGGTATGAAAATGTCAAAAATTATTGATGACATGAAAGCTAAGGAACAGTCAGAAGAATAGGATTTAATGAAAGTGTTTCGGAAGTCCATATTTGAATGACTTGTAATGGAGAATTAAATGAAAAAAATTAATGAAATTATTGGTGATGCTAAAACAATTGGTATTGCCGGTCATATAAGACCTGACGGCGATTGCGTTGGGTCTTGTATGGCGTTATATAACTATTTAAAGAAAAACAGACCTGATTTAACAGTTCAGGTTTATCTTGAAAGTGTTGATGATAAATTTAAAATAATCAAAAATACACAGGATATTTCAACAGAAGGCTATGATGGAACAGTCTATGATTTGTTTATATCATTAGATACAGCAAGTCTTGACAGATTAGGACAAAATCAGGGCTTTTTTGATAATGCAAAAAGAACAGCCTGTATCGACCATCATAAAAGTAATCCGGCTTATGGTGACTACAACTATATTTTGCCTGATGCAAGTTCTGCCAGCGAAGTGTTATATGATTTGTTAGATAATGAATTGTTTGACAAAGACATTGCAGAGCCAATGTATATGGGAATCGCCCATGATTCAGGTGTTTTCAGATTTCAGTCTACATCACCTAAGACTATGAGAATAGCCGCAAACATGATTGAACATGGTGTTGAAGTAAATGAAATTTTAGAAGAAACTTTCTTCAGAAAAACATATAAACAGATGATGGTTACTGCAAAAATCCAAAGTGAAGCAGTTTTAACCATGGATGGCAAATGCATTTATGGTTTCTGCACAAATGAAACCATGGAAGAATACGGCGTAACAAAAAGTGATTTAGATGCTGTAATTGGAGCAATACGAAATGTAGACGGCGTAGAAGTTGCTTTGTTTGTATATCAGCTTGATGAAAATAAGTTTAAAGCAAGTCTTCGTTCAAAAAGATATGTAGATGTAAGTGAAATTGCTGTATCCTTTGGCGGCGGCGGTCACGTTAGAGCTGCCGGATTTGATATTGAAGGAAGCTTGGAAGATGTTATTGAAAAAGTGTTGAAGAAAATCAATAACGTTATTTAATAAAAAGTAAAGAGTGAAGTTATGATTAGTGGAGTTATAAATGTATACAAAGAGCCTGGGTTTACATCCCACGATGTAGTTGCCAAGCTCAGAGGTATATTAAAGCAAAAAAAGATAGGACATATGGGAACTCTCGATCCTAATGCAGTTGGAGTTTTACCGGTGTGTTTAGGCAAGGCAACCAAGTTGTGCGATATTTTATCAGAAAAAGATAAAACTTACGAAGCAACATTGTTACTTGGAACAGAAACAAACACACAGGATACAACAGGAGAAGTTTTAAGTCAGGCAAGTGAAGAGGACTTAAAAAAATTAACTGAGGATCAGGTATTTAAAACCGTAAAAGGCTATATTGGAGAATATGACCAGATTCCACCGATGTTTTCAGCTATAAAAATTGGTGGGGAAAAACTATATAATCTGGCAAGAAGAGGCGAAGTAATTGAACGCCCACCAAGACATTGTAAAATTATTGACATTACAGTAACAAGTATGGAATTGCCAAGAGTTAATATGCATGTTACCTGTTCAAAAGGAACATACATAAGAACACTGTGTTATGACATAGGTAAGGACTTAGGTGTTGGCGGTTGCATGGAGCATTTGGTAAGAAGCAGAGTAGATAGATTTAAAGTAGAGGACTCAATTACTCTTTCTCAAATTGAAGAATTTAGAGATAATGGAACCTTGAAAGATTACATTGTACCTGCAGACGAAATGCTTGATATGTATTCAAAGTGCATGGTATCAGAGAATGCGGAAAAATTAGTATACAATGGAAACATATTTACATCAGGAAATACTCTTCTTAAAATGAACCATAAAGAAGGTCAGACTGTAAGAGTATATACACATGATGGAAAATTTATAGGCTTATACATGTTTATTGCAGATAAGCAGATTTATAAACCAATAAAGATGTTTTTGTAAATTCGAAAATAGGAGAAGATATGCAGTGTATATCTATTGATGATAATATAAAATTAAAAAATACAATAGTTACAATTGGAAAATTTGACGGTATACATAAAGGCCATGAAAAGCTATTAGATGAGATAACAAAAAATGCTAATGGCAGACAGAAAGTTGTGTTGACTTTTGAGACATCACCAAAAGCATTTTTGGATAATAATGCCAACAAAACAATTGTAACAGACAGCGAAAAGCAAATGCTTTGTCACAGCCATGGAATTGATGTATACATGAAAATGCCAATGAAAAAGGAATTTTTAGCATTGACTCCTGACCAATTTGTAAAAGAAATTTTAAAGGACAAAATAGGTGCTACAACAATAGTATGTGGGCCTGATTTTACATTTGGCACAAAAGCATTAGGAAATGTACAATTTCTGAAAGATAATCAGAAAAAATATGGCTACAATCTGATAGTTGTAGAAAAAGAGCAATATCATAACAAAGACATAAGCAGTACAGCCATTCGAGAAAAAATAGTGGAAGGCAAAATGCAGGAAGTTAATGATATGCTAAACCATCCATACACAATTATTGGAAAAGTTGAAGAAGGGAAAAAACTGGGAAGGCAAATAGGACTTCCAACAGCAAACATAATTCCAGAAAAAACAAAACTTTTACCACCAAAAGGAGTGTACAAAACAGTTGTAAATGTAGAAGGAAAACGCTTTGCATCAATAACAAACATCGGAGTAAATCCAACAGTGGAAAGTGGAAACCAAATAAAAGTAGAAACACACATTCTAGACTACAAAGAATACATTTACAATGAAATCGTCCAGGTAGAGTTTTACGAGTTCGTCCGCCCGGAAAGAACATTTCCAAACTTAGAAGAACTAAAAATTCAAATCGAAAAAGATATAGAATATTGTAAAAAAATATAAAGCTTTTGAATAATCGCTCCCTCAGGGGCGTATAAAAATAGAGTGTTTTAAACATGTCGCATTTCTATCTGCGCTGCGCCGCATATTAACAATCGCTACCGATAACTCAACCGCTTCGCGGTTTCAGACAATCTCTCGCGATTGTAGCTATGCTCGCTTCCATAGACGAAATGCTTCCTATCGTTTAAAACACTCTATTTTTATACGCCCCTAGGGGAAAAATTAAATAAAAAGATATATTCTATAGTATTATATTTTGCTAATCAAATTTTTTATATTCTTTTACAAGTTTAATGACTGTTCCTGAAAGGAGGAATAGCGCTATTAAGTTTGGAATTGACATAAGCCCGTTGAATGTATCAGCAATGCCCCAAATTAAGCCTAAATCCATTGTGGCTCCAACTATTGCAACTAAAGCATAAACAACCATAAATGGTTTGATTACCTTTGGTGAAAATAAAAATTCGATACATCTTGCTCCGTATAAGCCCCAACCAA
The DNA here is from genome assembly GCF_003477765.1 of Eubacterium sp. AF34-35BH. Taxonomy (NCBI): domain Bacteria; kingdom Bacillati; phylum Bacillota; class Clostridia; order Eubacteriales; family Eubacteriaceae; genus Eubacterium; species Eubacterium sp. AF34-35BH. Next base: position 71,631 of record NZ_QUDZ01000007.1, read on the forward strand.
GTATAGTTGAAAAAGCAAAACAACACATGGCAATTGCAGAAAAAATTGAAATCCAGTTACCATAAGTAGAAGTAAATCCAAGTATTGTAAGTTCAGCTCCGGCGTTTGCACCGTAATTAATTGTTACACCACTACAAAGTATAACAAGAGCTGTTAATGTACAAATTACAATAGTATCTGTAAATACTTCAAATATTCCAAAAAATCCCTGTTTAACAGGCTTTTGTGTATCGGCACATGCATGTGCGATTGAACCGGTACCAAGACCTGCTTCGTTAGAAAAAATTCCTCTGGAAACACCACGCTTCATACAAATAAATATGCTACCTACAACACCACCTGTAACTGAACGAGGGTTAAAGGCACCTTCAAATATCGAAGCAAATACAGTTGGCAGGTTTCCGATATTTAATATAACTACGCCAATTGCAAGTGCAATATAAAATAAAGCCATAAAAGGAACTAATTTTTCTGTAACTTTTCCGATTCGTTTAACTCCGCCCAAAAGTACAAGTGCAACTAAAACTGCAATAACAATTCCTAATATTAAATTAATCTGAGGTATTGTTTTTGAAGTGCATACATTATAGTTAAGTAATGCAGAATCAATGGCAGTAGTAATTGTATTAACCTGTGTGGCGTTACCTGTACCAAAAACAGTCAGCACTCCGAAAAGAGAAAATAGAACAGCTAAAAACTGCCATTTCTTTCCAAGACCGTTTTTTATGTAGTACATAGGACCACCAACTAAGTCCCCTTCCTGATTACGTTCTCTAAAATGTACAGCTAGAGTAACTTCAGCAAATTTGGTGCACATACCAAGTAATGCTGAAATCCACATCCAAAATACAGCTCCGGGACCACCTATGGCAATTGCCCCGGCAACGCCGGCAATATTTCCTGTACCAACAGTTGCGGCAAGAGCGGTACATACAGCCTGAAAAGGAGTAATTGAACCGTCACTGGCATCTCTTTTCTTGAAAATACGACCAATAGTTGTTTTCATGGCGTATTTAAATTTTCGTATCTGAATAAATCCGGTACGAATACTCAAATAAAGTCCAACGCCGATAATACAAACCATTGCAGGTACACCCCAAATGAAATTGTTTACTGCACTGTTAATTTCTTCAATAAGTTTTAACATAATAATAATTAACCTCACTATCTTTCGTGAATTCGCTTAAATTGCGCATACTTTGATATTGTACCATATTAAAGTGCTGGTATCAATTTAATATATATAAAGAAAGAGTTTAAAAAATATTAGAAAATTACTAGACAATTTCTTTATTATATAGTAAACTAGCAAAGTATGTTTAATGAACCTACACTAAGTAACCGGATTCTCCGACCATTACTTAAGTGTATGGGGATATATCAAAAATATTTAAGGAGGAAATTATAATGATTTCAAAGGAAGTAAAAGCTCAGCTTACAGCAGAATACGGTAAGACACCTACAGACACAGGTTCACCAGCAGTTCAGGTTGCAATCTTAACTTACAGAATTAAGGATTTAACAGAACATTTAAAGGTAAACCAGAAGGATCATCATTCAAGAAGAGGTCTTCTTAAGATGGTAGGTAAGAGACGTGGTTTACTTGATTACATCAAGGAAAACGATGTAAACGAATACAGAGCTTTAATTGAAAAATTAGGAATTCGTAAATAATTTACTAATTATGAAGTAGAAGCAAGAGAGGATATGTTCCTCCCTTGCTTTTTTTTTATATATCAATTATAATTAAAAGGCTTATGGTTGTTTACCAAAGCTTGGCAGAAGAACCAAGCCGAAGCCACTGTAAAGGACAGTAATTTTTACCGTTTTTTACAGTAGTTTCGGATTCTTCTGCAAATGAAAAATAAATATAAGGAGAAGTTACTATATAAATAAGTAACGAAAGAAGATTATGTACAAGAGTTTTAGTATGGAACTTGGTGGCAGAACTCTTACAGTAGATGTAGGAAGAGTTGCTGCTCAGGCAAATGGTGCGGCTTTTATGCACTATGGTGACACAACAGTATTGTCAACAGCTACAGCATCTGACAAACCTAGAGATGGTGTGGATTTCTTCCCATTATCAGTAGAGTTTGAAGAAAAGATGTATTCAGTAGGAAAAATCCCTGGTGGATTTAATAAAAGAGAAGGAAAGGCTTCAGAGAACTCAGTTCTTACAGCACGTGTTATTGACCGTCCTATGAGACCTTTATTCCCAAAGGATTACAGAAACGATGTTTCTCTTAACAACTTAGTAATGTCAGTTGATCCTGAATGCAGACCTGAATTAGTTGCAATGTTAGGTTCAGCTATTTCAACATGTATTTCAGATATTCCATTTGACGGACCATGTGCAATGACACAGATTGGTTTAGTTGATGGTGAATTTATTGTAAACCCAAGTCAGGCAGATTGGGATAACGGTGATTTACAGCTTACAGTTGCTTCAACAAGACAGAAAGTTATTATGATTGAAGCAGGCGCTAACATTATTCCGGAAGCTAAGATGATTGAAGCTATTTACATGGCTCATGACATTAACCAGACAATTATCGAATTTATTGATAAGATTGTTGCAGAAGTAGGTAAGGAAAAACACACATACGAAAGTTGTGCTATACCTGAAGAATTGTTTGCAGCAATTAAGGAAATTGTACCTCCTGAAGATATGGAAGTTGCAGTTTTCACAGATGACAAGCAGACAAGAGAAGAAAACATTCGTCAGATTACAGAAAAGTTAGAAGAAGCTTTTGCTGAAAATGAAGAGTGGCTTGCTGTATTAGGGGAAGCTATTTATCAGTATCAGAAGAAAACAGTTCGTAAGATGATTTTAAAAGATCACAAGCGACCTGATGGAAGAGCATTAAATCAGATTAGACCTCTTGCAGCAGAAACAGACATTGTGCCAAGAGTACATGGTTCAGCTATGTTTACAAGAGGACAAACTCAGATTTGTAACGTATGTACATTAGCTCCGTTATCAGAAGCACAGAGAATTGACGGATTAGATGAAAATGTAAAAACTAAGAGATACATGCATCATTATAATTTCCCTTCATACTCAGTTGGTGAAACAAAACCATCAAGAGGACCTGGACGTAGAGAAATTGGACATGGTGCTTTAGCAGAAAAGGCTCTTATGCCTGTACTTCCAAGTGAAGAGGAATTTCCATATGCTATCAGAACTGTTTCAGAAACATTTGAGTCAAACGGTTCTACATCAATGGCTTCAACATGTTCATCATGTATGTCATTAATGGCAGCAGGTGTTCCAATTAAGGCTATGGTAGCAGGTATTTCATGTGGTCTTGTTACAGGTGATACAGATGATGATTATGTATTACTTACAGATATTCAGGGACTTGAAGATTTCTTCGGTGATATGGACTTTAAGGTAACAGGTACAACAGAAGGTATTACAGCTATTCAGATGGATATTAAGATCCATGGTCTTACAAGAGAAATCGTTGAAGGTGCTATTGCAAGAACAAGAGAAGCAAGATTATTCATTATGGATAATTGTATGAAACCAGCAATTGCTGAACCACGTAAGGAAGTTAATGCTTATGCTCCAAAGATTGAAACAATTCAGATTAACCCTGATAAGATTGGAGATGTAGTAGGTAAGAGTGGTAAAGTTATTAATGCCATTATTGAAGAAACAGGCGTTAAGATTGACATTACAGATGAAGGAATGGTTTCAGTTTGTGGTGTTGACAGAGACATGATTAATAAAGCATTAAAATACATTGAAACAATTGTAAGTGATTTTGAAGAAGGAATGATTCTTGAAGGAACAGTTGTAAGCATTAAAGAATTTGGTGCTTTCGTTGAATTTGCTCCAGGAAAAGAAGGTATGGTTCACATTTCAAAGATTGCAAAAGAAAGAGTTGAACATGTAGAAGATTACTTAACACTTGGTGACAAGGTAAAAGTTAAATGCCTTGGAAAAGACAAGATGGGAAGAATGAGTTTCTCAATCAAAGATGCTAAATAATATATTTTAGAGATAGAAAACCGGCTTCTAAGCTATAGGCTTAAAAGCTGGTTTTTCTATATTAAAAAATGTACAAAAACACTATGATTTGTAGGAATTATGATTTATAATATTTAAGTTACTAGAAATAAAAGTATTTAAATAAAGGATTCAATATGACAGAAGAGAAGAAAATTAAAATTGGAAAAATATTTAACAAGATAACAACAGTATTGTTTGTACTGTTTTTTATATCAGTTTTTGTAATACCTATTATGAATAAGACATTTTTTTTAGTGTCCACAATTGTAATAGCAGTATTATTTTGTATAAGCTGTATTATCAGTCATATTTGTTTAAAAGACTACAAACCACAATAAGAGAAAAGGAGTACGTTTATTATGGAGAATAACAAAGGAACAATTTGTGTGCAGGGGGGGTGGCAACCTAAAAAGGGAGAACCAAGAGTTTTACCTATTTATCAGAGTACAACATTTAAGTATGATACATCAGACCAGATGGGAAGATTATTCGATTTAGAGGATAGTGGATATTTTTACACAAGACTTCAGAATCCAACAAATGATGCAGTGGCACAGAAAATTTGTGATTTAGAAGGTGGTGCTGCAGCGATGCTTACATCCTCAGGACAGGCAGCAAATTTCTATGCAGTGTTTAATATATGCGAGGCAGGAGACCATTTAATATGTTCATCTAATGTTTATGGCGGAACATTTAATTTGTTTGGTGTTACAATGAAGAAGATGGGTATTGATGTAACTTTTGTGGATCCTGAAATTACACCTGAAGACTTAGATAAGGAATTTAAACCTAATACAAAGTGCGTGTTCGGGGAGTCGATTTCCAATCCGTCTTTAGTAGTTTTAGATTTTGAAAAGTTCAGTAAGGCAGCTCACAATCATGGAGTTCCACTTATTGTTGATAACACATTCCCTACACCAATTAACTGTAGACCTTTTGAGTACGGAGCAGATATTGTTACTCATTCAACAACAAAATATATGGATGGTCATGCAATGGCGGTAGGTGGAGCGATTGTTGACAGTGGAAATTTTGACTGGCAGGCACATGGGGATAAATTTCCGGGAATGACACAGCCGGATGATTCTTACCATGGAATAGTTTATTCAGAAAAATTCGGAAAAGCCGGTTATATAACAAAAGCAACAGCTCAGGTTATGAGAGATTTAGGTTCAATACCTTCACCACATAATTCGTTTTTATTAAATGTAGGACTTGAAACTTTACATTTAAGAATGCCTAAACATTGCGAGAATGCATATAAAGTTGCAAAATGGCTTAGTGAGAATGACAAGGTTGCCTGGGTAAATTATCCGGGACTTGAAGGTGATAAATATTATGAGAGAGCTAAGAAATACATGCCAAATGGAACTTGTGGTGTTTTAACATTTGGTATAAAAGGTGGTCGTGAAGCATCTATTAAATTTATGGATAGCTTAAAGTTTATTGCAATTGTAACTCATGTGGCAGATGCAAGATCATGTGTACTTCATCCTGCAAGTCATACTCACAGACAGATGACAGATGAACAGTTAATTGAAGCAGGAGTACAGCCTGATTTGATTAGATTCTCAGTAGGAATTGAAGACGCAGAAGATATTATTGCAGACTTAGAACAGGCACTTAATCAGTAATATAATTAGAAAATATTGCAGAATAGATTAAAATAATGAATTAAATGAAAGAATAATATGCATAATTTAATGTAAAAACAAGCGAGGAGTAAAATGAAATTTAGACCATGCATTGACATTCATAATGGAAAAGTAAAACAGTTAGTAGGCGGTAGTCTTAAAGATAAAGGAAATCAGGCAGAAGAAAACTTTGTGTCTGAAAAAAACGCTGAAGATTTTGCACAATTATATAAGAAGGACAATTTAACAGGTGGCCATATTATTATTTTAAATGCAGGTGGTTCAGAGTTTTTTAAGGAATCTAAGAAACAGGCAATGTTTGCCCTTAAAGCTTACCCTAATGGAATGCAGATAGGGGGAGGAGTTACGGCAATAAATGCAGATGATTATATAAAAGCAGGTGCCACTCACGTAATTGTAACATCCTTTGTTTTTAAGGACGGAAAGGTTAATTATGGAAATCTCAAAAGCCTTGTAAAAGCTGTTGGAAAAGAACACATTGTTTTAGATCTTAGTTGCAGAAAAAAAGATGGACAATATTATATAGTTACTGACAGATGGCAGAAATTCACTGATGAAAAAGTGAATTTGGAAACTTTGAAAAAATTGTCAGAGTATTGTGATGAGTTTCTAATTCATGGCGTAGATGTAGAAGGAAAATCAGGTGGTATGGAAGAAGAGTTGGTGAGATTGCTGGCTGACTTTACAGAAATCCCAATAACATACGCAGGCGGAATTGGAACAATGGAACAAATCCAAAAGTTCAGAGAAATTTCTAACGGCAGAATGGATTTTACAATAGGCAGTGCAATTGATTTGTTTGGTGGCCCTATGCCTTATGAACAAATTAAGAATATCCGTTAATACGATTATAATAAATAATTAAAAGCATTATTAAGTAAGGTTAATAACAGCATTTGTTGTTAACCTTATATTTTTTTGAAAAAGTTGCACAATAATATAAGAAAAATATTGGAGGTGCAACAAATGGATGAAATAAAAGAATATGGACAGACCGATTTAGAAAATAATAACAGGGATAAAAAAATACATCTGTTATGTATTATAGGTGAAATTGAAGGCCATGAAAATGTGTCACAAAATACAAAGGCAACTAAATATGAACATGTTATACCGAAACTTGCCTGTATTGAAGATGACAAAGAAATAGACGGCTTGCTTGTTGTGTTAAACACAGTAGGCGGAGATGTGGAATGTGGACTTGCCATAGCAGAAATGATAGCAAGTTTAAGTAAACCTACAGTTTCTTTAGTTTTGGGTGGTAGTCATTCAATAGGCGTGCCTTTGGCTGTGGCGTCAGATTATTCTTATATAGTAGAAACAGGTACTATGGTCATTCATCCGGTTAGAATGAACGGCATGTTTATTGGCGTTCCACAGACTTATGAATATTTTAAGAAAATACAACAGCGTATTAATCATTTTGTAATTACTCACAGCAAAATAAAAGAAGAACGGTTTATGGAATTAATGACAGAAACTGAAGTTTTAACAAAAGATGTAGGAAGTATTCTTGTGGGAAAACAGGCTGTAGACGAAGGAATAATAAATGAAATCGGCGGTCTTAAAGATGCTATAGGCAAACTTTACCAACTTATAAGTGAAAAAGATAAAAATGTTTAGAAAAATAAGAAAATATGAAAGGCAATAAATAGGCATCTTGAATAAAAGTATGATTAATAGTAAAATATAAAGGATTATGTGTAAGTATAATTAGTTTTAGTATATAAAGAAGAGGTGCAAAGTGGCCAATACAAAAAGTAAAAGTGGAGGCAAAAAATCAAATACAAAGAAAAAGACTACTTCTACAACAAAAAGTAGAAGCAATGCCAAAAGCACATCAAGAGCTGGTAAGGCATCGGAAACAAGAAAGAGAAATGCACAAAAAGCAATAACTCACAAAAAAGTTGTAAAAGAAGTTGATTTGTGGATTGCGGTTGCGGTTGCGTTAGTTCTCTTCCTTAGCAATTATGGTGTATGCGGAATTATAGGCGAGAGACTTAGTTCTGTTATGCTTGGAACTTTTGGATGGATGGGATATATTTTCCCCATCGTATTAGTTATATTTGTAGGTATCATCGTTTTTAACGAAATGAATTCAGGAATCGTAAGTAAGTTAATAACAGGTGCCATTGCATATATTGATTTTTGCTTATTATTTCATCTGATAAGTTACGGAGGCAGTAATCAGTCTAATATATCTATTTATCGTGAATCTGCTAATAATAATTTTAGCGGCGGAATTCTAGGTGGCATATTAGGTAAGGTTCTACATTCTTTATTAGGACTTACAGGTGCATATATTGTGTCTTTAGCAATTTTAATTATTTCAATTGTTATTTTAACGGAAAAACCTTTTATGGCAGCCATAAGAAACAGAGGTATGGATGTATATGAAAATGCTGCCAAAGATGCAGAGGTTAGACGTGAAATTGCTGCCACAAAGAAACAGCGAAAAAAAGAAGAAAAAGACAGACAGCGTGAGATAGAAAGACAGTATAGAAAACAAAGAGCAATAGGTGTAGATTTTGGAAATACAAGATTAGGTGATGAACCAATTGCTGATAGCAATATGGTAAGTAATCAGGCGGCAGCAGAAGCTGTTAATGAAAATGATTCTGCAACCTTTGGAGAAAGTCTGACTAATATTGATATTAATAATCAGGATGATTTAGTTCCAAAGGATAGAGTAGAAGCTGTAAAAGAACCATATAGAAGAACTTCTAAAAAGAAAAGTGTAGCAAAAAATCCTAGTATTAAGAGTTCTTTACCTGATGGTTACGGTGATGGCTTTAGTGAACTGGCAGATAATTATAATAGTCAGGAAGTACATGAAATACATATAGAAGGAATTGATGATGTATTAGATGATGTTCCTGTTCAGGATGACACAGTTTACACTTACGAGGAAGAAGCAAAGAATACTCCTAAGAAGGCAGAAAACAGAGTTGTGGAAAATGATCCTCATGCAACAGACGGAGAATTTACACCAAAAGAAAGAATTATTGTAAGTGAGGAAGCCCAAAAAGCAATGAGTAGAAAACCTTTTGGTATGAATTCCACAGGAGGAGCGGCTGATACTGCTAACACAGCTAATGATAATGTAATAGCAAGCAGTGGCGCAGGTGAAAACGAAGTTGTGAACAGCGTAGATTCTTTAGAAACAGAAACGGTGGCAAATGAAAATAAGAAAATCCCTTCAGAAGGAAAAATTATTTCACCTGTTAAGAAGAAATTGAAATACAAAAAGCCAAGTTACAATCTTTTAAAAGACAGTGAGAATGGCTCAAGCAAAGTAACAAGAGCATCCTTAATGGAAACAGCTAACAAACTGAAACAGGTTTTGGCTAATTTTGGAGTAAGAGTGGAAGTTACAAATGTTAGTAAGGGACCTTCTGTTACAAGATATGAGTTACAGCCTGAAATGGGTACAAAAGTCAGCAAGATTACAGGCTTAGCTGACGATATTAAATTAAATATGGCAGCAGCAGACATAAGAATTGAAGCGCCAATTCCGGGAAAGGCTGCTGTAGGTATTGAGATTCCAAATGAAGGACGTGATTCGGTATGTTTAAAAGAACTTTTGATGTCAAAAGAGTTACAGAATCATAAGTCAAAACTTGCTTTCCCGGCAGGAAAAGACATTGCAGGAAAAGTAGTCGTGGCAGATATTGCAAAAATGCCACATATGCTGATTGCCGGAACAACAGGTTCGGGAAAATCAGTATTTACCAATTCAATATTAATGAGTATATTGTATAGAACAACTCCTGAGGAGGTAAGACTTATTGTGATAGATCCAAAGGTTGTTGAATTTCAGGTTTATAACAAGATACCTCATTTATTATATGATGTTGTTACAGATCCTAAAAAGGCGGCAGGTATTTTAAATTGGGCTGTTGCCGAAATGACAACAAGATACAATAAGTTTGCAAAAGCCGGAGCAAGAGATATTGGAAGTTACAACAAAAAAGTTGAAGCGGGCGATGTGGTAGATGACTTAGGCGAAAAGGCAGACAAGCTCCCACAGATTTTGATTGTTATTGACGAGTTGGCAGACCTTATGATGGTTGCGGCAAAAGAAGTGGAAGAAGCTATATGTAGATTGGCACAGCTTGCAAGAGCAGCAGGTATTCATATGGTTATTGCTACACAGAGACCTTCTGTTGATGTAATCACAGGTCTTATTAAGGCAAATATTCCATCGAGAGTTGCCCTTACAGTTGCATCGGGTACAGACTCAAGAACAATTATTGACATGAATGGAGCTGAAAAACTTTTGGGAAATGGTGATATGTTATTTTATCCCGCAGGTTATATTAAACCTGTCAGATTACAGGGCGCTTATGTTTCCGACCAGGAAATTTTTGATACAGTAGAATTTATTAAAAATAACAGTGGCGAGGCAGAATATGATGAATCAATTGATGCTAAATTAACCACAGATCAGGAAGCAATGAGCAATGGTAACAGTGACAGAGATCCTTTATTTGCAGATGCCGGTAGGTTATGTATTGAAAAGAAAAAAGGTTCTACAAGTATGTTGCAGAGACAATTTCGTGTTGGCTTTAACAGGGCAGCACGTATTATGGAACAGTTATGTGATGCAGGCGTAGTTGGTCAGGAAGAAACTAACAAACCTAGAAAAGTCATAATGTCCATGGAAGAATTTGAAAATATTTTATAAGGAGAAGGAAGGCATATGAAAACAGACATTGAAATTGCACAGGAAGCAGAAATGCTACCAATTAAAGAGGTAGCTCAGAGGGTAGGATTACAGGAAGATGATTTAGAATTATATGGTAAATATAAGGCAAAAATTTCAAATGAATACTATGAAAGTATCAAAGATAACGAAGATGGAAAATTAATCCTCGTTACAGCTATTAACCCTACACCGGCAGGAGAAGGAAAGACAACAGTAACAGTAGGACTTGGAGAAGCTTTTGGTAGATTAAATAAAAAAGCTGTTATCGCATTAAGAGAGCCTTCACTTGGACCATGTTTTGGTATCAAGGGTGGTGCAGCAGGCGGAGGGTATGCACAGGTTGTACCAATGGAAGATTTAAACCTTCACTTTACAGGAGATTTTCATGCTATTACATCAGCAAATAACCTTTTAGCAGCAATGCTTGACAACTCAATTCAGCAGGGCAATGAATTAAACATTGATCCTAATCAGGTTGTTTGGAAAAGATGTGTGGATATTAACGACAGAGTATTAAGAAATATTGTTGTAGGTCTTGGACGTAAGGTTGATGGAACTGTAAGAGAAGACCATTTTGTTATTACAGTAGCATCAGAAATTATGGCAATTTTATGCTTAGCAACAGATTATGCAGACTTAAAGGAAAGACTTGGAAAAATCATTGTTGCTTATACATATGACGGAGAACCTGTTACAGCAAAAGATGTTAAGGCTGTAGGTTCAATGGCAGTATTATTAAAGGATGCCATGAAACCAAACCTTATTCAGACTTTGGAACATACACCTGCATTAGTACATGGTGGTCCATTTGCAAACATTGCTCATGGATGTAACTCAGTTAAGGCAACAAAAACAGCTTTAAAGATGGCAGATTATGTTATTACAGAAGCAGGTTTTGGTGCTGACCTTGGAGCAGAAAAGTTCTTAGACATCAAATGTAGAAAAGCAGGTTTAAAACCTGATTGTGTAGTTTTAGTAGCAACAGTTAGAGCACTTAAATATAACGGTGGTGTTGCAAAAGAAGACTTGTCAGAAGAAAATCTCGATGCTTTAGCAAAAGGTATTGTAAACCTTGAAAAGCATATTGAAAACTTACAGAAATTCGGTGTGCCTGTAGTAGTAACATTAAACCAGTTTATTACAGATACAGAAGCAGAATATGAATACATTAAGAACTTCTGTGAAGAAAGAGGATGTGAATTCGCATTAGCAGAAGTTTGGGCAAAAGGTGGAGAAGGCGGAATCGCATTAGCAGAAAAGGTTATAGAAACAATAGAAACAAAACCTTCAAACTATGCACCTTTATATCCTGATGATATGCCAATTAAAGAAAAAATTGAAACAATTGCAAAAGAAATTTACGGTGCAGATGGAGTTACATACTCACCTGAAGCAGAAAAAGCAATTGCAAACGTAAACAAACTTGGATACAGCGATTATCCTGTATGTATGGCCAAAACTCAGTTCTCATTATCAGATGACAGAAGTAAGTTAGGAAGACCTACAGGATTCAAGATTAACATAAGAGACGTATATATTTCAGCAGGTGCAGGCTTTGTAGTTGTACTTACAGGCAACGTAATGACAATGCCTGGCTTATCAAAGAAACCGGCAGCATACGAAATCAACTTAACAGACGACGGAAAAATTCAAGGATTATTCTAGAATTACTCCAGAGTTGCTCAAGTATACCGCATTGTCTGTGGAACAAATAAGAAAATGTATGTTTTGAAAATTTTGAGAATAAACAACATTATAAGAAAGTGCTTGGAAGCCGTCGGTTCATAAAGGTGACGAAAGCAGCTTTACAGAACCGCTACGAGCTGGAAGCAGTGGAAGCGTGCTTTCGTTAATTTGTTTATTCTCAAAATAGTAAAACAGAACTAAAAAGGAGAAGAAATGGCAAAGATTATAGATGGAAAAGCTATTTCAGCAGAAATAAAAGAAGAACTAAAAGAAAAAGTAGCTGAATACAAAAAGCAGGGAGTTGAAATTACGTTAGCTGTAGTTAAAGTTGGAAATGACCCTGCATCAGCAGTTTATGTAAGGAATAAGGAAAAGGCATGTGAATATGTAGGCATTACATCAAGAACATTAGCACTTCCTGAAGAAACAACAGAAGAAGAACTTTTAAAAGTAGTTAATGACTTAAATGAAGACAAGGCAGTAAATGGTATTTTAGTACAGTTGCCACTTCCAAAGCACATTGACGAAAGCAAAGTTTTACTTGCAATTGACAGTAACAAGGATGTTGATGGATTCCATCCTGTAAATGTTGGTAAAATGGTTATTGGTGAAGAAACATTTCTTCCATGTACACCGGCAGGTATCATTGAAATGCTAAAAAGAACAGATGTTGAAATTTCAGGCAAGGAATGTGTTGTTATTGGCAGAAGTAACATTGTTGGTAAACCAATGTCAATGTTAATGTTAAAAGAAAATGCTACAGTTACAATTGCTCATTCTAGAACAAAAGACTTAAAGGAAGTAACAAAGAGAGCAGATATTTTAATAGCCGCAATTGGAAAAGCTAAGTTTGTTACAGCTGATTATGTAAAAGAAGGTGCTGTAATAATTGACGTTGGTATGGACAGAGATGAGAATGGCAAGTTATGTGGAGATGTGGATTTTGATTCGGTTTCACAGGTTGCAAGTGCAATTACTCCTGTTCCGGGAGGCGTTGGCCCTATGACAGTTACAATGTTATTAGTGAACTGCTTAAGAAGTGTAGAATTAAACAAATAAAGGCTAATTCACTTATTAGCCATAAAAAAGATGTTTATAATGAAAGGATGGTTGTATGTTTGCAAATATAATAGTTGATATTTCACATGAAAAATTAGACCGTCCTTTCGGATACATCATACCTAAAGAACTTGAAGATAAAATATCCGTAGGAACAGCCGTAATGATTCCTTTTGGAAGAGGAAACAGACTTATTTCAGGATATGTTATTGAAATAACAGATACCCCCGGCTTTGATGTAAGTAAAATGAAACCAATTCATTCTGTTGTAGAAAATGCTACATCAGTTGAGGGAGAGTTGATTAAACTTGCCTGGTGGATAAAGGAAAACTACGGTTCAACTATGAATCAGGCACTAAAAACAGTAATACCTGTAAAACAAACAGTACGAGGTATTGAGAAGAAAACCATTGTTCTTAATTTATCTAAGGAACAGTTAGAAGAAAAAATTCAGACATATACGAAGAAAAACGCAAAAGCAAGAGTCAGACTTTTAAATGAATTAAGTAACACAGACAGATTATCAAAGAATCTGGTTGTGGATAAATTAAATATATCAGCAGGCACATTAAAAGCAATGGAACAGCTTGGAGATATTATAATAGAAACTGACACAGGCTATAGAAATCCTGTTAAAAAAATTGAGCAAAAAGCATATGATATTATTTTAAATGAACAGCAAAGACAGGTTTCAGAAAACATAAAAAAAACTATGGATTTCAGAAAGGACAGTAAGCCCAATATTCATTTAATCCATGGAATTACAGGAAGTGGAAAAACAGAAGTATATATAGATTTAATTGACTATACAATCAGTAAAGGAAAAGCGGTAATAGTTTTAATACCGGAGATTGCATTAACATACCAAACTGTAATGAGATTTACAAGAAGGTTTGGTGACAGAGTTTCAATTATTAATTCAAGATTGTCAAAAGGTGAGAGATACGATCAGTTTGAAAGAGCAAAAAACGGTGATGTTGACATAATGATAGGTCCAAGATCAGCGTTGTTTACACCTTTTAAGAATTTAGGTTTAATAATAATTGACGAGGAACATGAAAGTGCCTATAAAAGTGAATCAGTGCCTAAGTATCATGCAACGGAAGTGGCAATAAAAAGAGCAAAAGACGTGGGAGCAACGTTAGTATTAGGATCAGCCACACCTTCTGTAGAATCTTACTATAGGGCAAAAAATGGCGCGTATAAGCTACATGTATTAAACAAAAGAGAGAAAGGTAATTTACCGGAAGTACATGTAGTTGATTTAAGAGAAGAATTAAAGAATGAAAATAAATCTATTTTTAGTATTGAATTACAGAATTTGATAAAAGACAGATTAGAAAAAAAGCAACAGACAATGTTGTTTATAAATAGAAGGGGCTATGCAGGATTTGTGTCCTGTAGAGATTGTGGTGAAGCAATAAAGTGTCCCCATTGTGACGTAACGTTAAAACTTCATAGAAACAGAAAGTTAGTTTGCCATTATTGTGGTCATACAGAAAATATGCCTACACTTTGTCCAAAATGTGGTTCTAAATATTTGGGCGGTTTTGGAATAGGAACCCAGCAAATTGAAACTGCCGTAAAGAAAATGTTTCCTCACGCAAAAGTTTTGCGAATGGATGCAGACACAACTTCAAAAAAAGGTGGGCATGACGAAATTTTATCAGCCTTTGCTAACAGAGAAGCTGATATTTTAGTTGGCACACAAATGATTGTAAAAGGTCATGACTTTCCGGGAGTTACCTTAGTAGGTGTAATTGCAGCTGACATGTCATTGTATTCATCAGACTATTGTGCAAATGAAAGAACATTTCAACTTATTTGCCAGGCAGCAGGTAGAGCCGGTAGAGGTGAATTGCCGGGCATTGCCATTGTCCAGACCTATTCACCTGACAATTACAGCATCGAAACAGCAGGCAGACAAAATTATGAAGAATTCTATGAAGAAGAAATTGCTTACAGAAAACTTATGAAGTATCCGCCGGTATCGAACATGGTTTCCATTTTACTTCAGGGAAGAGAACAGAAGCAATTAATAGAAGTTACTAATTATTTAGTGGAAATAATAAAGAATTACAAAGATAAATATTTTAAGGAACTGTTTGTTATTGGACCGGCAGATCCACCTGTAGGAAAAATAAATGACATATACCGAAAAATAATTTACTTAAAAAGTGACAGCAGACAGGGAATTATCCAATTAAAAAATTATTTAGAAGATGTTATAAACAGTTCACAGAAATTCAAAAAAATTAATATACAATTTGATTTTAAAGCGTAGTAAAGGAGATAAAAATGGCTATAAGAAATATTAGAGAATTAGGGGAAGAATGTTTAAGAAAGGTATGTAAACCTGTAAAAGATGTTAATCTTAGAACAAAGATTTTAATAGGCGACATGTTTGATACAATGTATGAAGCAAATGGCGTTGGACTTGCAGCACCACAGGTTGGAATTCTTAAAAGAATTTTTGTAATTGACTGTGGTGATGAAGAAGGAAACAGTGTGCCATATGTATTCATTAATCCGGAAATTTTAGATAGAGACGGAAGTCAGACAGACTATGAAGGCTGTCTTAGTGTACCTGGAAAATCAGGTAAGGTAACAAGAGCCAACTGGGTAAAAGTCAGAGCTTACAATGAAAAAATGGAAGAATTTGAAATGGAAGCTGAAGGCTTACTTGCAAGATGTATTCTTCATGAAAATGACCATTTAGATGGTGTAATCTATGTAGATAAAGTAGAAGGTCGTTTATACAATAACGAAGAGTTACAAGATGAAGAATAAGTAATTGCAGAGACAGTTACTTATAACTACAGAGAGAAAAACAGATAATAGTAAGGTACAGTATATAATTGTGCTTATTAATGGAGGAGTATATGAGAGTAGTATTTATGGGAACACCGGATTTTTCAGTTCCGGCTTTAGAAAAAATTGCAGACAAACATGAGGTTGTGGCAGTTGTAACACAGCAGGACAGACCAAAGGGACGTGGACATAAAATGCAGTTTACTCCTATAAAAGAAAAGGCGGTAGAACTAAATATACCTGTTTATCAGCCTGAAAAAGTCAAGAATCCTGAATTTGTTCAAGTATTAAAAGAATTAAAGCCTGATGTGATTGTAGTAATTGCATTTGGACAGATTCTCTCAAAAGAAATTTTGGATTTACCAAAATACGGTTGCATAAATGTTCATGCATCATTGCTTCCTGAATATAGAGGAGCAGCGCCAATTCAATGGGCTGTAATTGATGGCAAAAAGGAAAGTGGTGTTACAACAATGTACATGGCAGAAGGCCTTGATACAGGTGACATAATAGACAAGAAGATTGTGGAATTAGATAAAAAAGAAACAGGTGGCAGTCTTTTTGATAAATTAGCAATTACAGGTGGTAGTCTTATTTTAGAAACATTAGAAAAGTTGGAAAATAATACTGCAGTAACTATTCCACAGGATGATGATAAGTCAACTTATGCAGGTAAAATCACAAAAGAATTAGGTCATATAGATTTTACAAAGTCAGCAGAAGAAATCGAGCGATTAATCAGAGGACTTAATCCATGGCCAAGTGCATTTACATATCTTGATGAAAAGGTATTAAAAATATGGGATGCAGATGTTATAGATGAAGAAGTAGTAGAAGAGCCGGGAACAATTATTAGTACAAATAAAACATTAAAAGTTGCCACAGCAGATGGCTATTTGGACATTAAGGAATTACAGTTACAGGGGAAGAAAAGAATGGACGTTGTATCCTTTTTAAATGGATATAAAATAAATTCTACAAAATTAGGTTAAACTATATGAAGTTTTAAATAGGAGGTAGTTGTATGCTTTACGGTTTTTATTTTGATCCAACATATATTTTGATTATTATTGGCATGGTTTTATGTCTAGCAGCATCGGCTCATGTTAATTCAACATTTAATAAATATTCAAGAGTGAGAAGCAATTCGGGAATGACAGGTGCTCAGGCAGCACAGAGAATTTTGGAATCACAGGGGATATATGATGTGTCAATCAGACATATTTCAGGTAATCTTACAGATAACTATAACCCATCAACAAAGGTATTAAGTTTGTCAGATGCAACTTACGGAAGCACAAGTGTAGCGGCAATTGGTGTGGCGGCTCATGAGTGTGGTCATGCAATGCAGCACAACAAAGGCTATGCACCAATATCCGTTAGAAATGCGCTAGTACCATTTGCTAACTGGGGTTCAAGATTATCATGGGTTTTAATTATTATAGGTATTATCTTTTATGGACAGGGAACAGGTCAGACAATGATTAATATTGGTATATTTGCTTTTTCTTTAGCCGTTTTATTTCAAATTGTCACATTGCCTGTAGAGTTTAATGCGTCAAACAGAGCCATTAGAGTTTTGGAATCCACAGGTATTTTTGGAACATCAGAATTAAAATGTACCAAAAAGGTACTAGGGGCAGCAGCTTTAACATACGTTGCGGCAGCAGCATCATCGATTTTACAGTTATTAAGATTAATCCTATTGTTTGGAGGACGAGATGACGACTAATGGTAATCCACAGGTCAATTTAAGAAATATTGTTTTAACTATGCTTTGTAAAGTAGAGGACGGAGCAAAAAGTCATATTGTTTTAAAAGAAACATTAGACAGTTACGATTATTTAGATAAACAGAAAAGAGCATTTGTAACTGTTTTGTTTAAAGGCACAATTGAAAGACAAATAGAGCTTGATTATATTATTAATCAATTTTCAAAAACAAAAGTTTCAAAAATGAAGCAGGTAATTAGAAATATAATCAGACTTTCTGTATATCAGCTTAAATACATGAACAATGTACCTGACTCGGCAGCCTGTAATGAGGCAGTGAAGCTTGTTAATAAAAGAAAAATGTCAGGGCTAAAAGGTTTTGTTAATGGTGTTTTAAGAAACATATCAAGAAGTCTTGATAAAATAGAATATCCAAAAGATAAAAAAGAATATTTGTCTGTGTGGTATTCAATTCCTATGTGGATAATAGAAATGTGGTCCGAGCAGTATGGAATTGAGAGAACAGAACAGATTTTAAATAGTTTGTATGAAACAAATGAGTACACAACCATACGAGTAGATTCTAATAAGATGTCACCTAAGCAGGTTGTTGCTGAGTTTGAAAAGGAAAACATTTCCGTAAAACAATCAGAACTTTATGGAAATGCTTTGTATATTAAAGGTTACGATTCTCTTGAAAAGTTAAAGTTGTTTGAAGATGGCATAATAACTGTACAGGACGAAAGTTCCATGTTAGTAGGTCTTGCAAGTGGAGTTAAAGAAAATGATTATGTTATGGATGTTTGTGCGGCTCCAGGCGGGAAGAGTATTCACATAAGCCAGCTTATGAATGGAACAGGAACGGTTCAGGCAAGAGACTTAACAGAGAATAAAGAAAGATTAATTAAAGAAAATATTTCCCGAATGAAAATTAAAAATATAGAAACAAAGGTTTGGGATGGAACAAAAGAGGACAAAGAGGCTATTGGAAAAGCAGATGTTGTTATTGCAGATGTTCCATGCTCAGGACTTGGAATTATTGGAAATAAAAGTGACATAAAGCACAATGTTTCTAAGGAACAGATTTTTCAGTTAGTGGAAATTCAAAGAAAGATATTAGAGCAGGCATGTAAGTATGTTAAAATAGGTGGTAGATTAGTCTACAGTACATGTACTGTAAACAAATACGAAAATAATGAAAATGTAGAATGGATAGAGAAAAATTTACCATTGAGAAGAACTGATTTCGGAGAGCTTTTTCCAAAGAAGTTAGATAATGGGAATGGCATGATTCAAATATTCCCAGGAGATTACAACATGGACGGATTTTTCATATCAGTATTTGAAAAAATAAAGGATTAATATGGACGAAAAGAAGGATATAAAATCTTTTAATTTGAAAGAATTAAAAGAAGAAATGGAAAAAATCGGTGAAAAGTCTTTTAGGGCGAAACAGATTTATCAGTGGTTACATAAAGAAAAAGTTACTGATTTTGAAGAAATGACAAACATATCAAAGGCCTTAAGACAAAAATTAAATGACCAGTACGAAATTAGAAATGTAAAAAAGCATGAAGTTCTAATTTCGAAAATTGATGGTACAAGAAAATATCTTTTTGAAATAAAAGGCGGCTCCATAATAGAGAGTGTTCTTATGAGATATCATCATGGTAATTCAGTATGCATATCAACACAGTCAGGTTGCAGAATGGGCTGTAGATTTTGTGCTTCAACTTTAAATGGTTTAGAGCGCAATTTGACAACTTCTGAATTGTTAGGACAGATATATGAAATTGAGAAAGACATTAATGAAAAAGTTTCCAATGTAGTTCTTATGGGAAGCGGGGAACCTATGGACAACTTTGATAATGTAGTTAAATTCATTCAGATGATTTCAGATGAAAATGGAGCTAACATCAGTCAGAGAAACATAACACTTTCAACATGTGGAATTGTACCGAAGATTAATGAGTTGGCAGACATGCATTTTCAAATAACTTTAGCATTATCACTTCATGCATCAAACAACGAAACAAGAAAAAGCTTAATGCCTATTGCATATAAGTATTCTATTGATGAAGTAATAAATGCCTGCAAAAATTATTTTGCCAAAACAGGCAGAAGAATTACCTTTGAATATAGTCTTGTGGCCGGACAGAATGATACTGTGGAAGAAGCCGATGCTTTATGCAGATTAGTAAAAGGAATGAATTGCCATATTAATCTTATACCTGTAAATCCTATAAAAGAACGCGATTATGTTCAATCCGGTAAAAAAGCAGTAGAGCAGTTTAAAAACAGGGTTGAAAAAAATAAGATAAATGTTACTATAAGAAGGGAAATGGGCAGAGATATTAACGGTGCCTGTGGACAGCTTAGAAACGAGGCAATGAAAGGAAGAAAGGAGGAAAGCAATGTCTAGAGAAATAATAAATGCTTTTGGAAAAACAGACGTTGGATTAATGAGAACAATTAATCAGGACAGTATTTTCACATCTATTGAACCAATAGGTAAGCTCCCTAATCTTTTTATTGTTGCTGACGGTATGGGAGGACATAAGGCAGGTGACGTTGCATCCAGGGCTGCAATTGAGAAGTTCGTAAAGTATGCATGTACAACTCACATGTCAGATCCTGCAAATATTTTAGATTCAGGAATTATATCAATTAATAAAGAAATATATGACATGGCAATTTCAAACAAGGATTATAGTGGTATGGGAACTACTTTTGTAGCGTGCTCAATAGTGGATAATCATGTATATATTGCTAATGTTGGGGATAGCAGATTATATTTAATCGGTAGAGATATCAGACAGATTACAAGAGATCATTCTCTTGTTGAAGACATGGTAAGAATGGGAATGATTGACAAGGAGGAAGCAAAAACTCATTACAAAAAGAATGTAATAACAAAAGCTATAGGGGTGGCAGAAGACAGAACTGCAACACCTGATATTTTTGAAATAGAAATATCAGACGGTGAGAAGCTTTTGTTATGCTCAGATGGTCTTACAAATATGGTTGAGGACTATGAAATTAAAAAGATAGTAACCAAAAACGAAAGAATCGAGGATGCAGTAAGAGCATTGATTGATCAGGCAAATGAGAATGGTGGAAAGGATAATATATCAGCAATTCTAATACAACCTGTATTGGGCAAGGAGTAAAACTATGTTGGAAAAAGGGAATTTTATAAATAACAGATATGAGATTATTAATCCTGTTGGAGCAGGTGGTATGTCTGATGTCTATAAAGCAAAAGATCATAAATTAAACAGAAATGTTGCTATAAAAGTATTAAAAACAGAATATAGCAAAGATAAGAATTTTGTATCAAAATTCAGAGTAGAGGCACAGTCAGCTGCAAGTCTTATTCACCCTAACATTGTAAATGTATATGATGTAGGTGAAGATGATGGACTATATTACATAGTTATGGAACTTATTGAAGGCATAACTTTAAAAAAATATATTGAGAAAAAGGGCAAGCTTTCTTTTAGAGAGACAATTAGCATAGCAATCCAGATTGCCAACGGAATTGAGTGTGCCCATAACAATCAAATTGTTCATAGGGATATTAAACCACAGAATATTTTAATATCCAGAGAAGGCAAGGTAAAAGTAACAGATTTCGGTATTGCAAGGGCAGCGTCTGCCAATACAATTAACGGAAATGCAATGGGATCTGTGCATTATATATCTCCTGAACAGGCAGGCGGACAATATGTTGACGAGAAAAGTGACATATATTCCCTTGGTATTACAATGTTTGAAATGTACACAGGTCGCGTTCCTTTTGACGGAGAATCAACTGTGTCAATTGCTCTTAAGCATATTCAGAGCAATGTGCCAAGTGTACGTGAATATGTACCAACGGTGCCTGTAAGCATTGAGAAGATTATTCTTAAATGTACACAGAACAAAGCTGACAGGAGATATCCAAAGATATCATTACTTATATCAGATTTAAAAAGAGCTTTGGCAGAGCCAAATGTTGATTTTGTACAGTTGGACACATCAAACATTGGTGGTTCAACAGTCATGATTACAGATGATGAAATTAACCAAATTAGAAAAGGCTCAAGTGATAATAGAAAAGATACAGTTGAAGATACTTTAGATGACGAAAACGATATTGATAAATTAAATCCTAAAATGGACAGAATTGTGTCTGTTGGTGGAATTATTATTGGAATTATCGCTTTATTAATTGCAACTGTAGTAGCAACATTATTTATTAGTGATAATAATTTTGATTTCGCAAAAAAAGCAGAAACAGTAGAGGTTTCAACTGTTCCATCAGATAAGACTATTGTACCTAATGTTTTAGGTCAGACTTTAGATGATGCAGAACAATTACTTCATAAAAACTATTTAGGATATAAATATGATTCAAATTATGTATATAGCGATATTTATCCTAAAGATACAATTGTTTCACAGTCTATTGATTCAGGAAAAATGGTTGATAGAAACGAAACAGTTACTTTGGTAGTAAGTAAGGGAGCAAAGAAAATTACAGTTCCATCAGGTATTGTAAATTCTTCATTGGAAACAGCCAAAGATACAATCAAAAAAGCAGGTCTTAAAACTGAGGTTGTATATGAATACAGTGACAGAAGTATTGATGTGGTTATTTCATGTTCACCATCAGAAAGAGCATCTGTTTCAAAGAACAGTATTGTTACTTTAAAAGTAAGTAGAGGAAGAACAGTAAGGGATAATCAGAGTGTATACACAGTGCCTAATTTAGTAGGAATGGAACAGGGAAAAGCTCAGGCTAAGATTTCATCATCAGGATTTGGCATTGGTGCTGTTAGAGAAGTTTACGATGAAAAAATTGAAAAAGGAATTGTTATCAGACAGACTCTTAAAGCCGGTACTTCAATCCCATCAGGGGCTACAATAGGTTTAGTAGTAAGTAAAGGACCGGAAAATCCGGAAGAGTACAAGGCAACATATACATTTGCTTTGGAAGATTTAGTTGACTCTGATGGAAATCCTATTACAGAAGGTGTTGTAAGTGTTGCTGTTGACGAAGTTTTACAGAAAGTAGACAAAAAACACTCAGATGTTTCTAAGTGGGATGGAGATTACACAATGGACTTAACCAGCGAAACAAAGGGGAAAGCTACTATTGAGTTGTTCGTAAATGGAAAGAGTGTAAAGAAAGATACAGTTAAATTTAAATAGAAAAGCCCACCCGTAAGGGTGGACTTATCTATGTGAAACTAAAATACACAAACATATAATTTGCTAAGGTGGATATTTATAATATGCACAAGTGATTTGTCAAGGCAGATTATTTATATTAAGTATAGGTGATTCGTCACAGTAGATTATTTATTAAATACAAGTGAGGGTGATATTATTAAAAAGCAGGGCAAGATAATAAAAGGAATAGCGGGATTTTATTATGTAATAGCAGAGGAAAATATATACGAGTGTAAGGCAAAAGGCGTTTTCCGAAATAAAAAGATAAAACCGTTAGTAGGTGACAATGTTGAAATTGACATTATTGATGAGGAAAAGAAAAAAGGTAATATAACTTTAATAAAAGAAAGAGAAAACGAATTAATGAGACCGGCTGTTTCTAACATAGATCAGGCTATGATAGTTTTTGCGGTAAAACAACCGGATCCTAATTTGAACCTTCTAGACAGATTTCTTGTAATGATGGAGTATCAGAATATTGAAACTATTATATGCTTCAATAAAAAAGATATTGGCAATGAAGAATATATGGATTATCTGAAAAATATTTATAACCTTGCCGGATACAAAGTAATATTTGCCAGTGCCACAGAAGACGAAGGCGTGCATAAAGTAAAAGAACTTTTGAAGGGAAAAACAACCGTTTTTGCAGGTCCTTCAGGTGTTGGGAAATCTTCAATGCTCAACACATTGACAAAAGATTACACAATGGAAACAGGAAGTGTAAGTGAAAAAATAGGAAGAGGCCGTCATACAACAAGACATTCTGAAATGTTTGAGATTGACAAGGATACATTTGTGTTTGACACGCCGG
Source organism: Eubacterium sp. AF34-35BH (assembly GCF_003477765.1). Taxonomy (NCBI): domain Bacteria; kingdom Bacillati; phylum Bacillota; class Clostridia; order Eubacteriales; family Eubacteriaceae; genus Eubacterium; species Eubacterium sp. AF34-35BH. Next base: position 95,311 of record NZ_QUDZ01000007.1, read on the forward strand.
GATTTAGTTCACTGTTTGTTCCGGGAATGACAAAAGAAAAGTTAGAGGACTGTTTCCCAGAATTTGGAGAACATCTTAATAATTGTCGTTTTGTAGGTTGCGCTCACAATAACGAGCCGGACTGTGCTGTAAAGGATGCTTTAGAGGAAAACAAAATTGCACAGTCAAGATATGATAATTATATTTTAATGTATAACGAATTAAAAGAAATGGAAAAACAGAGATATTAAAATAAGAAATAAATAAGGAGAGAATTATGATTAAATTATCACCATCAATTTTATCAGCAGATTTTGCAAATTTAGGACAGGACGTAAAAAGAATCGATGTAGGAGGCTGCGATTGGATTCATGTGGATGTTATGGATGGAATTTTCGTTCCAAATATTTCTTTCGGTATGCCTGTTATTAAGGCAATCAGAAGTTACACATCAAAATTTTTTGACGTACACTTGATGATAAAGGAACCAATCAGATATATTAAAGAATTTAAAGCTGCAGGCGCAGATTTGCTTACAATACATGTGGAAGCCTGTGAGAACGTAAAAGAAACTATTGATGAAATCAAAAAACAGGGCATGAAAGTGGGCTTGGCGATAAATCCTGAAACAAAAGCAGAAGAAGTGTTCCAATACATTAATGATGTTGACATGGTTTTAGTAATGACAGTACATCCGGGATTCGGTGGTCAGTCATACATAGATGATTGTACAGACAAGGTAAAAGTAATTAGAGAAAAAGCAAATTCAGAAAATAAAGATTTGCTTATACAGGTAGATGGCGGAATTACAACAGCTAATGTTGAAACACCAATTAAAGCAGGTGCCAATGTAATAGTTGCAGGTTCGGCAGTATACAAAGGTGATGTGGAAGGAAATATTAAAAACTTTAAAGAAATCTTTGAAAATGTAAAATAAATATTAGATAAGATAACATGAGTTAGTACAGCATACTCTATTATAGATGTGCTTTATTGTAGTCTTTTAAGTGGAATAGAAGGTAGTGGCTCATAAAGTTTTTTAGATATGAAAAAAGAAAAAAATATTACATAAAAAGCGTAAGATTAGAAATGTTAATCTTACGCTTTTTATGTAATGGAGAGAATGTCGCAAACAACATCCTCTATTATATAATAGTAAATTTTCGGAAAATTCTACTACATAATAATTAAACATTAAATCTAAATGTAATAACGTCGCCGTCTTTTACAACATAGTCTTTACCCTGGAGACCAACTAAACCGGCTTCTTTTGCATCTTTCATAGAACCACATTTAATTAAGTCATCGTAGGCAACAACTTCTGCACAAATAAAGCCTCTCTCAAAATCAGTATGGATTTTGCCGGCAGCCTGTGGAGCTTTAGTTCCTTTCTTGATTGTCCAGGCTCTTGTTTCGTCTTCGCCTGAAGTAAGGTAACTGATAAGTCCAAGAAGAGAGTAGCTTGCCTGAATTAATTTATCTAATCCTGACTGCTTAATGCCTAAGTCTTCTAAGAACATTTGCTTTTCATCGTCGTCAAGTTCTGCAATTTCCTGTTCGATTTCTGCACTAATAACAAAAACTTCGCAGTTATTGTCTGCTGCAAATTTTCTAACAGCGGCAACATGGTCATTTGAGTTGCCATCATCAGCTAAATCATCTTCTGAAACGTTAGCTGCAAAAATAACAGGCTTAGCTGTTAATAAGTTATATTCCTGAAGCCATGCAAGTTCATCTTCGTCTTCAGTTTCAAATTTGATAGCAAGATTTCCATCTTCAAGGAATTTCTTCATTCTTTGCTGGAAATCAAGTTCTTTTGCAAGTGCCTTGTCATTTCTTGCGCCTCTTGTTGTCTTTGCAATTCTTCTTTCTAATATTTCAACATCAGAGAAAATTAATTCAAGATTAATTGTTTCAATATCTCTAATAGGATCAACGCTTCCGTCTACATGGATAACGTTAGTGTCTTCAAAACATCTTACAACATGTACGATAGCATCAACTTCACGAATGTTGGCAAGAAACTGGTTTCCTAAACCTTCACCTTTTGAAGCTCCTTTTACAAGTCCTGCAATATCAACGAATTCGATTACGGCAGGAATAGTTTTTGCTGAGTTGTACATTGCTGTTAATTTATCTAATCTCTCATCCGGAACAGAAACAACACCTACATTTGGATCAATAGTACAAAAAGGGTAGTTTGCTGATTCAGCACCGGCTTTTGTTAAAGAATTAAATAAAGTACTTTTACCTACATTTGGTAAACCAACTATACCTAATTTCATTTTTTGTTCCTCCATTCTTTGGTAATACCAAAGGTAAGTTTATCATATTTTTACAAGTGGGGCAATGCACAATAATAGATATTATGGGGCTTGTGTATAATACTTATTGTGCTTGTACAATAATAGTTGTTACAAAGCGTGTGATAATAGTTACTATGCCTGTACAATTATAGTTATGGTAGGGTGGGCAATAATATTTGCTTGGGGTTGAATATATTTCCTGTAACTGATAAGATAAAAAACAGAAAAAAGGTGATCTTGCAATACGAAGTTTCTGTTCCGGTATAAGGATTAGTTATTTACCATAAATATGAATCTTATATATGTTGTAATGTGAGATCATTAGCAAAAATAAGGAGAGACACATGGACATTCAATTTCCAAATTTACACATTAATATAGAAAATTTACCTAAGAGTTTTAATTTCTTTGGGGTGGATATCGCTTTTTACGGGTGCATAATTGCCCTGGGTATGATTTTAGGCATTGCACTTGTTTGTTATATAGCAAAGACTTCAGGTCAGGACTATAACGAATACATTGATTTTGCGTTATATGCCATTATTTTTAGTGTAATCGGAGCAAGATTATATTATGTAATTTTCAGTTGGGATTATTATGGAAAACATCCAAACGAAATATTAAATATAAGAGAAGGTGGACTTGCAATTTACGGTGGTGTAATAGCAGGGGTACTTGTATGTTTAATATATACAAGGGTGAAAAAACTTTCGTTTAAAAAAATTGCAGACACTGCAGTATACGGTTTAATACTTGGACAGATTATAGGAAGATGGGGCAACTTCTTTAATAGAGAAGCTTTCGGTGGGGTAGCAAAAGACTCCAGCCCATTAATGATGAAAATATTCTTCGGTGACAAATACAGCATATCTCAGGTGCCTGATGCAGTAAGACAGGGGATGGAAACATTAAAAGGCAAAACATTAAGTGAAATAGGATATATACAGGTACAGCCAACATTTTTATACGAATCCCTTTGGAACCTGTGTGTTCTAATATTAATGCTTACTTTTAGAAAAAAGAAAAAATTTGATGGCGAGATTTTATTATGGTATTTACTTGGCTATGGAACAGGCAGAGCCATTATAGAAGGTATGAGAACAGACCAGTTAATAATGCCTGTAACGGGGTGGCCGGTATCTCAGGCATTGTCAATAGTAGTTGCGGCGGTAGCACTGACTATAATAATTGTTAAACGTGTGCAGATAAAAAGAGCACAACAGTAATAAAAATATGAAAAAAATAATAAATGATATAAAGTAGATTATAAACTGAATTAAAAATTAAATAAGAAATTAAATAAGAAATAACTGAAAAGAGAAACTGTTATGTTGATAACACCTAGTGTGTAAGTCGACCTGACAGTTTTTCTTTTTTTGCTATTTGTCAAGCTTAGGAGGGAACTATATTTTTTATTTTTGCACAGAAATGGTTAAAAAATATTTTTCCCCACAAAAATATGAAAAAATAGGAAAAATTCCCCACCAGGCGTAAATTATCATGTGAAAAATAGAAAAACAGCCCTATTTATGGGAGAAAATACCACAAAATTAATTTCATAAAAAATAAAAAAATGGTTGCAATAATGATGGAAATGGTATAGAATTTACCTATGAGTGGTGAATTTTACCCATAAAGTGGTGAAAAGTGGTGGAAATATTAGGAATTAAGCAGAAGACAAGAGTAGGTGAGTTATATGTTTACAGGTGAACAAACTCAAAAAATGGATACTAAAGGCAGAACAGTTATCCCTTCAAAGATAAGAGATAATCTTGCCGAAAGACTTGTTGTTACAAGAGGTATTGACAAGTGTCTTTTTGCATACCCTGAAACCACATGGAAAGCTTTACAGGAAAAGCTTAGTAGTTTACCATTTACCGACAAAAAGGTAAGAAGTTTCAATCGATTTTTCCTCGGTGGTGCGGAAGCCCTTGATGCGGACAAGCAGGGACGTGTGCTTGTACCTTCAACATTAAGGGACTATGCATCTTTAACAAGCCAGGTTGTCTGGGTTGGCGTAGGTGATCACATTGAAATTTGGGATATAGATAAGTGGAATGAACAGATGGATGAATATCTGTTAAGCGAAGACGCAGAAGAGAAGATTGAAGATTTGGCAGATTACATGGCAGGTCTTGGAGTATAAGAATTAAGTAATGGAAAGAAGGTCAATATGGATTTCAAACACATATCAGTTCTTTTGGATGAAACCATTGATGGCTTAGATATAAAACCTGACGGAATATATGTTGATGGAACATTAGGTGGTGGTGGTCATTCATACGAAATATTAAGGAGACTGTCACCGAAAGGAAGACTGATTGGTATAGATCAGGATGGAGAGGCTTTAAAAGCAGCAGGAGAGCGTTTAAAAAAATTTGAAAATCAAATTACATTAGTAAGAAGTAATTATTGTGAAATTGATAAGGTACTAAAAGAATTAAATGTAGAAAAAGTAGACGGCATACTTTTAGATATAGGAGTTTCCTCATATCAGTTAGATAATTTAGAAAGAGGTTTTTCTTATAAATCAGATGCACCTCTTGATATGAGAATGGACACAAGACAGGAACTTACAGCAGCAGATGTTGTAAATACTTACAGCGAAAATGAATTATTTAAAATAATAAAAGACTACGGAGAAGATAAATTTGCAAAGAACATTGCAAAACATATTGTTTTAGCCAGAAAGGAAAAGCCTTTAGAAACTACAAAGGAGTTAAGTGAAGTAATTAAAAGAGCTATTCCAATGAAGGTTCAGGCAAAGGGTGGACATCCTGCCAAGAAAACATTTCAGGCTATTAGAATTGAAGTTAATCAGGAATTAACAGTATTAAAAGAATCTATTGATAAGATGATTGATTTGTTAAAACCAAATGGAAGAATTTGTATTATAACTTTTCATTCACTAGAGGACAGAATTGTTAAGACAAAGTTCAGGGAAAATGAAAATCCATGTACTTGTCCACCAAATTTCCCAGTGTGCGTTTGTGGGAAAAAGTCAAAAGGAAAAGTTATAACAAGAAAACCAATTATTCCATCAGAAGATGAGATAGAAGAAAATAAGCGGGCAAAAAGCTCAAAGCTAAGGATATTTGAAAGGTGTTAAATATGAACGGGGTAAGAAGCAATTATACAAGTGAATTTGTTTATGGTAATATAGCAACTCAGTCTGTACCAAGTAGAGAACAGATTGAGGTACAGAGAAAACACAAAAGACATACAGTTGAACAGGAAGAAATTAAAGGGCTAGCAATGAGTGCACCTTTAGTTGTATTTTTTGCAATTGTAACAATGGTGTGTTTGGTTATGAGTGTAAGTTATTTACACATGCAGTCAAACATTACAGCAACAAGAGACAGTATCTCACAGTTAAAAAGTCAGATTAGCACAGTGCAGTCACAGAATAATGCGTTAAATTATTCAATTAGCAGCTATGTTAATGTTGACCATGTTTATAAAGTGGCAACAACTAAGTTAGGTATGAAACAGGCAACTGACAAACAGATATCTACTTACAAGGCAAGTGACAGTGGATATACATTACAGTATGGAGATATACCAAGAAAGTAATTATGAGTGAGAGAAGACAAGTAAGAAGGAAAAAACCAAGATTAAGATTTAATAAGAGAATGGGTAGAAATCTGGGAATTATTTATGTAATAATTGTCGGATTTTTACTTGTATTATGCGGAAAAATTGCATATATAAATGTGGCAAAAGGTAATACTTATTCAATTCAGGTATTACAACAGCAGAGCTTTACCAGCAGGGTTATACCCTTTAAACGTGGTGATATAAAAGACAGAAACGGTAATGTGCTTGCAACAAGCGTTATGGTTTATAATCTTGTAATTGACTCAAAATTAATCATGAATAGTGAAGACAATAAATATTTAGAGCCAACAGTGGAAGCTTTAACTAAATATTTTGATTTTAATAAGGAAGACTTGATAACAAGTATTAAGGAGCGAAAAAACAGCAGTTATTGGGTGGCAAAAAAAGAATTAAAATATGAGGAAATAGAAGAGTTTCAGGATTATGTTGCGGGAAAACTTGCTAAAACAAAAGAAGAAAAGGAAACAGTAAGTAATGTGAAAGGTGTCTGGTTTGAAAAGAACTACAAGCGTATGTATCCGTATAATACATTAGCATGTAGTGTTCTTGGATATTCCAACCTGAATAATGAGGCATCAATGGGAATTGAAAGCAGTTACGGAGAACAGCTTAACGGAATTGCAGGGCGTGAATATGGCTATATGGATGCTGAAAATAATATGGAAACAGTAGTTAAAGACGCTACTAATGGAAACAACGTTATTTCTTCTATAGATATGAACATACAAAGAATTGTTCAAAATGCCATGAAAAAATATATGAAGAAATACAATCCTAAAAGACTGGCAGTTGTTATTGCAGATCCAAATACAGGTGAAATATTGGCAATGGGTGATGACACTACTTTTAATTTGAATAATCCTACGAAAAGGCCTACAGGTTATACAAAGGCACAGTGGGACAAGTTTTCAAGAAAGAAAAAGTCAGAAGCCTTAAATGAAATTTGGAATAACTTCTGTATTACAGATTCTTTTGAACCGGGTTCTACAGCTAAACCATTTACAGTGGCTGCGGGAATTGAGGAAAATTTAATTAATCAGAAAACAAAATTCACATGTGATGGTCATGAAAAAGTAGACATATACACAATTGACTGTCACGATAAAAGTGGTCATGGATTAATTGATGTTAAGACAGCGGTAGCACAGTCATGTAACGATTACATGATGTTTATTGGTAGAAAGTTAGGCACATCATTATTCCAGCAGTATCAGGAAAGATTTGGTTTTGGCATGAAAACCGGAATTGATTTACCAGGTGAAACAAGAGGTATTGTTTATGATAAGAAAAGTGGTATGAATGCTGTGGACCTTGCAACAAACTCATTTGGTCAGAACTTTACAGTAAACATGATACAGATGGTGTCAGGATTTTCTTCATTAATTAATGGAGGTTATTATTATGAACCACATGTCGTAAAACAGGTGGTAACAGAAAATGGTGATTTAGTTAAAAACTATTCAAAAACATTAATAAAAGAAACTGTAACAAGAGATACTTCTGAATTTATAAAGAAATGTTTAAGAGAAGTAGTATTAACAGGTACAGGTAAAACAGCAGCCATACCGGGATATACTGTTGGTGGAAAAACAGGTACAGCCGAAAAAGTATACACATCAGGTAAGGTAAAAGGAAGAATTAAAAATCAGTATATTCTTTCATTTATAGGTTGTGTTCCTTGTGAAAATCCACAGGTTGTATGTTATACAATTATGGATAGCCCAAAGGATAATACAGAAGCAACAGCGTACAACACAGAATTTTGGACATACATTATGAAACAGGTATTGCCATATATGGGAATAGAAAAAACAGAAAAAGAATAGAATTATAAAAAACATTCTGGAAGCGGTAATTTGAATAAAGTTAAAACAATTAACCGAAAATTATTACTGATTTATGTTTGGGGAATAATTTTATTTTTAGTTTTGGTAACAGGAAAATTAGTATATTTAATGGTCTTTAAATCCCAATATTATACGAAAAGAGCCCTTGAGGTTCAGGAAAGAGAAAGAAGAATAAAGGCTCCACGAGGGGAAATTTTAGATAGAAACGGTAAGGTCATTGCAAGTAATAAGACAGTGTGTACCGTTTCTGTTATATATAACCAAATTAAAGAACCTGAAAAAATTATAGAAATATTAACAAAAGAATTAGAGCTTTCCAAAAGTGAAGTCTCTAAAAAAGTAAACAAAATAAGTGTAAGAGAAAAAATAAAATCTAATGTACCTAAAAGGGTAGGTGATAAAATCAGAAAATATAATTTGTCAGGGGTAAAGGTTGACGAAGATTATAAAAGGTATTATCCTTATGGAGGTTTAGGTTCAAAAATTTTAGGGTTTACAGGCTCTGATAATCAGGGGATTATTGGCTTGGAGATTCAATATGAAAAGTACCTGAAAGGAAAAGATGGGACTATTTTAACACCAACAGATTCAAGAGGCATTGAAATGAAAAATGCTCTTGAACAAAGAAGGGAACCTGTAACAGGTAATAGTCTGGTAACATCCATTGACTTGAATATCCAGCAGTATGCTGAACAGATTGCCTACAAAACCTTAGAAGTGAAAAAAGCAAATTATGTTTCAATTATTGCAATGAATCCGAACAACGGTGAAATATTGGCTATGGTCAATGCACCTGAGTTTGATTTAAATAAACCATACAACTTAAATTATACAACTAATGAAAAAATTTCTTCTAAAGAAAAACAGGATTTACTTAATAGAATGTGGCGAAATCAATGTATTAATGATACTTATGAACCGGGTTCTACATTTAAAGTGATAACTTCCACAGCAGCTTTGGAAAATAATCAGGTGACAATGGACACAAGATTTAGCTGTCCGGGCTTTAGGATTGTGGACGATAGAAGAATAAGGTGTCATAAAACAACAGGTCATGGAAGTGAAAATTTCCTACAGGGAGTTATGAATTCCTGCAATCCGGTTTTTATAGACGTAGGATTAAAGGTAGGCAAGGAAAAGTTTTATGAGCAAATGAGAAAATTAGGGCTAATGAACAAAACGGGAATTGACTTGCCAGGGGAAGCCTCAACAATTATTCATAAGCTGAAAAATGTTGGTAACGTTGAATTGGCAACAATGTCTTTTGGACAGTCGTTTCAGATTACACCTATGCAGTATCTTGTTGCAGCAAGTGCAGTGATTAATGGTGGAAAAATTGTCACACCTCATTTTGGTATTAAAGCCATAAACAGCAATGGAAAAGTTGTAAAACAATTTAAGTACAAAAATAAGAACAACGTTGTATCTAAAAAAACATCAGATACAATGAAATTTATCCTAGAAAAAGTAGTTTCAGAAGGAACCGGAAGCAAAGGAAAAGTGGAAGGATACAAGGTTGGAGGGAAAACTGCAACTTCGCAGAAACTGCCAAGAGGTTCAGGAAAATACATAGCATCTTTTATGGGTTTTGCTCCGGCAGATAATCCACAAATAATAGCAATGGCAATTATTGATGAACCAAAGGGGATATATTATGGTGGGCAGGTTGCTGCTCCGGTAATAAGTGAGCTATACAAAAATATTCTTCCATATTGGTTGGAAGAAAAGAAACAAGGAGAGTAAAATGAGTACAAGTACAACTATCATCGCAGCAATTATTATTTCTTTTGCAGTAAGTGTTATTTTATGTCCTATAGTAATACCCATGCTTAAAAAATTAAAATTTGGACAGTACATAAGAGAGGAAGGACCAAAATCACATCAAAGTAAGTCAGGTACACCAACTATGGGTGGCATGATTATTCTTGCAAGTGTTATTGTCACATCTCTTATTTTTATGTTCGTTTGCAAGAACACAAGAATAGTACCGGTTTTGTTTATGGTTATAGGTTTCGGTATTATAGGCTTTTTAGATGATTATATAAAAGTTGTAAAAAAACGTAATTTAGGTTTAACAGAAATTCAGAAACTTGTTGCACAGATTGTTGTAACAGCAATTTTCTGTTTCTATATAGTTAAATATTCAGGTCTTGGAACAGCTACAATTATTCCTTTTACAAACGGAATGGAAGTGACAATGCCAATGTGGTTATTTATTCCATTTTTATTTATAGCTGTTTTAGGAACTGTAAATGGAGCAAACTTAACAGATGGTCTTGATGGTTTAGCAACAAGTGTTACTGTTATAATTGCAGTGTTCTTTACAGCAGTAGCTGCAGGAACAAAATCAGGTTTAGAGCCAATTTCAGCAGCTTTTGTTGGAGCGTTACTTGGATTTTTCTTATACAACGTATATCCTGCAAGAGTATTTATGGGTGATACAGGTTCGCTTGCTTTAGGTGGTTTTGTTTCATCTATGGCATTTATGCTTAAAATGCCAATTTTTATAGTAATTGTGGCATGTATATATTTACTTGAATCATTGTCAGACATAATTCAGGTAAGCTGGTTTAAGTACACAAAGAAAAAATATGGTGAAGGAAGAAGAGTGTTTAAAATGGCACCGCTTCATCATCATTTTCAGGAAAGCGGTTATGCAGAAACTCAGGTTGTGGCAGCTTTTGCAATTGCTACAGCAATGTTATGTTTAATTGGATATTTAGCATTATAAAATAATAGAATATAAATGGTGATAATTTAGCAGATGAGGAGTAATGTTATGGAACTTAAGAACAAAAAAGTATTAGTTGCAGGTTCAGGAAAAAGCGGTATAGGTGCTGCAAACCTTTTAAAAAAGGTAGGCGCAGTTGTTACAATTTATGATGGAAATGTAAAACTAAACAAAGAAGATATTTTGGCAAAATTAGATAATAAAGAAAATGTTGATGTAATTCTTGGAGAATTAAAAGAAGATGTTATAAAGCAGTTTGACCTTATGATATTAAGTCCTGGTATTGCTATTGATGCACCTTTTGTAAATGATGTAAGAGATAATAATGTACCAATTTGGGGCGAAGTTGAACTTGCCTACGTTGTAGGGAAAGGAAGACTTGCAGCGATTACAGGAACTAACGGAAAAACTACAACAACAGCTTTGGTTGGAGAAATTTTAGCAGCATATTATAAGGATGTAAATGTAGTTGGTAACATTGGAACACCATATACATTAACAGCTTTTGATTCTACAGAAGATACAGTGACAGTTGCAGAAATAAGCAGTTTCCAGTTAGAGACAATACATACATTTAAACCAGATGTAAGTGCTGTATTAAATATTACTCCGGACCATTTGAACCGTCATTATACAATGGAATGTTATACAAATGTAAAAATGAGTATTGCAATGAATCAGGACGAAAATCAGCCGATTATTCTTAATTATGAAGATGAAATATTAAGAGAATATGCGCCAAAACTTAAAAATAAAATTGTTTGGTTTAGCAGCAAAAACAAATTAGAAGAAGGTGTTTATTTAGACGGGAAAAATATTATGTACGCTGAAAATGGAGAAAAACGTGTTATTACAACAACAGAGGACACAACACTTGTAGGTATTCATAATGTTGAAAATATTATGGCAGCAATTGGAATTTCAGTTAATATGGGAGTTCCTGATGCTGTGATTAAAGAAGCAATCAAAAAGTTTAAAGCAGTAGCTCATAGAATAGAATATGTAGATACAATTGATGATGTTATTTACTATAATGATTCTAAGGGAACAAATACAGATGCATCCATAAAAGCAATTCAGGCAATGACACGTCCAACTGTTTTAATAGCAGGCGGCTATGACAAGAAAGTTACTTTTGACGAATGGGCAAAAGAATTAGAAGGCAAAGTTAAATGCTTGGTTTTACTTGGTGAAACTTCTAACCAGATTGCTGACACAGCAAAAAAATATGGCTTTGAAAATATTATTTTCACAAAATCTTTAGAAGAAGCAATAGATGAATGTAAGAAAAATGCGCAGCAGGGAGATGCAGTTTTATTGTCACCTGCATGTGCAAGCTGGGATATGTTTGACAGTTATGAGCAGCGTGGTGATATGTTCAAGGATTATGTTAAGAAATTAAAATAGAACTTGGGGTAAGTATATTGAATAAAGAAAATAATCAGGTTTCCAAATCAGATGAACAACAATTAAATAGAAAAAAAAGAAGTGGTTATTTCGACTATAGTTTGCTATTTGTATGGATTTTTATAATGCTTTTAGGCTACGTACTTTTGTACAGTGCAAGTTCTTATACAGCATTAAATAAATATAATAGTTCAATATATTTTTTGAAAAATCAGCTAATTGCCACAGCCATGGGATTAGTTGTAATGATACCAATGATATTTTTTGACTATAGAATTTTAAAGAAGTTCAGCAAATTCATCTACGGGGCATCCATAGTAAGTGTTTTTCTCGTTTTAACACCAATGGGAATCGAGGCAAACGGTGCAAGAAGATGGGTGGACTTGAAAATTGTATCTTTTCAGCCTGCTGAGTTAGTTAAAATATCAGTTATTCTTTTAACGGCGTTTTTGCTATCTAAATGTGGTAGGGATGCTTTAAAACATGGTAAGATTTGTTGGCAGATTTACAGCATAAGTATTCTTGGGGCGGCAGTGTTGTTTATTGTCACATCTAACCTAAGTTCCGCAATTATTGTTTTAGGAATAGGAGCTGTAATGCTAATTGTTGCAGGTGCCTGCAAATTTTTTACAGGGATAATCGCAGCCGGAATAGGTGTTGGTGTTGTATCGCTGTTTTTTCTCGGAGAATTCTCTGACTTAGGATTTAGATTTAGCAGAATTGCTGTTTGGAGAAATCCGGAAGCGTACATGGATAAAGGTGGTTATCAGGTAATGCAGGGGCTATATGCAATTGGTTCCGGTGGTTTATTTGGTAAAGGATTAGGAAACAGTGCTCAGAAATTAGGGTACGTTCCTGAAGCCTCTAACGATATGATTTTTTCCATTGTATGTGAGGAACTTGGTATTTTTGGAGCATTGTGTATTATTGCATTGTTTATTTTCTTAATTAGAAGAATGAGATATATTGCAAGTAATGCGTCAGATTTATTTGGCTCAATGGTGGTAGTTGGTGTGCTTGCGCATATTTCAATACAGGTTGTTCTTAATATAGCCGTTGTTACTAACTTTATACCAAATACAGGTGTATCCTTACCATTCATAAGTTATGGTGGAACGTCGTTAATGTTTTTGATGATAGAAATGGGAATGGTTTTATCAGTTTCAAGAAGAATAAAGAGGATTCGTTAAATGTAAGGAGTCATTATGAGTCAGGAGAAAAGAAGAGGAAGAAAAAAACACAGACGTAGAAAATTAAAAAAATGGGTTAAAGTTTCTTTTTTGGTAATTGTAATTATTGTTGCCTTAATCTTAATTGGTATATTTGGATTTAAGTTGCAAAACGTTACATGTACTTCTGATTTGGACCAGTTTACAGATCAGGAAGTGAATGCCTACATGAGTGAACAAAAGATTGATAACACATTGGTCTTTTGGTTTAAAAGTTTAATAGGGAAAAATACACCGCTTGAGTTGTATGAGGAATATAAAGTAAAACTTTTATCGCCATCAAAAGTGAAAATAACAGGATATGAAAAGAAGTTACAGGGATACATCAAAAAAGATAAATTATATTATTACTTTGATGAGAAGGGCACAATTCTTAAAATATCTGATGAAAAAATAAAAGATATTGTTCCGGTTAAGGGATTGGAAGCTACAGAATTAAAGCTTTTCAAAAAAATAAAAGTAAAAGATGAAAAGTCTTTAGAAACAATTTTGACAGTTACTTCATCAGTGGAAGCTTACAATTACAAAGTAAAACAGTATTCCATAAACAAAAACAATGAAGTGACAATGAACATAAAAAATGTGAAAGTTCAGCTTGGCAAAAAAACAAATTTGGACAAGAAATTAAAGGATTTTAATGACATGTACAAAAATGTTATAAAGTACAAAGGAACTTTAAACATGAAACATGCCAGTGAAGATGGAAGTTACACTTTGAAAAAAAGTGAAGAAAAAAAGAAATAAAGGTATTGCTATTTTTAGAAAAAAATTATATTATATAATGTATATGGCTAATATTATGTCTCTGTTTTAAGAGGCAAACTAAATTTTAAGTGAGACAAAGGAGGATGTACTCTTGTTAGAAATTACTACAAACGAAAGCGAAGCAGTAGCAAAGATTATAGTTGTAGGCGTTGGTGGAGCAGGAAACAATGCCGTAAATAGAATGATAGATGAAAACATCGGAGGAGTTGAATTTATTGCAATTAATTCTGATGCACAGGTACTTAAAAGAAGTAAGGCACCAACAACTTTACAGATTGGTGAGAAGATAACAAAAGGTCTTGGAGCAGGAGCTAAGCCTGAAGTTGGTGAAGCAGCTGCAGAAGAGAACGTAGAAGAATTAGCACAGTTATTAAAGGGTGCCGATATGGTATTCGTAACATGTGGTATGGGTGGTGGAACAGGTACAGGAGCAGCACCTGTTGTGGCACGTGTAGCAAGAGAGCAGGGAGCTCTTACAGTAGGTGTAGTTACAAAGCCTTTCAGATTTGAATCAAAGGCACGTATGAACAATGCTTTAGCAGGTATTGAAAGATTAAAGCCAAACGTAGACACACTTATTGTAATTCCAAATGATAAATTATTAGAAATCGTAGATAAGAGAACAACAATGCCTGAAGCATTAAAGAAGGCTGATGAAGTATTACAGCAGTCAGTTCAGGGTATTACAGACTTAATTAATGTACCTGCATTAATTAACCTTGACTTTGCTGACGTTCAGACAGTTATGAGAGATGCAGGTATTGCTCATATTGGTATCGGTGAAGCAAGCGGTGATGAGAAGGCTTCAGATGCAGTTCAGCAGGCTGTTACATCTCCACTTCTTGAAACAAAAATCGATGGAGCAAAGAATGTTATTATCAACATTACTGGTGATGTTAGCTTGTTTGAAGCTAATGAAGCTGCAAGCTATGTACAGGAACTTGCAGGTGATGATGCAAACATTATCTTCGGTGTAAGATATGATGATTCATACCCTGATGAATGTTCAATTACAGTAATGGCAACAGGTATTGGCGATTCAACACCAGCGCCAAAGGCAACAGCTTTTGGTATGGGAAGCACGGCTAAGAAGTTCTCATACAATGCAACACCTTCTGCTACACCAAAGAGTGAAACAACTCCTGTTCAGCAGCCACATAGTAGCATTGAGGACAAGCCACTTAACATTCCTGATTTCTTAAGAAACAAATAATTAGGCTTAAGCCAAAGTTTACTTAATAAATAAAAAGACACGAACCTGAGTATATGCAGTTCGTGTCTTTTTGTTGCAAAAACATTATTCAAAAATAAAATGGAGAGAAGCATGGAAGATAACATAAAAAAAGAAATAGAAAATAGAAGAACATTTGCGATTATTTCTCATCCTGATGCAGGTAAGACAACTTTAACAGAAAAGTTTCTTTTGTACGGTGGAGCAATTAACACAGCAGGTTCTGTAAAAGGAAAAGCAAATTCAAAGTATGCTGTTTCTGACTGGATGGGTATAGAAAAAGAAAGAGGTATTTCTGTTACATCATCAGCATTACAGTTTCAGTATGAAGGTTATTGCATTAACATTCTTGATACACCGGGCCATCAGGATTTCTCAGAGGATACTTACAGAACACTTATGGCTGCTGACTCGGCAGTGATGGTAATTGATGCTTCAAAGGGTGTAGAAGCACAGACAATTAAACTTTTCAAGGTATGTGTAATGCGTCATATACCGATTTTTACATTTATTAACAAAATGGATTTAGAGGCAAGAGATCCTTATGAATTATTAGAAGAAATTGAAAATGTATTAGGAATTAAAACATGTCCTATTAACTGGCCAATTGGTTCCGGTAAGAGATTTAAAGGCGTCTATGACAGAAATACAAAGAAAATTTCAATGTTTCAGGCTGTTTCAGTAGGTGGCGCAAAAAGTGCTGCTGAAAAAATATATGATTTAGACAACGAAGAGTTTAAAAATGAAATAGGTGATGAGTTATATGATCAGTTAGTAGATGATGCTGAATTATTAGATGGAGCCAGTGAACCATTTGATCAGGAATTAGTTGATAAAGGTGAATTATCACCTGTATTTTTCGGTTCAGCGTTGACAACTTTTGGTGTGGAAACTTTCCTTGAACATTTCTTAAAAATGACAGAGTCACCGCTTCCAAGAATGTCTGATCAGGGATTGATTGATCCAGTAACAGAACCATTTTCAGGATTTGTTTTTAAGATTCAGGCAAACATGAATAAAGCGCATCATGATAGGATTGCATTTATGAGAGTTTGCTCAGGAAAATTCGATGCAAGTAAGGAAGTTTACCATGTTCAGGGTGGAAAGAAAAT
The DNA here is from genome assembly GCF_003477765.1 of Eubacterium sp. AF34-35BH. Lineage (NCBI taxonomy): Bacteria > Bacillati > Bacillota > Clostridia > Eubacteriales > Eubacteriaceae > Eubacterium > Eubacterium sp. AF34-35BH. Next base: position 111,536 of record NZ_QUDZ01000007.1, read on the forward strand.
GAAGCTTTCTCAGCCACAGCAGATTATGGCACAGGACAGAAAAGTTATAAATGAAGCTTATGCAGGCGACGTTATAGGTGTATTTGATCCGGGAATTTTTTCAATTGGGGATACAATTTGTACACCTGGAAAGAAGTTTGCATACGAAGGAATACCTACTTTTGCACCTGAACATTTTTGTAGATTAGTTGCCCTTGATTCAATGAAGCGTAAGCAGTTTATGAAGGGTGTTACACAGATTGCTCAGGAAGGGGCGATTCAGATATTCCAGGACTATAACCTTGAAATGTCAGAAATAATCGTAGGTGTAGTAGGTGTGCTACAGTTTGACGTTTTGAAATACAGAATGGAAAATGAATACGGTTGTGATGTTAGATTAGAGCCACTTCCATACAGACACATTAGATGGATTAAGGATCCTACAGTTAATCTAAATAACGTAAAATGTCCATCAGACGCTAAGAGAGTAAAGGATATGAAGGGCAATCCTTTAGTTATATTTACAAACGAATGGTCTGTAAAACTTTTACTTGAAAGAAATGAAGGTTTGGAAGTGACAGAATTTAAGAATAATTAACAATAAAAGCAAATCGCGAATTTATAAAAAATGAAATAAGTTATAAATTACACATAATATGGAAGGTATATATTTTGACATATTAATAGAAATGTAATTTATAACTTATTTTTTTATGTGTCTCTTCGACAGACTTTTTTATGGGAAAAATTATAATAGTAGAAAAGGGGTGAGATATATATACATATTTATAGATGTTTACTTTGGGTACAATTTTCTAATAGATTTGTCAGTTGTATTTGCAACCGGAGAGATTTTAAATAAAAAGAGTAAGTGGTACAGAATGATATTGGCAGCATTAGCAGGAGCCATATACAGCGTGTTGACTCTTTTTTTGAAGGAAAACATACCGGTTAAAATAATTTTAACTTATCTGATAGTAGCTGAAATAATGATAATTCTTGCTTTTGGAAAAATGGATTTTAGGGCAAATGTGAAGGCTTTCCTTGTTATGTATGGGGCTACTTTCCTGCTAAATGGCATAATGAATCTGTTTAATAAAAACAACAGTATGCTTTTGAGTATTGTTATTGCAGTTACATGCAATAGCATTATCAGACTGTTAGCTAAGCTTATGCTAAAAGAGGCAGGAGCAAGTAAAAATCTGCTTAAAATAATCATAAAAGAAGGAAATTGCAAAGTAGATGTTACTGCACTTGTGGATACGGGGAATAACCTTTTTGAGCCTATGACCGGAAAGCCGGTTTCCATTATTGAAAAAACTGTTGCAGAAAAAATTATAAATGAAAATTCGAGGTTTACTTTTATAGCTTTTAAGTCGCTGGGCAAGGAAAATGGGCTGTTAAAAGGAGTTTTTTGTGAGTACATAGAAGTAAATGGAAATAGATACAATAATCAGATTATCGGTATATATAACGGTAAATTAAGTAATGATAATATGTATCATATGATTTTACATCCTAAATTATTAGAATAAAAGGGGGAGAGTTTGTGAAAGCGTTAGATTTTGGAAAAAAATACATGGGAAAAATTGCCTTGTTAAAAGGGCTACTTTATTCAAAAGAAGGGGAAATATATTACATTGGTGGCAATGACATTTTGCCACCGCCTTTGGAAGCAGAAGAGGAAGCAACCTGCATAAAGAAAATAATTGAAGGTGAGGATAAGGAAAGTCGGTCGAAATTAATTGAACATAATTTAAGACTGGTGGTTTACATAGCCAAGAAATTCGATAACACAGGAGTAGGCGTTGAAGATTTGATTTCCATTGGCTCCATTGGATTGATTAAAGGAATAAATACTTTTAACCCTAATAAAAACATAAAACTGGCAACTTATGCATCCAGATGTATTGAAAATGAAATTCTTATGTATTTAAGAAAAAATAATAAAACAAAACTGGAAGTGTCAATTGATGAGCCACTTAATGTAGACTGGGATGGTAATGAACTGCTTTTGTCAGATATTTTAGGGACAGATGAGGATATTATATCAAAAGACATAGAAAATGAGGTAGAGAAAAAGCTTTTGTACAAGGCGATAAACAAGCTAAATAACAGAGAAAAAACAATAGTACAAATGCGTTATGGACTAAATAATATTGATGGCGAGGAAATGACGCAGAAAGAAGTGGCAGACTCTCTTGGAATCTCCCAGTCTTACATATCAAGACTTGAAAAAAAGATAATAAGAAGACTGAAAAGAGAAATTGTAAAGTATCAATAAAAAACATAATAAACCACAATTCGACAGTATATAAAGTTTATAGTTTCAAAAAGAAAATATTACGAATAAAGAGCCGATATTTAGGAAAACATATTTATGTGAAAATACAAAAATATGAAAGTAGGAAATATTATGGCTCTTTTTAAAGTGGAAATATGTGGAGTAAATACAGCCAAACTACCATTATTAACAGAAGAGGAAAAAAGAGAACTTTTTAAGGAAATAAAAAAAGGAAACATGGAAGCAAGAGAAAAGTACATTAGAGGCAATTTGAGATTAGTATTAAGTATTTTACAGAGGTTTTCTAACACAGGAGAAAATGTTGACGACTTATTTCAAATAGGATGCATTGGCTTAATAAAAGCGGTAGATAATTTTGATGACACACTAAATGTAAAGTTTTCAACTTATGCGGTACCTATGATTTCAGGAGAACTGAAAAGATTTTTGAGAGATAACACGGCAATTAGAGTTAGCCGCTCCATCAAGGATACGGCCTATAAGGCAATTTATTGCAGGGAAAACATAATTAAGTCAACTAACAAAGAACCTACAATCGGTGAAATTGCAGAGCATATTGGGGCAACGGAAGAACAGGTGACTTATGCGTTAGATGCCATTCAAAGTCCGGTTTCCTTATATGATCCTGTATATGACCAGGGAGGGGACACCCTTTATGTAATGGATCAGATTAGCGATAAAAAGAATAAAGAAGAAAACTGGGTTGAAGACATTGTGCTAAGGGAGGCCTTAGACGGGCTAAACGAAAGAGAAAGAAAAATTATAGACATGAGGTTTTTTTATGGAAAAACTCAAATGGAAATAGCTGATGAAATAGGAATTTCCCAGGCGCAGGTTAGCAGACTGGAAAAAAATGCAATTAAAAACATGAAAAATTATATTAAATAAAAAGACGATTTTAAGAGAACAAAAATAAAAATAAAGAATACTATATATAAAAAAGGTCTTTTATGAGAATAGAAGAATTAAAACGAAAACAAGTTATAAATTGTTGTGACTGCAAAATTCTTGGCAATGTTTGTGACTTGGAATTTGATATATGTACCGGCTGTATAAAATCTATTGTTGTTATGGGACCAAGTAAATGGTGCGGGCTTGTTTGCAGTGATTTTGAATATATAATACCTTTTGGTTGTATTACTCAGGTTGGGCCTGATATTATTTTGGTTCGTGTGGAAGAGAAGGAGGTCAAACATAAAATTAAAATATCTTGACCTCTCTAAACACTTTATTTATAATGGCTTTGTGTAAAATTAACTAAAATAAACAGCAAACTTAGAAGAAAAATGAATTAAGTTCATTTTTATAATAGTTACAACTAAAGGCTGATGACCAGATGGAGTATACTAGGAGGAAGAAACATGAAGTGTCCATATTGCGGTGAAGAAAATACAAAAGTAATAGACTCAAGACCTGCGGAAGAAAACAACGCCATAAGAAGAAGACGTCAGTGTCTTAAGTGCAAAAAAAGATTTACAACTTACGAGAAAGTAGAAAACATTCCTCTTATTGTTATAAAAAAAGATGATATAAGAGAGCCTTATGACAGAGGAAAAATTGAAGCAGGAATAGTAAGATCATGTCACAAACGACCTGTTTCTTATGAACAGATAGTAAGTGCTGTGGAAGATGTAGAAAATAAAATATTCAATATGGAAAAAAAGGAAATATCCAGCAGAGTAATAGGTGAGATTGTAATGGAAAGATTAAAAGAATTAGACCAGGTTGCCTATGTAAGATTTGCTTCAGTTTACAGAGAATTCAAAGATGTTAATACATTTATGGATGAGTTAAAGAAATTGTTAAAATAAAAGTATGTATTTTAGAAGTGTTAAGAAACTTACAAAATACAAAATACCGGGAGAAAAGAATGTTAGAAAGTTTATATCCAGATAAATATTTGAAATCTGTAGATGAAATAGATTTTGAAGAATACTATAAGCAGGGTATCAGAGGTATTATATCTGATATTGATAATACTCTTGTTCCACATGGAGCACCGGCAGATGAACATATAATTAATGTGTTTGAAAAAATACATCAATTAGGAATAGAAACCTGCCTCATATCAAATAACAAGGAACCAAGAGTAAAGCCATTTGCAGATGCGGTGAATTCAAAATACATATTTGATGCTCATAAACCAAGTAAAAAAAACTACATTAAAGCAATGAAAATAATGGGAACCAACGATGAAACAACATTGTTCTTAGGAGACCAGATTTTTACTGATGTGTGGGGGGCAAACAGAGTTGGTATTAAATCAATTATGGTTGAAAAAATTAATCCAAAAGAAGAGATACAAATTGTTTTGAAAAGAATTCCTGAAAAATTCATATTATGGAATTGGAGAAGAAAAAACAAAAAGTCAAAATAATTTTGTGTGAAATAGTAGAATATAAATGCTAAAATAGCGCAACAGAAATAATAAAGAACAGAAATAGTAAAGATAAAGAGATTGTAAATGGAAAGATACGTAGAATACGCAGAATGATAAGTTGTAAAAAAGTTGTTTGTAATTAAACGAAAAATTACAAACAGCTTTTTTATGTAAGAAATTTATTCGGAAATTCATATTATATAAAAACGTTCCTCTAGGGATGAATCCTTGTGCGAAAAGAATCTGAAAAAAGAAATTCCACCCAAATTTCTTTTTCATAAAATATTTTAAACTGTAAAATAAAGTTCTTTAATATGTTCTACAGGCATATCTTTTCCTGTCCAGATTTTGAAAGCTTCAGCTCCCTGGTATAAAAGCATATACAAACCGTTAAAAGTCTGGCAGCCCTGTTCCTTAGCCATCCTAAGAAGTTTTGTTTCCATTGGATTATAAATAACATCAGAAACTATTAAATCTTCTCTTAACATTTTCTTGTCAGGAATAATGCAACTGTCCACATTTGGTGCCATGCCAACAGAAGTAGCGTTAGTTAAAATCTGACTTTTTTCAATTGACTCGCCTAAAACATCATCATTTCCAAGTTCAATTAATTTAGCATTACAATCTGTTTTACTATTAACAGCGTCAACCATCTTTTCGGCTTTTTCCCAGAAACGGTCTTTTATACTAAAAACATTAATGTTCTTAACGCCATCAAGAGCTGCCTGAACAAAAATAGAAGAAGCGGCCCCACCGGCACCAAGTAAAGTCATTGTATCGCCGATTATGTCAAAACCTGCGTCCTTAACAGACTGCATATAGCCGATTCCGTCAGTGTTATGGCCGATGAATCTGCCATCTTTATTTACAACTGTATTTACGGCACCAATCATTGATGCGGCAGGTGACAATTCATCTACCAATTCGCAAATAAGTGTTTTGTCAGGCATTGTGCAGTTAAAACCGGCAACGTTTAATTTCTTTAAACCTTCGTAGGCAATTTTTAAATTATTTTCAGGAACATCAAAGCACAAATAAACGTAGTTAAGTCCTAATTCCTTAAATGCTTCGTTGTGCATTAAAGGTGACTTGCTGTGTGCAACAGGGCTTCCAAGAAGACCTGTAAGCTTTGTATGTCCGTTGATTTCATTTATACATCCCATAATAATCCTCCAAAGTAAAATAGTTTAGCTTATTAAAGTATAAGAGCTTTTATAAAAAAAGTAAACCTTCTCATTGACTTAAAATAACAGCTAAACTATACTTTAATTATTGCAAAAGTGGAGGTACTAATGAAAACAAAAATTTGTATTCCTATTATTGGACAGGACGAAAAAGAAGTGTTAGATCAGACTGAGAAGATTTTACAAATGCAACCTGACTTGATTGAATGGAGAGCAGATTATATTGAAAAATTAGATACGGATGTAATTGAAAACATAACTGCGAAGTTAAAAAATATTATTGGAAATGTCAAACTTGTTTTTACATTTAGAACTGCTGATGAAGGTGGTAAGCAGAGTATAAGTGATGAGAAGTATTCAGAGATTTGCTGTAAGGCAGCAGAAAATTGCGATTATGTAGATGTGGAAATAATGGGACACATGAAAATCGCTAAAAACTTAATTGCAGAAATTAAGAAAAATGGTGCAAAAGTTATTGGGTCAAATCATCATTTTGATAACACACCTTCTAATGGTGAAATAATAGACATAATGAAAAAAATGGAAGAACAGGGAGCAGACATTTGCAAAATTGCAGTTATGCCTGAAGCAAAAGAAGACGTAGAAAGATTTATGGATGTATCTTCGCAGCTAAAAGATATATTAAATGTTCCTATAATAACAATGTCTATGGGAGAACTTGGGGCAGTTTCAAGAATATGCACAAATATTACAGCTTCAAGTGTATCGTTTGCAGCAGGTGTTGATGCATCAGCACCTGGGCAGGTTAAGGCAGATATTTTAAGAAAATTACTAAAAGTAAATGAAGGTTGTAGTTTAAAAGGAAATATTTCTTTAATCGGTTTTATGGGAACAGGAAAGACAACTGTATCAAAGGCATTGTCAAAAATTACATCTTTTAAGGAAATTGATGTAGATGCCTACATAGTTGAAAATGAAGGAAAAGCCATAAGCGACATATTTAAGGATAGCGGAGAAGCATATTTCAGAACACTTGAAACAAATGCGTTACAGACAATTTCAAGTAAGCAGGGACAGATTATTTCCTGTGGCGGTGGTGCTGTATTAAAAGATGAGAACGTAGACATACTAAAGAAAAACGGAGTTATTGTTTTGTTAACAGCTACTCCTGAAACAATATTTGATAGAGTAAAAGACCACACTCACAGACCAATATTAAATAACGACATGAGTTTAAGACATGTAAAAGAGTTAATGGAACAAAGAGAACCAAGATACCAGTCAGTAGCCAATGTTAAGGTAAATGTGGACTCTAATGACAGAATTCTTACATGCTATAATATAATTAACTATTTAGAAAAAGAAGGCTATATTGAAATTGAAATTAATAATTAGATAAAGGTTGAAAATATTTATAGAATCTTTTATAATGATAGAAGCGTGATTTATCACAGATGAACTTTTAGGAGGAAAAATTATGGTAACAGCAGGCGATTTCAAAAATGGTATTACTATTGAATATGATGGAAAGATTTGTCAGATCATCGAATTCCAGCATGTAAAACCAGGAAAAGGCGCAGCGTTCGTTAGAACAAAATTAAAAGATATCAAGAGTGGTGGTGTTGTAGAAACAACATTCAGACCAACAGAAAAATTTGAAAATGCTCATATCGACAGAAAGGATATGCAGTATTTATACAATGATGGAGATCTTTACTACTTCATGGATGGTGAAACTTATGACCAGATTGCTGTAGGTGCAGACAAGGTTGGAGATTCACTTAAGTTTGTTAAGGAAAATGAAACAGTTAAGATTTGTTCATGTAAGGGTGATATCTTTGCAATTGAACCACCTATCACAGTTGAACTTCAGATTACAGAAACAGAACCTGGATTCAAAGGAAACACAGCTACAAATGCTACAAAGCCAGCTACTGTTGAAACAGGAGCTACAGTATATGTTCCTTTATTCGTTGAACAGGGGGAAACAATTGTAATTGATACAAGAACAGGTGAATATTCAAAGAGAGTATAATTTTTGAATTATATAAATTAGGACTGCGGAAATATTTTCTGTGGTCCTTTTTTATGTAATAAGAAATTCCAGCGGAATTTCTATTACATAAAAGATGTTCCACTATAGATGCACCCTGGTGTGAAAGGAAAACGTTCCACTATGGATACAACCTAGTGCAAAAAGAAAACAGTTGCGCAACAACACGCACCCGGTGTGTAAAATGTGGCAAGCAACATTTTTATTAATAGGAGATAGTTTATGAAAATAGTAATTTTAGATGCTGCGACACTTACAATAAATAACGATATTGATTTTTCTATATTTGACAGGTTTGGTGAAGTGAAAATTTATGATTTTACAAAAGATGAAGAAATACCTGAACGTATTAAAGATGCAGATGTTATTTTATGTAATAAATCTTCAATGTCTGAGAAGGATTTATCCGGGGCAAAGAACCTTAAATATATAGGTTTGTTTGCTACAGGATATAACAACGTTGATTTGGAATACACAAGAAAACATGGTATTACGGTTTGCAATGCCGGAAGCTATTCAACAGAGGCAGTGGCTCAGCACGTTTTTGCATTTATACTTCATTATTACAACACAATCTCAAGGTATGATGAATTTGTAAAGAACAAGGGCTGGATAAACACTAACAAATTTTCCCCTTTTATGGAAATGAAAGAACTTTTCGGCAAAACTATAGGTATTATAGGTTATGGTTCCATTGGACAAAAAGTAGCAGTAATTGCAAATGCTTTTGGGATGAATGTTCTGGCATACAGTAGAAGTGCATTAAAAGAAAAAATACAGTCTGATGAAGTGACGTATGCTGCAGTTGATGAAATCTTGGGAAAGTCAGATATTGTAACAATTCATTGTCCGTTAAATAAAGATTCGGAAAAAATGTGCAATAAAGAATTCTTTACTAAGATGAAAAAAGACAGTCTTTTTATAAACACATCACGTGGAGGAGTTGTAAATCAGGAAGATTTAATGTGGGCGTTAAACAATAATGTTATACAATATGCGGCATTAGATGTTATTGAAAAAGAACCAATGCCAGAAGATTGTAAGCTTATTGAAACAAAAAATCTTGTGATTACACCTCATGCAGCATGGGCTCCTTTAGAGACTAGAGAGCGCCTTATTAAAATCGTTTCGAAAAATTTGCAAAAATGGGTTGCAGGAACCCCTATAAATGTTATAGAATAGAGCACAAGAGGGGTGTTAGGTTTAAACACATATCTAGTACAATAATATGCGGGCACGGAATCAGCTCGTAATTGTATGAACAATTTAATTATATTTAAGGAGGAACAATCATGAGAAGATTGGCAAAGAAAGTTGCAGCAACAGCTATGGCTCTTACAATGACAGCAGCTATGGCAACAACATGTTTCGCTGCAAACTGGGGAAGTTACTTTGGAGCTAATGCAGATTGGTACGAAGGAGCAGAAGGAAAATTAACAGCAAACACAGCAGCAGGATTTACAGCATCAATTAATTCTGTAGGCTGGGGTGGAGTTTGGGGAGCACAGGTATATATCGATGGCTCTAGGAATGACAATGCAAAGAATGTTAAGGTTACAAAAGGAAAATCTTACACACTTTCATTTGACATCAGCGCTTCAAACCTTACAAAGTTTGCTTATGTTAAGGTTTCAACAGGTGAAAAATTAGCTTACTCAACATGGGTTAAGATGCCAGCTAACAAGACTGTTAAGGTTAAGAGAACTTTCAAGGCAGCAGGAAATGCTAATTCAGTTTACTTTGGATTAGGCGGAGATGTCGGTGATAGAAGAGATGTATCAACTGATGCGGATGCTGTAACAAGATACAATGTATTCAAGAGAGACTTCAAGCAGGCAGCAGAAATAGGATTACAGAACGATGCTAACGGTGACTACACAGCAGCTACAAACATCAAGGTTTCTAAGTTTACTTTAATTGAAACACCAAAGATTAAGTCAGCTAAGTCATCAAAAAAGGGCAAAGTTACAGTTAAGTTTGCAAAGGTTAACGGAGCAAAATCTTACAAAGTTAAGGTTGGAAGCAAAGTTAAAAAAACAAAGAAGACATCTGTAACAGTTAAGGCTAAATCAAAGAAGAAAGTAACTGTACAGGTAGCAGCAGTAGCTAAGACATCAGGAGTAACTGGTGCATACAGCGCTAAGAAGAAAGTAAAGGTTAAATAATTTTTAACTGAATAATACATATTAAGCAGATGTCAGATTTGATTCTGACATCTGTTTTAAAATTAATGACATAAGTCATAATGTTAACAACTCATATAAATATTAAATGGGATTTATTGTGCACAACCACATAAAAGTTTTTATTGCGCATAACGGCAAATAAACGTTATTAAATGGCATATGGGAATCAGTAGTGGGTAAATGGTCGATAGAAGTCGAACGATTTTTTACATATTTAGGAAAAAATAGCATATAATTATATTGATAAAAATTTAATAAACCAAAGTATGGTGAAGGGGGAAATACAATGATTGACAAAGTAATTGAAAACAACAGAGTGAGTATTATAGGAGAGATTGTTTCTGATTTCAGATTTAGTCACGAAGTTTTTGGAGAAGGATTCTACATAGTAGATGTATCGGTTGACAGATTAAGCGAATTAACTGATATTATTCCACTTATGGTATCTGAAAGGTTAGTTGATGTAAACGAAGACTACAAAGGAAGATTAGTTGAGGTTTCAGGACAGTTTAGATCTTATAATCGTCACGAAGGAACTAAGAATAAGTTAGTGTTATCAATTTTTGTTAGAGAATGGGAAGAGGTCGAAGAAAACCTGGAAGCTGGAAAAACTAATCAAATATTTTTAGATGGTTATATCTGTAAAGAACCAATTTACAGAAAAACACCACTTGGAAGAGAAATTGCAGATTTATTAATTGCAGTTAATCGTCCATACGGAAAATCAGATTATATTCCATGTATTGCCTGGGGGAGAAATGCAAGATATGCTTCTACATTTGAAGTGGGCGGTCACATTCAAATATGGGGACGTGTTCAAAGTAGAGAGTACGTTAAGAAAATTAACGAAGAGGAAAGTGAAAAGCATATAGCGTACGAAGTTTCTGTTAGTAAACTAGAATATATTGACCAGTAATAAAAAGCTGTTCTTAGATTTGATTCTGAGAACAGCTTTTTGCGTGATAGGAAAAATGTATAAAACGAAATGACGTATAGTATACTGGTGAAAAATAGAATAGTTGTTAAATATAGATACATTGATTTTGTGCATTTTGTGAATAATAGATAAAAACGTTTTGACTTTTATACATGCATGAAGTAAAATTGTATAAAAAGATTTTAATTCAAATAAGGAGGAATTATGAAAAAGAGAATTAAAAACATAATTTCATTAGTTCTTGTAATAGCGTTGGCGATTAGTGGTATTACATATACTACAGAAACAAAAGCTGATGAAAAAGAAGATTCTTGGAAAACTAATGCAGTTAAAGTACCAAGTGAGGGACAACTTGTAGGAGCCGGTTACATTGATGTAAAATTTGATAATTCAATGGAAGGCTATACATACACTGTATATCTTGATGGAAATCCTGTTTACTGGAACGGTAACAATATTGTAAGAGAAGAACTAGGCGAACAGAAAACAGATTCTTCTGTAACTAAAACTTTTACATCAAGTGATGAAGGAAAGACAGAAGTTTATACAACAAAAGTAAGCAAACATGAAATTACTGTTAAGGCAAAAAAAGACGACGTTGAATTAACATCAGTGAGAACATTTTATGTTTCAAAAAAAGGTCTCGCATTAGGTGGCGACATGAGTGACAAGATTAAGCTAAGTAAACTTAACTGCTCATGGTATTACAATTGGTCAACAGATGCTTTTAATACATCATTAGATGAGGGCGTTCAGCACATTCCTATGATGTGGGGAAGCGGTGATGATAACAAAGAAGCAATGAAGAATTTAAATACAACATCAAATTATATTTTAGGATTTAATGAACCTGATATTAGAAGTCAGGCAAACATGGAATTCTTTGAAGCTTCAAGTGTTTGGAATGATTATATTAAACCTCTTAATATGAGAAATGTTTCACCGGCACCTGCAGCTCCGGGGGGAGATTCTGTATGGCTTAGAAGATTTATGAATGGTGATTACATTTGCAAAAATCCTTGGGACGGAAGTTGGGGATTATATTACGATTATGAAGATGACGCTACAAAAACCTGGGTAGATGGAGAAGCTGACAGTGTTGATGCGGTAGTTTTACATTATTATAGAAACACAATTAATTTGCAGGGACTAATTGATGCAGTGGAAACACTTTGGAATTCATATCATAAACCTATTTGGATAACTGAGATGTCTTTGTTTGGAGTGAAGGGAACGGATTATGACTTTAGTTATGAAATTCCTGAAAAAAGGGCAGAAATACAGAAATATCTTGAAGATGCAATGGATGCTTTAGATAATAATCCACATGTGGAAAGATACTGTTGGTTCCCATATGATATCGATAGTACGAATGATATAGATGCGTTTAATGGGTCAGGTGGAACAGCTATGTTTGATTATGAATCCGGTGCTTATACAGAACTTGGTAGAATGTATTCTTCAAAGGGAAATCCTGAAGGTTATAATGCACAAACAATATCAGATGATGAGATGTTTGTATATGTACCTGAAACAACAACTGAAGAAACAACAACTGTTAAACCTACAACACAGAAGCCTACAACACAGAAAACTACAACAAGAACAAAAAAAGTCACACCACAGCAGGTTAAAATCAAAGCAGCCAAAAATGTTAAGAAAAAATCTGTCAAGTTGACTTGGAAAAAAGTTTCAAAGGCAAAATCATATCAGGTTCAATATGCAATGAATAGTAAGTTTACTAAAAAAGTAAAAATTAAAAATACCAAGAAATTAACATACACTGTTAAACAATTAAAGAAGAAGAAAAAATATTACTTTAGAGTAAGAGCATGTGCCGGTAAAGTATATGGTAAATGGTCAAAGGCGAAGAAAGTTGTTATAAAAAAATAAAGTTAGGAAAGAGCTAATCTTAAAAATGAGATTGGCTCTTTTTGATGATAATGTTATATGAATTCGATATAAATAAGCAGAATATATAAATAATATTTTCTAATTGGTTAAAAATACTTTGATAAAAAGTAAAAATAAGATAAAATCATCCAAAAAAATGATAAAAAACGTTTCAGCTCCAAAAGCGTTATGCAATATTACATATTATTTAATAGATAAAAACAGTTTTATTCGTTAAATTTAACATTAAGTGTTGAGAAATAAAAACGTTTATGATATAATGACGATAATTGAAATGAGATTGAAAAATTTCAAGCGAAAATTAAAATTAAAATTTATTAAAGGAGGAATTGGAAATGAGAAAAGTTTTCAATAAGGTAGTAGCAGGTGCAACATCTGTAGCTTTAATTGCAACACTTGCATTAGGAGTTAATTTCGCAAGTTCAGTAAAGGCAGATGATGCAACAACATTAGCAGCACCAACATGGTCATTTACTCAGGGAGGACAGTATAACCCAGGAGAACCAACTAACACAGGTTACATCAAGTCAGTTAATGTAGGAGATGAAGTATTATCTAACTGGGAAAGAGACAAGAATAACAAGCAGATTCAGTCAGCAAGCAAAGCAACAACTGGTTTCACAATGAATATTGAAAATACAGGCTGGGACAAAGATTGGGGAAATGATAAAATCAATCCATGGTCTGTAATGGCAACAAATACTATTGAAGGTAAGGCAGGTCATATATATACAGTTTCATTTAAAGCAAAAGCTTCAAAGAAGAAATATGCATATGTAGCATTTAATACAGAAACAGAAGGACTCGCACCATATGATCAGGCACCTGTTGAATTTGGCGGTGATGCATCAAATCAGATTATTACATTAGGAACAACAGATAAGACATTTACATTTACATTTTCTAATTATGTATCAGCTAAAGAAATTACAACAGCAATTATGTTAGGTTCTTTCAATTCACAGAATGATTATGCAGGCAATGATGTAAAGGATATAATTACAGAAACAGAAGTTAACTGGAATGGTACAGTTGTAGTAAGTGATTTTACAATTACAGATAAGGGCGTAAATCCAGACTTCACAGAACCTGAAACAAAGCCAACACAGCCATCAGTTAACCCAACACAGCCATCAGTTAACCCAACAAAGCCTTCAGTTAACCCAACAAAGCCTTCAAAGCCATCAGTACAGCCTACAACTCCAGCAAAGAAACCTGCAGTTAAGAAGCTTGCTAAGGTTAAAGGTATTAAGGCTGTTAACAAGAAGAAAGGCACATTAAAGATTACTTGGAAGAAAGTAACTGGTGCTACATCATACAAGGTAAAAGTTGGAAAGAAAACATACACAGCAAAGAAAACATCTTTAACAGTTAAGAAGCTTAAAAAAGGAAAGAAAGTAACAATTAAGATTTCAGCTCAGGGACCAAAGGCTAAGTACAAAGCTTCAGCTTGGGCTTCAAAGAAAGTTAAAATTAAAAAATAATTGTTACAATTAAATTAGATGTATAATACAGTACCCAATGCTAAGGCATTGGGTAACTGTTTAATTAGAAGTAGACTTAATAGAAATGTCGGGAGGACTAAACGTGAGAAGAAATATTTTTAAGAAGATTTCAGCAGCAGTACTTTCATTAACTATGATTGTTGGAATGACTGGTGTTGTACCGGCAGCAGGTCATGCTGCAAACGGAGCAAATATTGCTTCAAATATTAGTTGGGATTATTTTTCAGTAATTAGTTATGATGCTAATGGCAACTTAGATTCACATAGTGGACATGTAGCAGGAGAAGATGGCTCAAGAAAACATCCATACTGCTGGTATCATGCATTAACACATATTAATACTGATAAATATCCAAATGGACAGGTCGCAGGAACAGACTTTGCAACTGAAGGCTGGGTAGCTGAAAGTTCATCATCATCAGCAAGATTTTATGCAAAGAATACAGGCTGGGATGGTCAGTACAATGAACGTGATGGCTCATTAGTTGGAGATAACCAGTGGGGACTTAGAATGTTTACATCAGCAATGAATGTAGAAAAAGGACGTTCATATACTTTATCATTTAAATACACAAGCACTTTAAAGGGAAAGAAGACTATCTACGAAACAGATGCAAATGGTGAATATGTATTAGATTCTAACGGAGATAAGATTCCTAAAAAAGATGAAAAGGGAAACGAGATTCAGGAGAATAATTATAAAAAACATATTAATGTTAGTGTAATTAATCCGGCTAACAATAATGGATTAGAATTTTCAACAACAAGTGGCTGTACATCAGCAGGCTTCTTTGTTGCAGATTCAAAAGTAACAGATCCACAGACTGTAACAGTTAAGTTCACTGTTCCGGCAAATTATGCAGGTTCACAGGTTAAAGTTCAGTTCGCTTTAGGTTCATATGTTGTTTCATATCCTGATGAATTAGCTATGACAGGAAGCTTCTCTGTATCTGACTTTAAGATTGCTGCAGGAACACAGTATTCTGTTAAATATACATATGGTTCAAAATCATATACAAAATATGTTAATGCAGGAGCAAAGACATCTTCATATGTATTTCCTGTAAAGGGCAAGACATTTTCAAAATTCACAAAGAACGGAAGCACATTTAGTCTTTCAACACCTATTACAGGAAACACTGTATTAAACTGTGTATATGTAAATACTCCAAAGCCAGCGAAGGCAAAGGTTAAATTTAAAGCACAGAAGAAGAAGGTTAAATTAGCTTTAACAAAGATTAAGAATTGTGTAGGATACGAAATTAAGTATGCTAACAATAAGAAGATGAAGAAAGCTAAGACAAAGACTACAACTGCTAAGACATATACAATTAAGAAGTTAAAGTCAAAGAAGAAAGTATACATTCAGGTTAAGGGTTATAACTATGACTCAGCTGGACAGAAGGTATACAGCAGTAGAGTTCTTAAGAAAACTGTAAAGGTCAAATAATCAGGAATTAATTAAAATTTTAAACGAAAGGGCGGAAGGTTATATATATAAATAGCTTTACTGCCCTTTTTTTAGAATTGAAATGTTATGGAAAAGAGTTGAAAAGGGGCAAACTGAATATGTTACCTTATTAATATTAATTATGATTAATGGAAATAATAAGGAGAGAAACTATGAAACATATTACAAGTTTCCTATTAGCTGTTGCGTTATTAGTGTCATCAATTACATTAATGCCATCAAATAATGTAAAGGCTGCAAGAAATGCAGAACAGTGGAAGAGTAGCGCAATAGTTAGTCCGGAAGAGGGAAAGCTTATTGGAGCAGGTTACATTGACGTAAAGTGGAATAACGACTTAGAAAATGTTAAATCTTATAGCGTTTATGTTGATGGTGCATTAAAGAAAACAGTAGCACCTAGTGGTGAGACAATGAAAGTTGAATTCTACACTACAGCAGTAAAGTCTCACAATGCAAAAATCACAGCAACTTTAGATGATGGAACAACAGTTACAACTAACACAAGAACTTTCTATGTTACAAAGAAGGGGGTTTGTGTAAATGAAAAAGATATGGGTACAGTTGTAGATCCTGTATCAATGAACATTGGTTGGTATTACAATTGGGGCTACAGATCTTTTAAAGATATGGGCTTCAAGAATAAAAAATTCAATAATGTTGAATTCGTTCCTATGATATGGGGAGATAATCCAAAAAGTATTGAAGACAGATGTACATATGCTAACAAGAAAGAGTATAAATATTTATTATCATACAATGAACCGGATTTAACATGGGAATCAGATCAGACACCTACAGCTATGATAAACAGATGGAGAGAAACAATCAGTTATAAGGGTAGCCTAAGATTAGGTTCACCTGCAACTGAAACATTCCAGATTAATTCAGATAAGTGGTGGACACCATTTTGGAATGGTTTATCAGCTTCTGATAAGAGCAATATGACTTTTATTGCGGTACATGCATATCAGCATTATTACAATAATAAAGAAACAGCTTTACAGTATTTACATGCAATAGATGAAATTTACTATAAATACCGTAAGCCAATTTGGATTACAGAATTTGCTGTTGCTGATAGTGGAAACAAGTTCAGTCCAAGTAACTCTAAACATGTTGCACAGGTACAGGAATTTATGAAGATAGTTCTTAAGGGATTAAATGAAAGATCATACGTTGAAAGATATGCATGGTTTGACTTCAATCCAAAGGATGACCAGACCGGTGCATCAGGTATTTTTGATTATGATACAGGAAAACTTACTAAGTTAGGTGAAATTTACGCAAATATTGGTAATCCTGTCGGTTATAATGCAAAGACATACAGTACAGCATACACAACAACACAGAATACATCACTTGGAACATGTGTATCTGCAGTACCTACAACAATTTACAGCTTAATAGGAAAGAAAAAAACTTTCTCATATAGCTTCAAGAAAGTAGACAGAGCTGCAGGATATCAGCTACAGTATTCATTAAATAAGAAGTTTAGTACAAAGAAGAAATATAAGACAAAGTACAAGAATCTTTCAGCAAAGAATACAACAACTATTTCAGGTAGTGTTACTAAGCTTCAGAATAACAAGAGATACTATGCAAGAGCAAGAGCTTACAAAGTAATAAATGGCAAGAAATATTACTGCAAGTGGAGTTCTGTTGTTACAGCAAAAACAAAAAAAGTAAAAGTAAAAAAAGCAAAGAAAACTAAAAAGTCAAAAAAAAACTAGCAAAAAGAAATAATTAAAGAGGCAAGAAATGAAGAAGGTTTTAAAAAAAGTTATATTTTTGGTATTAGCAGTAGCTATGGTGTTGTCTTTTAACACTGTAGCTATGAAAAATACCGTTAAAGCTGCTAATGTAGTTCCATTTCAGGTTACATCTCCAACAGCAAATAAGTTGGTGCCTGCCGGACACGTAACAATTACATGGTCTAACGGGAATAGTTATGGAACAGTAAAAAACTATACAGTTTACGTGGATGGCAAGAAGGAAACAACTACAACATCTACATCTTATGATTTTTATACAACAAAAGTAAATATTCATTCAGTTTGGGTAACAGCTCAAATGACAAATGGCAAATACATGGATACTGCTACAGTTAAGTTTAAAGTATCAAAGAAAGGTATTGCAGCCAGCAAGGCAATGGCAATTGAGTTGGAGCCGGATGATGTCCAGGCATCATGGTATTATAACTGGGAAACTCGTGAATTTAAACAGTTATCTGAATGTACAACACGGCAGGATAAGAATGAAATTGGTGTAAATTTTGCAAATCAGTTTAAGAAAATTGAATATGTGCCAATGGTGTGGTCATCAAATTCTTATTCAAACACATTAAGCAAGGTTCAGACAGCAAAAAATAATGGTTATAAAACTATATTAGGTTTTAACGAACCTGATTTTAAGGATCAGGCAAATATGAATGTTGCAACAGCAATTAGTTGTTGGCCTGCATTTATGAATCAGGGAATGAGAGTTGGCTCACCGGCTACAGGAACATGGCCAACAACAAATACATGGTTCCAGAATTTTATGAGACAGATAGACAGCAATTCAAGTTTAGATGTTGATTTTATAACAATACATTGTTATCCTGAAAATTATGCGGGAAAAGACGGTGCAAACTGGTTCTTAACAAATGTTGTTGAAGCTTGTTGGAATAAGTATCACAAACCAATTTGGATAACAGAATTCTCTCCACAGGGACAGTATGTAACAAAGTCAGGAGAGGCAGAGTTTATTAAAACAGCACTTGAAGGTTTAGATAAGATGGACTATGTTGAAAGGTATTCAGCATTCTCATTTGATGGTGCAGGAACAAACAAGAACACTATGAATTGTGCGCTATGGTATCATTCAACAGGAGCTTTTACAGAGGCAGGAAAGGCTTATTGTAATTATGGTAATCCAACAGCTGAATATGTTGCAGGAAATGCTGTAAATCAAAACAGAAAGATTTCTATCGGCTCAAATACAACAACTCCTAGCGTTGTAAAACCAGCTAAGGCAAAAATAAAATCTGTAAAAAACATTAAAACAAGAAAGATTAAACTTACTTTAAGCAAAACAAAGAATGCTAAAGGTTACCAGATTAAGATTTGTGATAACAAAAAGTTTTCAGGCTACTGGACAAAGAACATAACAAAGACAACTTATACATTTAAGAAAATGGATAAGAAAACAACTTATTACTTTAAAGCCAGAGCTTACACAAAGAAGGGTAGCACAAAGATTTACGGAGCTTGGAGCAAAACAAAGAAGGTTAAAGTTAAAAAATAATAAAATTACTAAGGAAAATACAAAAATAAGACTTAAAACAATTTTTTTTTACCTTGTAAAATTTCATAAAATATTTTAAAATGTAATAAGATTTTTAGAAAAGGGTTATATTAACCCTTTTCTTTTTTGAAAAAATTGCAAAATAAAATGAAGAGGACTTAATATGAACAACAGGAAAAGAAATGTTATAATTGGAATTATTTTAATACTTTTAGTAGTATTGCTAGGTGCCATTGTTGGAACAAGCATTGCCACAAAGAATAGGAAAAATAAAATAAACAAAAATAAAAGTAAATGGAAAACTGAGGCGGTTATTTCACCTGAAAAAGGAAGCTTACAGCCGGCAGGTTATATTACAATAAACTGGAAGTCGGCAGATAAAATGGGACGTGTACATAAGTATCAGATATATGTAGATGATAAGAAGCAGGGAGAAGTTTCAGGCAATAAGACAACTTTTGAATATTACACTACAAAAGTATCAATTCACAAAGTATATATTAATGCAATATTAGACCACGGAAATGAAGTTAATTCTGATGTTTTTGGATTTTATGTTAATAAAAAAGGCTTTTGTATGAACAAGGATATGGCAGAACATGTAAATGCTGATCACTGGAACGTTTCCTGGTATTACAATTGGGCTTTGTCAAAACATAATTATACGTCATTTCAAAAATTACAATTTGTGCCAATGTTTTGGACAACTGCGCCTACTGATAAAGATCAGGCTGAAGTATTGAAATTACGTGGATATAAGTATGTTTTGGCATTTAATGAACCGGATAGAGCAGATCAGTCAAACATGAGTGTAGATGATGCTGTTAGTGGTATGAAATCCATATTGAATCAGGGCTTAATCGTAGGTAGCCCTGCTGCATCAGTTTGGCCTTCAGCTTCAGAAGAATGGTTTCAGCCTTTTATGAAAAAAATGAAACAGGAAAAAATGGATGATGACATGGCGTTTTTAGTATTGCATCACTACTGGAATTGGCATACAAAAGAGGGAGCAGAAGCCTTTTTGAAAATAATAGATGAAACCTGGGAAATGTACAAAAAGCCAATTTGGATTACAGAGTTTGCTCTGAGCGGTGTGCCTGCATGGACTAAACAGACAAGACAGTCTGCAATTGATTATATGAAAATTGTTTTGCCTGAATTGGACAAGAGAGATTATGTGGAGAGATACGCATGGTTTTCATTTGAACCGACAGATTATAAAAACGGTGGTTCTTCATTAATTAATTCATATAAGGGAAAAATAACACAGTTAGGCTACGAATATCAGAAATTAGGAGTGCCTGAGGGCTATGGTAAAAAAGGTCAGGTTTTACAGGAAAAGAACCCTAACGACGATATTATTAAATAATAGAATGTTAATACAGCATTCAAAGTTTTTCCAGCCCGGTGTGCAAAATGACATTGCACAAATACAGGTGGAAAAAGATGTTTTGATGCCATAATCTAAATAGAAATATATTTTAATATTTATTAAATAAATCAGAAAAGCTGAATATAATATTTATATATACAGTTTGTATTGGTATATTTATTTGGAATAATGAAGAATAGAAAACAAAATTTTATAATGCAAATACCATAGTGTTGGGTTGACACTATAGGGTCACAGTGATATTATTAATACAGTTAATATAGTAGAGGTTGCACTGGTTATTAGTAGTACATAGGATGTCCCGGAGACAGAAGATTGTGTACAAAAGGAAGTGGTGCCGAAGGGTGGATATCCGGAATATTTACTCTGGGCGTATGGTTAATAGTCATATGACTGTCATCAATTGATGAAGAGCTAATTGATGGAGGGCTACTTATAAGTATTATATTGAATTCTTATAAGGAGCTTAGGTTTAAGCTCCTTTTACTATGCTTAACAAAATAATACATATTTTTTAGGAGGAAATGTAAAATGTCTATTTTTACAGGTGCAGGTGTAGCGATTATTACACCATTTAATGACGATGATACTGTTAATTATGAAGAATTCGGAAGAATTATTGATGATCAGATTGCTAATAGTACAGATGCAATTATTGTATGTGGTACAACAGGTGAATCATCAACAATGCCTGACGAAGAACACGTTTCAGTTATAAAATATTGTGTAGATAAGGTTGCAGGAAGAGTTCCTGTTATTGCAGGTACAGGTTCAAACTGTACAAGAGAAGCAGTTAATATGTCAAAGAAGGCAGAAGAAGTTGGAGCAGACGGACTTCTTTGCGTAACACCATATTACAACAAATGTACTCAGGACGGCTTATATGAGTATTACAAGGCTATTTCAGATGCAGTTAATATTCCAATTATTATGTACAATGTACCAAGCAGAACAGGTACAACAATCCAGCCTGAAACAGCAGTTAGAATTGCAAAGGAAGTTAAGAATGTAGTTGCTATTAAGGAAGCTTCAGGAAATATTTCAGCAGTAGCTAAATTAGCATCACTTGCTAATGGCTGTATTGATATTTATTCAGGAAATGATGATCAGGTATTACCAATTCTTTCACTTGGTGGAAAAGGTGTAATTTCGGTTTGGTCACATGTTGCACCAAAGAAAGTACATGACATGGTTTATGCATTTTTAGATGGAGACATTGAAACAGCTCAGAAGTTACAGTTAGAAGCAATCGATGTTATCGGCGCTTTGTTCTGTGAAGTAAATCCAATTCCTGTAAAGGCAGCAATGAACATGCTTGGTTATAAGGCAGGAACAGTTAGAGCACCACTTACAGAATTAACAGATGCTCATAAGGAAGTATTAAAGAAAGCATTAAAAGACTACGGTGTATTATAAATAGCAGGATAATATGGCAAATATACAAAGGATATATTGCCAAAAAAATAATTCTTTTTGCAAATGCAAAGGGATTATAGGTAATGGAGGAGAAAATGGTAAATGTAATAATGCATGGATGTAATGGCAAGATGGGTAGAGTTATTACAGACTTAATTAGTAAAGATGAAGATGTACAAATTGTAGCTGGAATTGATGCTTATACAGGTATTGCAAATGATTATCCTGTGTTTAAGTCAATAAAGGAATGTGATGTTAAGGCTGACGCAATAATTGATTTTGCGGTAACAGCAGCTATTGATGATCTATTAGATTATGCAGTTGAAACAAAGACACCTGTTGTTGTATGTACAACAGGTTTGTCTGCACAGCAGTTAGACAAGGTTAATGAGGCTAGCAAAAGTGTAGCAGTCCTTCGTTCAGCAAACATGTCTTTAGGAATTAATACATTAATGAAAATATTAAAAATCGCTACAGATGTTTTAGCTGACAGAGGATTTGATATTGAAATCGTAGAAAAACATCATAATCAGAAGGTTGATGCACCAAGCGGAACAGCACTTGCGTTAGCAGATTGCATCAATCAGGAATTAAATAACGAATATGATTACACATACGATAGAAGTAATGTTCGTGAAAAGAGAAAGAAGAATGAAATTGGAATTTCAGCAGTTAGAGGTGGCACAATTGTAGGTGAACACGAAGTTATTTTTGCCGGAACTGATGAAGTAATCGAAATTAAACATACAGCTTACTCAAAAGCTATATTTGCCAAGGGGGCAATTGATGCTGCAAAATTCCTTGCAGGAAAAGAAGCGGGCATGTACAACATGGCAGATGTAATTGATTAATTTTTGTTGTATAAAATTAAATAAAATGAAAATAATAACTTCATAAAGAAACTGTTAGAAAACAGTGTAAATTATGGAGGTTAGAAATGAAATATTTACGAAATTACTTATTAGTATTAACACTTATGTTGTCAGTATTTACATTTGTTGGATGTGGCAACAATGACAATGAAACAACTACAGTTGAGTCAAATACAACTGACAATAATCAGAGTACAACAAATAACATGAATAATAACACAGATAACAATGGAAATAACAATAATGGTAACGATAATAATGGCGTTATTGATGATATTGGCGATGACATTGAAGATGGTGTAGATGATATTGTTGACGACATTGATGGTAATGATAACGACACAACACAGTCAAACAAAAAGAATAATACAACAAAGAAAAATACAAACAAAAATACAAACAAAAATAATACAACTAAATAGTGTAAATAATATTAATTAAAAACCAACTTTGAAAAGTTTAATCTTATTATATTGAAAAATATAACAGAATTAAATTCAAGAAGTTGGTTTTTTGCAATATTTCCTAATATAAAACATATAATATTATGAAAAAATATTTTTAGGAATAATATGGCATATAAAATAATAATTGATCCGGGACATGGTGGAAGTGATTCGGGTGCAACTTATAATGGCAGACAGGAAAAAGATGATGCCCTTAGAATGGCAATGGCTGTAGGGGATTTACTAAAAAATGCAGGCTTTGATGTAGTTTATACAAGAACAACAGACGTCTATAATACGCCCTTTGAAAAAGCAACAATTGGAAATGAAGCAGGCGGGGATTTGTTTGTTTCATTTCATAGAAATTCCTCCCCAACGCCTAACACATATGGTGGAGTTCAGGCTTTAGTGTATAATGATTCAGGTTTTAAGGGAACTTTGGCAAGAAATATTAATGAAAATCTTGTGGCACTTGGTTTTGAAGACAAGGGCGTTGTGGAACGACCAAATTTGGTAGTTTTGAAAAGGACTAAAATGCCGGCTGTTCTTTTAGAACTAGGTTTTATTAATTCAGATAAAGATAATCAGTTATTTGATGAAAAGTTTAATGAAATAGCTCAGGCAATAGCGGATGGTATAATTGACACTCTAAATTCAAATGGAATAACAGCCTCTCAAATGTCAAGATATACTGTTCAGGTAGGGGCGTTTAGAAATCCTTTGTTGGCAAACAGACAGGCAAATGAACTTAAAATGCAGGGCTTTCCTGTTAATTTGATAGTTGAACGGGGACTTATTAAAGTGACAGTTGGCAATTATAGAAATTTAGATAATGCTGTTGCAACTGAACAGCGACTAAGAGCTTTAGGGTACAATACATTCGTAAGAACAATATAATAAATGTATATTTGAATTAGAATGTTATAATGAAATCGTTCAAATGAACAATTTATGGTATTAGGGCATTATAACAAATGGGTTATAGAATTGGAATGTTCTAATAAATGGGTCGTTGATATTAAAATAATATAATGTTACAATTAGCACAGTATTGTTTAGATAAAAATGTGGATTGTAAATTACAATGTACAAAGCAGTAATCAGGATTTGGGTGTTTTGGCACCCAAATCCTAATAGGAAATACTAAAGAAATTTCCAATTACATAAAGAAACAAATTGGGCAGAAAGGAGAATAGTCCATTAAAAAAGAGTGGATTATATTTAAAATGAATAACGGATTTATAAAGGTAGCTGCCGCTACACCAAAAATAAAAGTTGGCGACTGTAAACACAACGCAGTGGAAATATGTTCATTAATAAGAGAAGCTTATAGAAATAAAACACAGTTAATTGTTTTTCCTGAATTATGTATTACAGGATATACAGCTGGGGATTTGTTTTGGCAAAAGGCACTTTTAGATAATGCAATGAAGGCACTTATTGAAACTATTGTTCCATATACAGAGGGCAAGGAAATTATTGCAATAGTTGGTTTACCAATGATTTTTAAGAGTAAATTATATAATATGGCTGCAGTTGTATATGATGGTGAAATAATGGGCTTTGTACCTAAAACATATATTCCAAATTATTCAGAATTTTATGAGGGAAGACATTTTTCGTCAGGTAAAGGTGTTGAAGGCTTAAAAGATATAACATACAGAAATATTAATGATGATTCATTTATCTCAGGTTCTTATATTTTAAAAAACTTTAAGTTAGAGTCACAGGAAGAATATGACGATGAATATGATGACGAGTACGATGAGGAGTTTGATGAGACAGAGGATACAGTTTCTGTTGGAACGAATCTTTTATTTAAGTGCGTTAATTTTGATAATTTTACATTTTCAATAGAAATATGTGAGGATTTATGGGTTCCAAATCCACCAAGTACAAATCATGCAATGGCAGGAGCTACAGTAATTTCTAATTTATCAGCCAGTGATGAAACAGTTGGAAAAGATACTTACAGAACAGGTCTTGTAACAGGTCAGTCGGCAAGAACTTTGTCAGCGTACATATATGCTGATGCAGGAGAAGGAGAATCAACTACTGATTTGGTTTTTGCAGGTCATAACATTATTGCAGAGAATGGAGCAATTATTGCCCAGTCAGATAAATTTACCAACGGCATTACTTATGGTGAAATTGATTTGGACAAGATTGCTGCTGAAAGAGCAAGAATTACAACATTTGTGTCAGGTCAGGATATTGACAGCGAATATGAAGAAATTGAAATATATTTAGAGGAAGAAAAATTTGATTTCAGTAGAGTAATAGACAATGCACCGTTTGTTCCATCAAACGAAAGTGAAAGGGACAAGCGTTGTGAGGAAATTCTTTCCATTCAGACAATGGGCTTAAAGAAACGATTAGAGCATACTAATTGCAAAAATGCAGTTGTTGGAATTTCAGGTGGCTTGGATTCAACACTTGCCCTTCTTGTTACGGTAAGAGCTTTTGATAGTTTAAATATTGATAGAAAAGGAATTATTGCTGTAACAATGCCGGGCTTTGGAACAACTGACAGAACTTACAACAATGCCTTAAAAATGATAGAAAAATTAGGTTGCACTCTTAAGGAAGTAAATATTGCTGAAGCTGTGAAGTTACACTTAAAACAAATTGGACATGATATAAATATACATGATGTAACTTATGAAAATGCTCAGGCAAGACAGAGAACATATTTGTTAATGGATTTTGCCAATGAATATAATGGCATGGTTATCGGTACAGGGGATATGTCAGAGTTGGCATTAGGCTGGGCTACTTATAATGGTGATCATATGTCAATGTATGGTGTCAATGCAGGAGTTCCAAAAACATTGGTTAGACATTTAGTTAAATACTTTGCAGATACAACAGAAGAAAAGGAACTTGC
Organism: Eubacterium sp. AF34-35BH; assembly: GCF_003477765.1. NCBI lineage: Bacteria > Bacillati > Bacillota > Clostridia > Eubacteriales > Eubacteriaceae > Eubacterium > Eubacterium sp. AF34-35BH. The sequence goes on from NZ_QUDZ01000007.1 coordinate 137,710, forward strand.
AAAAGTATTATTTGATGTACTTGACACACCTGTCAGTCCTGAACTTTTACCACCAAAAGATGGCAAGATTTCACAGAAAACTGAGGACTTGGTAGGACCATACGAGTTACACGATTTCTTCTTATATTATGTTTTAAGATATGGCTATAATCCAAAGAAAGTATTGTTCTTAGCCAATGAAGCTTTTAAGGGCATGTATGATAAGGAAACAATATTAAAGTGGCTTAAAACATTTTATAGAAGATTCTTTTCACAGCAGTTTAAGAGAAGTTGTTTGCCTGATGGTCCAAAAGTTGGTTCAGTTGCAGTATCACCTAGAGGGGATTTGCGAATGCCAAGTGATGCCTGCGTAAGACAATGGTTAGAAGAATTGGAATAGCAGATTTATTAATATAATCACAAGAAGAATATAATTATAAATATTTTAAAAGAAATAAAAGGATGAGGCATTTTTGTCTCATCCTTTTTGGTAAAAAAGAGGTAACAATTAAGAAAAATAGGAAAATAAAAATAAACTATAATAAATCAAATATAGGAGGGTTATTTTTTCCCTTTGTTTATAGTGTCCACAATTGCATCATACAACATGGTATATGTATACTTGCTGTCTTTAGAGAATTTTACGTTTTTAACTGACTGACTGTCAACAATCTGATTTGCAATATCATCGAAGGCTGGCTGTACCAGTGGATACATTGTGGAGATTGTATCGCTTACGTTAGTGACGGTAATGGCATTTATGTGATTGTTATCAAGGGTAACGGATATTTCCATAGGATTACCATTTAATGTAACTTGGGAAGTGTAAACTCCGGCTTCATATTGACTATTGGTAGTTTTGGTTTCTTTTTCTCCTTGGTTTTTATTACAAAACATAAATATCAAAGATATTATCAGTACAATACCAAGGAGTACAAACACAAGGGTATAAATAAGCTCCTTTAAATGAAATACCATAAATTTTGGACTTTTTCCCATAATGACTCCTTAAAAAATATTTTATATTTAAGTTTATTAAAAGGAATGAGAAAGTATACATGAAAATAGCAATATTATTAAAATAAATAACTTATAAATTAAAAAAATTACATTAAAGTACGCTGTAATTTGGTATACTATAATAGTGCAAGAAATTTGCTTATTAAAAGATTATGGCAGTATATCATTGTACAATAATATTTAAGGATAGTATTACAAAAATAAAAAAGATAAAGTTATTATAAAAATGTAAAAATTATAAAAGATGATTAAATAAGAGGTATACGTATGGCATTACAATTAATTTTGGGACGAGCAGGCTCAGGAAAATCTTATACTTTAATTCAGGAAATGATAAGTCTTTCAATGAAGATGGAAGAAAAGAATTTCGTGGCAGTTGTACCTGAACAATATTCAATGGAAACTCAAAAAGAAATACTAACATTACATCCTAATCATGGGTGCTTCAACATAGAAGTTACAAGTTTAACCAGACTTGCTTATGCAATATTTGAAGAACTGGGAGTTAATGACTTAAATGTTATGGATGATTTGGGTAAGACTCTTGTAATTAGAAAGGTTTTAGAAGATTGCAAAGATAAGCTTTATGTTTACAAAAACAAAGTAAAAATGATGGGCTTTACCGACAAGGTGAAAACGCTTATATCTGAGTTTAGACAGTATAGCATTAATCAGGAGAGCCTTAATGACATTGAAGGAAAAGTAGAAGATTACCCTACACTTAAATTAAAAATACAGGATTTGGAAATTATAAATAATGAATTTAATAAGTTTATAGAAAATAGGGCAATAACAAACGAAGATTTGTTAAGTCTACTTTGTGAATACATTCCTAAGTCAGAATATGTAAAGAATACATACTTCTATTTTGACAGTTTTACAGGCTTTACACCAATCCAGTACAAAGTCATAGAACAGTTATTAAAATACAGCCCTCATGTTTCCTTGGCAGTAACTTTGCCTGAAGAACAGGTTGATTTTAAAGGTTATGACGCAATGGAACTTTTTAGCTTAAGTAAGGAAACAATTGTAAAGATTAGAGAACTGGCTATTAAGAATTCTGTTGAAATTGAACCTAATATTGTAATTGACTTAGAGCGTAATCAGGCTCAAAAAGAAAATTCAAGATTAGGCAATCTGGCAAAGCCATTAGCTTTTGTGGAAGAAAATATATTTAGAAACACAAAGAAAGCTCAATATAAGGAAAGCAATGACAATATAAGAATTTATGCCTTAAATAATCCTAAAGGAGAGGCAGAATATGTTGCAGGTGAAATATCTAAATTAATTAAAAGCGGTGATTACAGATATAATGACATAGCTGTTATTGCAGGGGATATAGAAAGTTACCATAAGTATATAGAGCAGGCATTTGAAAAATATGATTTGCCATGTTTTATTGACCACAAGGAGGACATTCTTGCAAACAAATATGTTGACGGGATTCTTGCTGCATTGGATGTAATTAATAAGGATTTTTCTCATCAGACAGTTATGCGATTTGTTAGATTAAAATTTATGGAATTAGATGAAAATATGTGCGACATATTTGAAAACTATATTTTGAAATCTAATAGAAGAGGATATAGAAGTTACGTTAAGAACTGGGAGAAAGTATATCCATTTATGGAAGAAGGACATATAGAAATTGTTAATACAATTAGAGAACAGATAGTAGAAGGATTACAGGAACTTAGGGATGAGTTTATCAAAAAAGACGCAACAGTTTTTGAAAGAACCAAAGCAGTATATTTGTTTACTGTAAAACATAACATACAGGATAAAATACAGAAAAAAGCAGAAGAATTTAGGGAGAAGAAGGTTGTTGCACTGGAAAAAGAATATAGCCAAATATATGAATCAGTAATTAATGTTTTTGATAGATTAGTTGCCTTAATGGGTGATGAGATTGTAACTACAGAAGAATATAACGATATTTTAGAAGCAGGACTTTCTCAGGTAAAAATAGGAATTATTCCACCGGGAATCGATACAATTATGGTGGGTAATATTGAGAGAACCAGATTAAAGGACACCAAAAAAATATTATTTTTCCTTGGTATGAATGATGGTATTGTTCCTAAAAACAGCACTCCCGGGGGTATTATAACTGATAGTGAGAGAGACATATTAAAGTCTAAGGATTACAAATTAGCACCAACTACAAGGGAAAATATTTTTAAACAGAGAATATATTTATATTCATTATTTGCCAAACCATTAGAACAGATTGTTTTATGTTACAGCAAGTCAGACAGTGATGGTTCAACTTTAAGAAAATCATATATAATTGGAATACTGGAAAAAATGTTTCCTAATATGAAAGAAAAGCATTTTGAGGAAATAGAAATTCCGGTAAGCCACATTACTAACAAAAAAGTTGCCTTACAGTATGTTGCTGAAAACATTAATGCATATAGAAATGGCGAAGATAATCCGAGATTTAATTATTTAAGTAAGATTTTATTGTCGGATAAGTCAACTGCAAAAATAATGAATTTAATATTAGAAGGTGGATTTTATAATAATAACAGGAATGACTTAATGAAAGAATATGCAAAAAAATTATATGGTATTCCTGGTAATATTGGTATAACAAGACTGGAAAATTATGCTAAATGTGCTTATTCACAGTTCCTTTCTTATGGTTTGAAATTAAAGGAAAGAGAAAAATTTTCAATAGAGGCTTATGATATTGGAAATCTTTATCATATAACTATACAGAAGTTTTTTGAAATGGTGAATAGCAAGCAGCTTCAGTGGAAGGAAATTACTGATGAGAAAAGCAGTGAGTTAATTAAAAAAGCAGTGAAATACACTTTTGAAAAATATGATAATGAAGCTCTTGAAGGTTCAGCAAGAAATGCTTTTATAACTAATCAGGTAAAAGAAATAGCTGAGAAAACTGTTAAGGTGTTAATAAATCATATTAATCATGGAAAATTCAAACCGGCAGAATATGAAATACCATTAGAACATGGAATTGTAGACAGAATTGATACTTATGAAACAGATGATAAGTTATATGTAAAAGTTATTGATTATAAGTCATCAGAAATGGTATTTGACATTACAAAAGCCTATAACGGAATTCAGATGCAGTTATTAGTATATATTAATGATGCGATAAATTACGAAAAGAAGAAAACTTCCAAAGAAATTTTACCGGCAGCAGGACTTTATTTTAATATTAGAGATCCATATATGAATATAAGTGGAACAAATGACTTAATTAAGATGCATAGGGATGTTAATAAAGAGGATACAAGAACTGATGAAGAAATTTTAAAGGAAATAGTTTTCAAACAGCAATTACCAAAATTCCAAATGACAGGAATTGTATGTGACAGTAAGGAAGTTATAGATGCTGTAGATGAAGATGTAGAGAAAAACAATGAATCAAAGATTGTAAAAGTATCTTATGACAAATCAGGCAATCCAAAGAAAACAAGTCAGATTTTAGATGAACAAACATATTCGAAACTAATCAAACATGTATCAAACAAAGCAGATGAGTTAAAGAATGATTTGCTTAGCGGTAAGATTTCAATCAACCCAATAGAGGAACAGTGCAGATATTGTAGCTATAAGGGAATATGCAGATTTGATCAGGCATTGGGAGATAAATACAGACAATTAGAAAGTGTTTCTTTTGGAAATATAGGAGAGTTATTAAATGAAGTGGACAGATAAGCAGTTAGATATTATAAATACCAGAAATCGTAATATTCTTGTTTCTGCGGCAGCAGGTTCCGGAAAAACAGCAGTATTGGTTGAGAGAATTGTAAGCCTTATTACAGATGAGCGTGAAAACATTGATGTAGACCAGTTACTTGTTCTTACATTTACAAGGGCAGCAGCTTCAGAAATGAAAGAGCGATTGAGAGAGAGACTTGAAGAATTACAGGAAAGTAGTAATAATGACAATATTGTAAAACAATTAGCTTTGCTAAATAATGCAACAATAACTACAATTGACAGTTTTTGTGGAAAAGTAGTCAAAGAAAATTTTGATAAAATTGACTTAGATCCTAATTATAGAATTGCTGAAGAAATAGAAGTAGAATTAATGAAAAACGATATTCTCAACAATATTTTGGAAGAATACTATGAAGAAGGTTCGGAAGAATTTTTAGAGTTGGCAAGAAAATATTCAGGTGGGAAGGTAAACGACAGAATATTTAACATTGTAGATACAATTTATAAAAAGGCTAAAGGGGAAATTAATCCGATTCTTTGGGTTAACAATCTAAAAAACAAATATAAGTTTAACAATTTAGATGACATATTAAACGGAGAAGTATATGGGCATGTTTTTAAGTCAACAGTAGACCAGTTAAATAAATGCAGGGAAGATTTGCAAAAAGCAATAGAGATTTCTGAAATGGATGATGACTTAAAGAGTTTTGGACAAAATTCAAAAGATATGTTGGTAGAAATTGATTATTTATTGGAGCAAAAAGATTTTAAATCTTTAGCTAAATATTACGAGAAACTTACATTACCAAGATTATCGACAGTAAGAAAAGGTAATCCTGAATTAAAGTTAAAGGTAAAAACAATAAATTCTTCAGTAAAAGCAACCGTCGAAAAGCTTAAGGATTTGTACTTTACAGAACCGATTGACGAGATTTATGAAGACTTGGTTAATTGCAGAGAAACAATAGATATATTATGCGAGATTACAATAAAACTTATTGAAAGATTTACAGCGGAGAAAAGAGAAAAGAGAATTGCAGACTTTGACGATATTGCTCACATGGCACTTAATATTTTAAATGACATAGATGGCAATGGAAAGTTACAGCCAACAAAAGTGGCAAAGGATATGTCAAAAAACTATAAAGAAATTATGATTGACGAGTATCAGGACAGCAACTATGTTCAGGAAGCAATTTTAACAAGTGTTTCAAAAGGCTATGGCATTAATAATATGTTTATGGTTGGGGATGTTAAGCAGAGCATCTATCGTTTTAGAAATGCAAAACCTCAGTTGTTCCTTGAGAAGTTTTATTCTTATGAAGAAGACTTGCAGGCAGATAATTGTCTGATTACGCTAGATCAGAACTTTAGAAGTAGAAAGGAAATAATAGACAGTGTAAATTTCTTATTTGACAGAATAATGACCCCTAATTTCGGTGACATTGATTATCAAAAAGGACACAGACTTTCTTTGGGAGCACAGTATGAGAAGATTCCTGAAAGACAGGATAATAGAACAGAATTTATCGGTATACAAACCGGCTCAAAAGAAAAAGAGGCTACATTTGTAGCATCTAAAATCAGGGAATTAACGGACCCGCAAAATGGCTTTATGGTTCAGGGAAAAGATGGGAAAATGCGACTTGCCCAGTACAAGGATATAGTTATTTTAATGCGTAGTGTAAAAAGCAATGCAGGCATATATGTTGAGCAGCTTATGAATATGGGAATTCCTGCATACGCAGATTCTAAGAGCGGATTTTTTGATTCAATGGAAGTGGAAACCATTATGAATATGCTTACCATAATTGACAACCCAAGACAGGACATACCATTAGTTTCGGTACTAACAAGTGCTATGTTTAATTTTACAGATGACGAACTTGCAGTAATTAAGGGAGATAACCGTAAGATTTCATTTCTTGATTCTTTATTGGCTTATCAGGAAACAGGAGATGATTCAAATCTTGTTAAGAAAATTTATGATTTCTTTAAGGAACTTAATTATTACAGAAAACTGGATTATAAGAATTCCGTATATGAAATTATAAATGAAATATTAGAACGAACAGGATTTCAGTATTATGTATCAGCCTTGAGCAATGGAAAGAGAAGATATTTAAATATTGAAAACTTAAAGGAGAAGGCTGCAAACTATGAAAAAACAAGTTACAGAGGACTTTTTAACTTTGTAAGATATATTGAGAAGATTAAGGAGTTAGACAGTGACCAGGGGGAAGCATCAACAGTTAATGAAAATGATAACATTGTAAGAATACTTTCAATTCATAAAAGTAAAGGTTTGCAGTTCCCTATTGTTTTCATTTGTGACACTTCAAGTAACTTTGTTGCAGATGCAGGAACTGTAGATATAAGTGACAATGGCTATGCAGCAGTAGATGCCATTTTTCCGGATGTCAAACTAACCGTTACACCTACATATAGAAAGTATGTAAAGGATTTAAACAAACAGGAAAGTCGTATGGAGTATTTACGTCTTTTGTATGTTGCATTAACAAGAGCCAAGGAAAAGCTGATTATAACAGGACGTGTTGGAAGCAAGTATGAAAAGGAATGTGAGGAAGTCATTAATTCAGAAGATACTCCACTAACTTATAATCAGATAATGAACAACAGCTCTTTCTTTAAATGGATGCAATTTATATATTTAAAGAATCAGGTTTTAGTTAATAACAGTTTTGTAACTGAAGATGAAATATCGGAAAATGAAGTAGATCAAATGGTAAAATCTGAATTAAAAAAGATGTTACTTGAAACATGGAATAATGCGGAAGTACCAAAGGATGTTTACGACAGACTTATTAAAGATTTTAATTTTGAATATCCTTATATTGAAGATATTAACCTTTGTTCAAAAGCAAGTGTAACTGAACTGAAAAAAGAAAGTATGGCAGATGAAGAAGCAGAAGATTCTTTAGACAAAATCTTTGAAAAAACTTCTGTTCATAAAGAGACGGAAATTGTTCCACAGTTTATGAAAGAGGACAAGGAGTCTTCGGATAGAATATATGGAGCAGAGCGAGGCACAGCATATCATAGAGTTTTTGAATTAATGGATATAGAAAACAAAGAATATTCAAAAGATATAATTACTAATATGATACAGGCTCAAATTGACAGCAAATTATTAACTAAGATTCAGGGAGAGGCTGTTAATCCTTATGATATTTTAAAATTCACAAAAACAAAGGTTTTTGAAAGAATGGCTAAGGCAAAGGAAAGTAATCAGTTATATAGAGAACGACAGTTCCTTTTAGGAGTACAGGCAAAGGAAATTAAGGAACACTCAAACTCAGATGAGTTAATGATTATTCAGGGTATTATTGACGTATGCTTTATAGAGGATGACAGGTATGTGATTTTAGATTATAAGACAGACAATGTTGACTCAATGGATGAATTAAAGCATAGATATAAGAAACAGTTAGAATGTTACAAATTAGCCCTTGAAAAAATCACAGGAAAAAAAGTTTCTGAAATGATAATTTATTCTGTAAAATTGGGAGAAGAAATGACTATATAAAGAATTATTTTGTAAAACCAAGAAGAGACTACATAAAAGAATATGTAGACTAATAGGTGAAGAATATAAATAATTAGATACAAGCAAAATATAAAGTTTAAAGGAGGCAGGTGTAATTCTAAGCATTACCGGAATTATACGATAATATATGAACATACCAAAATATTTACAAAAAGGAGATACCATTGGGGTTACTGCAACATCTGACGGTATTGTAAACGAATTAAAGAAAAAAAGAGTAGAGAATGCAATGAGACAATTATCTGACAGGGGTTACAATGTAATTGCTACAGATAATCTTTTCAAAAGTGATGCAAGAGGCTGTAGTGGTACAGGAGCTGAAAGAGGAAAAGAAATAAATGAATTAATACATAATCCTAATGTTAGAAGCATTATGTCTGCTGCAGGTGGAGATTATTGTATGGAAATGCTTGAATACATTGATTTTGAGTATTTAAGCAAGGATCCAAAATGGTTTCAAGGGTTTTCGGATAATACATGCATAGTTTATCCTTTAGTTACTAAGTATGATACAGCAGCAGTCTATGGATGTCATGTTGGAGATTTTGGAATGAAACCATGGCAGAAACCTGTAGAGGATGCTTTAGGTGTTATTGAAGGAACAACAAAGAAACTTCATTCCTACGATAATTTTGAAGATGAGAGACATGAGTATGTAAGTGGCTATGAGGGCTATTGTGCAGACAAAGAAGTTAGGTGGGTAAACGGTCGTATGGAAGATGAAATTAGTATGACAGGGAGATTGGTAGGTGGCTGTTTAGATGTAATTGTTTTTCTGTTAGGAACAAGCTATGATGGTACGGAAGAATTTATAAATAAATATAAGTCTGACGGAATAATATGGAACCTTGAAAGTTTCAATATGGAGGATACCACAATTATCACTCATCTTTGGCAAATGAAAGAAAAGGGCTATTTTAAAAATGTTAATGGGTTTATTTTTGGCAGACCGTTAATGTACAATTCCTGGAGTAACAGAACTTATGAAGATGCAGTAATGTCGGTTTTAGATGACTTGGATGTGCCAATTATATTTAACAGTGATATTGGTCACAAAGGCCCACAGTTTCCAATTATAGAAGGAGCTAAGGCAAAAATAATCAGTAGTAATGGAAAGGGAATTCTTGAATATATTTAAAAAAAGATATTTTCGAGTTTTAAATGAATGAAAAACAGGATAACCAACTTAATATAGCTTTGGAGACTTCATTGGAGCAATTGGAAAAATCCCGTGAATTATCAGCAGGTTATAATGTGGAAAATGATTCCTGGGATTTAATTATCAAATATTTCGGAGACATAGGCACAATTGAATCTTTAGTTAATAGAATAAAACCTTTATCAGGTGGCTATGCAACTGCTAATGCAAACAGAATTTTTGTAGATGAAATAGCAAATCTTCCAAACGTAATATTTGTGGAAAAACCAAAGAATCTGGAATTTGCTGTTTTAAACGGAAAAAGACAATCCTGCATAAATGAAGTTCAAAATGATTATTTTCAGCTGGATAATGAAACAGAGCCAAGTAATGAAATAAGGCTGAGTAATGAAGTACTACAGGATAATGAAACACAGTCAGATGTAAGACGACAAATAGGAATAGATGAAGAAACCTTTGAAAATAATAATGTACCATTATTCGGTAGAGGTGTTCTTATCGGTATAATTGACAGCGGAATTAGTTTTACAAACAAAGCCTTTATAGATGAAAGTGGTAATACAAGAATATTAAGGTTATGGGATCAGCAAACAGACAGAGTATATACAAGTGAAGACATTAATAGAGCCTTGGAAAGCAATAATCCTTATGGGATAGTTAATTCAAGAGATGTATCAGGTCATGGAACACATGTTGCAGGTATAGCAGCAGGTAATTTTGCCACAGACAAAAACAATAATTTAGGAATTGCAACAAGAAGTGATTTAATAGTGGTAAAAATGTCTGTGGATAATGAAAATTCATTTCCAAAAACTAATCAGTTAATGGAAGGCGTTGACTTTATTATAAAAGAAGCGAACATTCTGGAGAGACCGGTTGTAATAAATATTAGTTTTGGAAACACATACGGTTCACATGATGGAACATCTTTACTTTCAACATATTTGGATAGTGTTGTAGACAGTAACAGGGCAGTTATTGTTGTTGGAACAGGTAACGAAGGGGGAAGTTCAGGCCATAGCGGAGGATATTTGGAACAGGAGCCGGTGGAAGTGGAATTGCAAATATCAAATTATGAGAGGGCATTTAGCATACAAATTTGGAAAAACTATGTTGATAAATATAATGTTAGTCTCATATCTCCGTCAGGAGAAAGTACATCAATATTTAGCAGGGAAGGATACATTTATAAGGAGCAATTAGAAGACACAAATATAAATGTTTTGTATGGGACGCCAAAACCTTATAGCATTTTTCAGGAAATATATATTAGTTTAATTCCTAAAAGCAATTACCTTGATGCAGGAATTTGGAAAATAAAATTATTTCCTAATAGAATTGTAAATGGACGATATGACATGTGGCTTCCAGGCCAGGAGAAAATTAATACGAACACAAAATTTTTAAGACCTGACCCATATACAACTCTCACAATTCCATCTGCAACTAACAAAGTAATATCTGTAGGGGGCTATAATGGAAGAGATGATACCATTGCTACTTTTTCAGGAAGAGGATATACAAGAGAGTACAATATGGTGAAACCTGACATTGTTGCACCGGCTGTAAATATTGTGTCAGCATCCAATAATGGAGGAATAACAGTAAAAAGTGGAACTTCAATGGCTGCACCTTTTGTTACAGGAGCAGCAGCGTTGCTAATGGAATGGGGCATTGTAAATGGAAATGACAGATTTTTATATGGTGAAAAGGTTAAGGCATATTTAATTAGAGGAGCAAGACCTTTAAGCAGTAGAGAGGAACAACCAAATCCACTGGCAGGCTATGGTGCTCTATGCCTTTCAAGAAGTTTTCCTGAGTAATATTATTATAAATTATAAGTATATATAATATACTTAAAAAGCATAAAAGACAATAATCAATAGGCATTAGACATAGAAAAGAAAAAGTCTAGAATTAAATTACACATTGAAGAGTTATGTTTTAATAATTTTCAAGGCTTGACGGAAATATATTAGTACAGGAGATGGAGGTAAAAATGTCATATTATGCTTTAAATTTATATATCTTTTTATGTTGAAACATTTCCGTAAAAAAGTTAAAATCAGAATGAGTATAATTACATATTAAGACTGGTTATACTATAAAAAAACAAATAGTTGAAGAATAAACATCAATTAGCTAAATGATTAATAATCAATAAAAAGCAATTGGTTAATATTTAACAAACTAAACAAAATAATTTAAAAAATTAATAGCTAAATAAACAGTTAGGAGGAGAATATTATGGCAATTATTGAAGTAAATAAAGATAATTTTGAAGAGGAAGTTTTAAAGTCTGATAAGAAAGTGTTAGTTGATTTTTGGGCAGACTGGTGTGGACCATGTAAAATGTTAAGTCCTGTAATAGATAAGCTTGCAGAAGAATTAGATGATGTAAAAGTATGTAAGGTAAATGTTGATACAGAGCCTACAATTTCAATTGAGTACAATATTATGAGTATTCCAACATTAATTGTATTTGAAAATTGTGTTGAGGTAAACAGATCAGTGGGACTTGTATCAAAAGAAGAAGTTTTAGAATTACTAAAATAAAACTGCTTGTGTGAAAATATTAAATTAGCATTAAATTACAGTAATTAATAGCAATTTAAAGATTAATGGACACATTATATTTTTATTCTATCAATTTATTAAGATACTATATAAGAGATAGAGTATGGATAGTTGTAATAGATTGCTGTGATAATGGTTTAATAATCGATGGTTTAGAAATCTGCAGTATATTACAGAATTTTTACTGAAAGATGGAGTTTTAAGATACGAGGAGATTAACTGATGAAAATTAATAGAACAATACTTATTGTTGAAGATGAAGAAAAATTAAGAACAACTGTAAGTGATTTTTTGAAATTATATGACTATAACATTATTGAAGCAAAAGATGGTGAAATGGCATTGGAACAATTTGAAAAAAACATTCACTCAATTGACTTAGTTTTACTAGATATAATGCTTCCAATTTATGATGGTCAGTATGTTTTACAGAAGATAAGAGAAACATCAGAGGTTCCAGTTATTATGATGACAGCAAAATCGGGAGATGTGGAACAGGTAAAAAGTTTTGGAAATGGTGTAGACGATTACATTAAGAAACCGTTTATGTTAGCTCTTTTGAAAGCAAGAATTGAAGCAGTTTTAAAAAGAACATACAAATCAGAGAACAGATATGAGAAGCTTGAAGCTGGCAAACTTTCATTGGATTGCAAAGCAAGGAAAGTGTATGTAAATAACCAATATATAGTTACAACACCAAAGGAATTTGATTTGTTAAGTTTCTTTATTGAAAATCAAAATGTCACTTTGAAAAGAGAGCAGATTCTTGATGCTGTATGGGGACCGGATTATGACGGGACTTATAGAACAGTTGACACAATTGTAAAACAGATAAGAATAAAATTAAGTGATGAGTGTCCATATATTAAATCAATATATGGCATTGGTTATATTTTTGAGGTTGAAGATGTTTAAAACAATAAAAAGCCGAATGATAATTATGCAGACAATTACAATATTTTTTATATTGGGTATATTGTTTGTTTTATTTAGTGCATTTGCTGAGGATTATTATTTCAGCAGAAAGATTGGGGTAATTAAGCAATCGTTCAGCACACTGCAAAAAGAGGATATATCTACTCTTACCTATAAAAACAGGTATATTATTTCTTATGAAGAACAGAAGTTGAGATTTGTTATTGCAAATGAAAAATTTGAACCAATATATGTAACGTTAAAAACAAAGAATTTTAAGTCTATGACACAAAATGCAAATGCAAAAGCAAAGGTTGAAAATAACATTGTCAGTAGATTGTATAGATTCTCTGAGAAAGAAATAGTTACAAATAATGGTGTGGGAAAAATTTCAGGGCGTGGAATAATAACTCAGAATGGCAACAAATATTATTTATATGTATATGAATTAAAAAGTAATATGAAAATACATTTATCATACTATAAGTTATTCTTTGGGATAATGTTAATTCTTGTTGCTGTAGTTGGAGTAATTGTTTCTGTTGTAATTTCTAACCGTATTTGTAAGCCAATAAGACAAATTGAAGAAAATACAAAACTTGCTGTAAAGAATAACTTTGAACTTAATATTAATGAAAATCAGGAATTTGTTGAACTTTCCAGTTTAGCACATAGCATTAATATTATGTTATCAAAAATCAGGGAACAGATTACTGAATTGGAAAATGAAATAGAAAATAAAACAAAAGTTGAAAATCTCAGAAAGCAGTTTGTAAACAATGTTTCCCATGAAATGAAAACTCCACTTGCCATTATTTCAAGTCAGGTGGAAATGTTAGAACTATTGCAGGATAAGCAGAAAAAGAAGGAATATTGTCAGTCTATCATAGAGGAAACGGAGAATATGTCTCAAATGATTAATGACATGATAGTTATATATTCAATGCAAAGTGCAGAGGAAGAGTTAATGGTTGTAAGTGCTGATATTAACGAACTTGTAGAATTCACTTGTAGAGATTATGATAAGCTTTTCTTTACGAAAAACATTTCTCTTCATGAAAGCTATACTGAAAAATGTATGGCAGAAGTTAATGAAAGATTTTTCACTCAGGCAGTAAGTAATTACATAACAAATGCAATAAAACATTGCAAAGAAGAAGGTAATGTTTACGTTAGAGTTATGTCTGGCGAAAACAATATTAAAGTCGAAGTTGAAAATGATGGAAAACATATACCTGAAGAAAACATTGAAAATATTTGGAACATGTTTTATCAGGGCAACGACAGTGCAACCTTAAATGGACAAAAAGGCAGTGGACTTGGTCTATATCTTGTAAAAAGCATTGTAGAGTTACATCATGGAAAGTACGGGTGTGAAAATGTTGAGAACGGTGTTGTTTTCTACATTGAATTACCTAAAGTGCAAAAAAACAATTAATAGAAAATTGAAATAAGTTAGTGCCAACGGTATAATCCTAATAGGTATAAGGTGAAACGTTAAGTAACATTTATAGATTAGGAGGAAATTATGATTAATTTTGCAACTGTTGGCACTAATTTTGTTGTAGATTGGTTTATTAAGGCAACTTCAAAATGCGATAGCTTGAAATACAAGGGAACATATTCAAGAAATATTAATAAAGCAAAAGAGTTCGGTGAAAAGTACGGAAGCACTCTTTTCTTTGATGATTTAGATGAGTTGGCAAAATGCGATAGCATAGACGCTGTTTATATTGCAAGTCCAACATCCTTTCATTTTGAACAGGCTCTTAAAATGATTGAAAATAAGAAACATGTATTTGTTGAAAAGCCTATGGCAAGTAATAGCAGGGAAGTGGAAATTTTAATTGAAAAAGCAAATGAAAACAATGTGGTTTTAATTGAAGGTATGCGCCCTGTTTATGATGATGGCTTTAAGGCGGTGGAAAAGGCCATAGAAAAAATAGCTCCTGTAAGAAGAGCAAGCTTTAAGCTATGCCAGTATTCATCAAGATATAATAAGTTTAAAAACGGTATTGTGGAAAATGCTTTTAACCCTAAATTTTCCAATGGAGCGATTATGGATATTGGAGTATATTGCGTTCATCCAATGGTAAAATTATTTGGCATCCCTGAGCAAATTGATGCAAGCGCCATTATTTTACCGGATAGTATAGACGGAGAAGGAACTATATCCCTTAAGTATAAGGATATGTTGGCAGACATAACCTATTCAAAAATTTCAAATGGTTTTACACCAAGTGAAATACAAGGTGAAAAAGGAGCAATTTTAATTGAAGCAATAGATAGTCCAAGACGTGTAATAGTTCGTTACAACGATGGAACTACAGAGGAAGTCTATAACGTAGAGTTAGACAATAATCTGGTATTTGAAGCGAAAGAGTGGGAGACAATGATAAATAGCCATGACTATAGTGATAAACATAGCAAATATTCACTTATGGCACTTCAAATTATGGACAAGGCAAGAGCAATTCAGGGGATAGTTTTCCCTGCAGATAAAAAACACTAACAATTTGTCGGAAAATCTGTTAGAATACTACAGGAAAAAAATTTAAAGAGGTATAAAAAATGTTAAACGCGAAGCAGGCAACAGTAAAATATTCAGAAGGAGGAATGGGAAAAACAACCATGCCATTAGGTAAAATGTTTGCATTGGCATTTATGGCAGGTATGTTTATTTCATTTGCAGGTGTTGCATCATCGGTTGCTGCAACAACAGTAGAAAATGCATCACTTGGAAAGTTAATAGCAGCATTAGTATTCCCGGCAGGACTTGCAATGGTAATACTAAACAATTCAGAACTTTTTACAGGAAACAACTTATTAATTATTTCAGTATTAGATAAACGCATCAAATTCTATTCAATGCTTAAAAACTGGATAGTAGTATATATTGGAAATTTTGTTGGTTCTATTTTTGTTACAGGTGGTTATGCATTAGGTCATGAATTTTCATTATTTAACAACGGTGTAGCAAAGAATATTATGACAACAGCAGTTGCAAAATGTAATCTTTCTTTTTCAGATGCATTTATTAAAGGTATATTCTGTAACATATTAGTATGTGTGGCAGTTATGATGGCACTTACTGCTGAAAGAGTATCAGGCAAAATTATGGCATTATTCTTACCGATTATGGTATTCGTTATTTCAGGGTTCGAGCATAGTGTTGCAAACATGAGTTATATAAGTGGTGGCTTATTAATCCACTCACAGTATGGTAGCCTTGGATTAGATACAGCAGGTCTTACATGGTATAACTTTATAGTAAGTAACTTAGTTCCCGTTACACTTGGAAATTGTACCGACCCCCAAAAGTTAGACCTAAAAATCTAACGATTGGAGGTCGGTATT